>CAIJRK010000001.1 GCA_903823025.1 uncultured beta proteobacterium
GTGCGTGGTTTTGTCTTTTTGCGGATGCTGCTCAGCAAAGACTCAATTTGTTCAAATTGCTCGCGACTGATATCACTGGGGTATTGCTTGGTTCTCATGAGCCTATTTTTACAGGCTTAAAGATCGTGAACAGGTTCTAAGGGCGGAAAAATTGCAACGCATCTCGCCAAGCCCTATTTGCAAGTCAACACAGCGGAACTGACGGGCTGGCTGGATGACTACATCTGGACGCAACTCTTTGACGACGCCTTCAATCCGATGGCGGGCGAAAACTGGCGCGTGTTGCTGCTGCAGCTCGTGGTGGATCACATCACCCAGGTGTTTGCCGTGGCGTTGTTGGAATCGGAACAAAAACACGTCACCGGGCAAACCGAGGTGTATTTGCGGCGTTTGTCAGAAGTGCCGCGCCTAATGATGCGCGAGAGTCATTCGGTCGCAGTGTCCAAATGCATTTACACCCGGCTGGCTTGGCCTGCGCGCAATGGTGGGTTGGAGCGCACGTTCATTTATTGGGCGCAAGCGGATACGCAGGTTGAAGCGTTTTGCAAGCTCAGCGAAAACAGCCACACGTTTGCCCGCCTGCGTTACGTGAAAGATGACGGGCTGCCCGCGTTTTATTCGCCGGACTTTCTGGTGCGCACAGACGATGCGGTGTATTTGGTGGAGACCAAAGCACAGCAACAAACCATTCATCCCAACGTGCAACGCAAACGCAAAGCCGCGCTGGCTTGGTGCGAACGCATCAACAATTTGAGTGCGCAACAACGTGGCGGCGCGCCGTGGCATTACGTGTTGCTGGCAGAAAACGTGGTGACCGAGTGGCAGACCAAAGGGGCACGCTTGGCCGAGTTGCTGCACTATGCCCGGTTGCGCCCGTTGGCCGATGCGTCGCTGCAGCAACGGCTAATTTGAGCATCACAAAAACCGCGTGGACACCCACTCAATCACCCAGTTTTCGGTACAGCGTTTGCCGACTGATCCCGAGGCGGCGGGCCGCTTGCGAGATATTGCCGCAGCTGCATTCCAGCGCCTGCTGAATGGCCACGCGGGACAGGGCTTCAAGATTCTGTGAGGCGCTAACCGCGACCGCGTGCGTGGCTGGTTGCTTCAAATCAGCAAGGTCTTGCGCCACATCATCCGGCAAATGCTGCCAGCCAATGCACACCTCACCGGCATCCAGCATGGCACTGGCGGTGCGCAGCACACCCGCATATTGCCGCAGGTTGCCAGGCCACGCATAGCGACTCAACAGCGTCAGTAGTTCAGGGTCGAGGTGAAGTTCAAGTTCAGGGTTGAGGCGGCTTAACAGGCGCTGCGTCAGCGCCTGAAAATCAGTGCGCTCGCGCAAGGCGGGAAGTTGCACGGTCAGGCCGTTCAGCCGGTAATACAAGTCACTGCGAAACGTGCCCTGATCAGCGGCTTCACGCAGCTTGCAATGGGTGGCACTGATCAAGGCAAAATCCACATCGACCGGGCGCCCACCGCCCAGAGGCGTCACCTGGCGCTCTTCCAATACGCGCAACAAACGGGTTTGCATCGTCAACGGCATATCGCCAATCTCATCCAGAAACAGCGTGCCGCCATGCGCCTCGCGCAAACGGCCAAGACTGCCTTCGCGGCGCGCACCGGTAAAGGCGCCGGGGGCGTAGCCGAATAACTCGGATTCAATCAGGTTTTCTGGCAAAGCCGCGCAATTGATGGCGATAAAAGGCCCGTCACGGCGCGGGCTGCTGTCATGCGCGGCGCGGGCAAAAACCTCTTTGCCCACCCCTGATTCACCTTGAATCAACAGCGCAATCGGTTTGCCCAACACGCGCCGCGCTTTGTCGCTGGCGCGGCGCCAGCACAGGTCGCCGGTGTCGAGACGACTCAGGGCATCGGTTTGGGCGATACCGGATTTGCTGACATTAATAAGAGGGGCCGCCGCAGACGGGGCCGGACTCCAATGCACTTGCACAAAAAGCGCTGAACCATTCTGCAGGTGAACTTGCGTCGGCTGATCGGGACGGCGCTTGTGTCGCGCGAGCAATTCGTCTAGCCGCACGTCCAGAATTCGGTCCAGCAGCGTGACACCCAGATCACTGGACGCCAAGTGCATCAAGGCCCGACCGGCGCTATTGGCGCCCACAATCCAGCCATCGTCGGAGAGCACCACAATGCCTTGCGCCACGGTGCCAATGCCCTCAAGATGCGCGTGCAAGTGCAGGCGAATATGACGTTGACAGGTGGCCACAATTAAACGGTTCTCAATCATGCGGGCCGCCATATTGAGCAGTCCCAACGTATGCGGATGTCCGCTGCGCTGGTCGCCGGAAATATCAAGAATGCCCATCAACACGCCGCTGGCCGACTGAATCGGGGCCGCCGTGCAGGTCAAAAAATCGTTGCGTTCAAAGAAGTGTTCAGCGCCGTGGATTTCGACACCCCGGGCCTCGGCCAGCGCCGTGCCGATGGCATTGGTGCCCCGGTGTTGCTCGTGCCACGAGGCGCCGCAACTCAGCGCCACACGGTCAGCTTTGCCCAAAAAATCGGCATGGCCCAAGGTATGCATTAATGTGCCCCGGTTGTCCGCCAAAACAACCATGCCCTGACTCTGATGAACCTGCTCAAACAGGTATTCCATCACCGGCTGGGAATGCGCCAATAAATCGTGGTTACAAGCCCGCGTATGACGCAGGCCCGAATCGCTGGCATGTTCGATGTCCGTCTGTCGCCCGGCGGGCAGCAGACCCGCCGCCAAGCTGCGCCGCCACGAACGGGCAACCCATTCGTCAACGCCTTCAGGCGAGCAATCGCCGTGTTCAAGTAGCTGCTGACGGGCTTCGCTCAAAGCCAGGGCAGGTGAGGTAGTGGGCATGTTTGTTGTCTCCTGGACAGATTTTTTATCCGTTCTTTTTGCAGTGTAGCGGCGCACCCAAGCCGTCACTTTTAATGCCCGCCAGAAACCCGGAAAACTGTACCGTTATGAGACAGGTGTCACCTATTGGAACGTTACACCGTAGGGGATGACGTATATAGAAATAACAAAAAGTTGTTGTTAATCAAGCGTCTAGCGCCCGCAACAGCTGTTGGCACGGGACTTGATAGTGTGTTGGTGCCCGTAAGGGTCAAACTTTAAACAATCGTAAACATACGAGGAGACACCATGATCTACGCAGCCCCCGGCACCGCTGATGCCAAGATAGCCTACAAGGCCCATTACGACAACTTCATTGGTGGCCAATTCGTCGCCCCAATCAAAGGCGAATACTTTGATGTAGTCACCCCCATCACTGGCCAGCCTTATACAAAAGCCGCCCGCTCTGGCGCCGAAGACATTGAACTGGCGCTTGACGCCGCTCACGCCGCCGCTGATCAATGGGGTCGCACGTCGCCGGCTGACCGCTCCAACGTGTTACTTAAAATCGCGGATCGTCTGGAAGCCAACCTTGAACTGCTGGCTTACGCCGAAACCGTTGACAACGGCAAACCTATCCGTGAAACACTGAACGCCGATATTCCGCTGGCTATCGACCACTTTCGCTACTTTGCGGGCTGTGTGCGCGCTCAAGAAGGCGGCCTGTCTGACCTTGACGGTGACACGGTGGCCTACCATTTTCATGAGCCGCTCGGCGTGGTCGGTCAGATTATTCCCTGGAACTTTCCGATTCTGATGGCCGCCTGGAAACTCGCCCCGGCGCTGGCTGCAGGCAACTGCATCGTCCTCAAACCAGCTGAATCGACCCCCATCAGCATTTTGATTTTGGTGGACCTGATTGCTGACTTGCTGCCGCCCGGCGTGCTTAATATCGTCAACGGCTATGGCCGCGAAGCCGGAATGCCACTGGCCACCAGCAAACGCATTGCCAAAATCGCGTTCACCGGTTCCACGGCAACCGGTCGCGTCATTGCCCAGGCTGCGGCTACCAACCTGATTCCGGCCTCTCTGGAATTGGGCGGCAAGTCGCCTAACCTCTTCTTTGCTGACATCGCTCGCAAGGACGACAGTTTTTACGACAAAGCCATTGAAGGTCTGGTGCTGTTCGCCTTCAACCAAGGCGAGGTGTGCACCTGCCCTTCGCGGGCGTTGATTCAGGAATCCATCTATGACGAGTTCATGGAACGGTGCCTGGAGCGCATCAAACTCATCAAGCACGGCAACCCGCTGGATACCGACACCATGATGGGCGCGCAAGCCTCCAAAGAGCAAATGAACAAGATCATGTCCTACATGGATATTGGCAAACAAGAAGGCGCCGAGCTGTTGATTGGTGGCGATCAAGCGCATCTAGGTGGTGACCTGGAAGGTGGCTACTACGTGCAGCCGACCCTGTTCAAGGGCAACAACAAGATGCGTGTTTTTCAGGAAGAAATCTTTGGCCCGGTGCTGGCCGTGACGACCTTCAAAGATGAGGCCGAGGCGTTAGCGATTGCCAATGACACGCTTTATGGCCTGGGCGCTGGCGTGTGGAGCCGTGACGGCAATGTGGCCTACCGCATGGGGCGTGCCATCAAGGCTGGTCGCGTCTGGACCAACTGCTACCACGCCTACCCGGCACACGCCACCTTTGGCGGCTACAAAGAATCAGGCTTTGGCCGCGAAAACCACAAGATGATGCTTGACCACTACCAGCAAACCAAAAACCTGCTGGTCAGCTACAGCGAGAAAAAACTCGGCTTCTTCTAGGCTTGAGAAAAAGAGACAGCCGCTGCGGCAAAGGCTGTCATGGCGGCTGCAATCCGCCATTCATAACCCTCAACAACTTGTCGTGCCGAATCAAGTCCGGCACGACAAGGGGGTCTTGCAATTTCATTGCACCCCACGTTCTTTCACTAAATTCGTTCACAGGAGATTCTCATGTCAACCACTTTTTTTATTCCTTCCGTCAACATCATGGGCGCTGGCTGTTTACCAGAAGCCGTTCTGGCGATTCGCGGTTACGGCTTTCAAAAGGCGCTCATCGTCACCGACAGCGTGCTCAACAAACTGGGCGTGGCAGGAAAAATCCAAGCGCTGCTGACCGAGCAAAAGATTGAGTCCGTCGTGTTTGACGGTGCCAAACCGAACCCGACCGTCGGCAACGTCAAAGCCGGATTGGCCCAATTGAAAGAGCACCAATGTGATTTCGTCATCTCGCTGGGTGGCGGCTCCTCGCACGACTGCGCCAAGGGCATTGCCCTGTGCGCCTCCAATGGCGGTGAGATTGCCGACTACGAAGGCGTTGACCAATCCGCCAAACCACAACTGCCGCTGGTGTCCATCAACACCACCGCTGGCACCGCCGCTGAAATGACCCGTTTTTGCATCATCACCGATGAAGAACGGCACATCAAAATGGCCATCGTGGACCGCAACGTGACGCCCATCATGTCGGTTAACGATCCGGAATTGATGCTGGCCAAACCCAAAGGTTTGACCGCTGCCACCGGCATGGACGCCCTCACCCACGCCGTAGAAGCCTATGTGTCCACCGCCGCCACACCGATCACCGACGCCTGCGCCTTGAAGGCGGTCGAACTGATTGCCCGCAACCTGCGCACCGCCGTCGCGCATGGTGACAACTTGCCCGCCCGCGAGCAAATGGCTTACGCTGAATTTCTGGCCGGGATGGCGTTCAACAACGCGTCTCTGGGCTACGTTCACGCCATGGCGCACCAACTCGGCGGCCTCTACGACTTGCCACATGGCGTGTGCAATGCCTTGCTGCTGCCACATGTGGAGACGTTCAACGTAAGCACCTCAGCGGCCCGCCTGACTGACGTGGCCCGCGCCATGGATGTGGATGTGAAAGGCCTGGATGCCGAGCAAGGCGCGCATGCGTGCATTGCCGCCATCCGCCAACTCGCCAAAGACATCGGCATTCCCGCCAGCCTGAGCGAACTAGGCGTGAAGGAAGCTGACATTCCTTTGCTGGCTACCAATGCACTCAACGATGCTTGTGGGTTAACCAATCCGCGCAAAGCCAGCCAAGCCGAAATTGAAGGCATCTTCCGGGGGGCCATGACCGCTTCAGCCTAACGCCTGATAAATTGGGGCGCGCTGCCGATGGCGGTGCGCCCCAACACAACACGGTCCCCGAAATTTCAACCGCCTAAGCCGTACTCGTTTTTCCAACGTGCTGCGTGCGCGAGGTATAGACCACCACTGACTCCGGCTTAAGACGAACGCCTTCATCATCTGCGTCCTCAACAGGCTGACCATTACTGCTTGAGCGAACCTGAAACGCATCACTCAACTCGTCCTCAATACGGGCTATTCGCTCCGCATACATTTGGGTCAGCGCGCTGTGGTGCTCAGCTGCTGCCTGATGCTCAACCCGTCTCGCTCGGGCCTCGTCCAGATACTCGCGGGATTTGCGGATGTACGCATCGGCCTGGCGTTCAAATAAATAAAACCTCATAGCGATCCTTTTTATGTGTTCGCGACTGGTTAGCACAAGAACCTTCCAGCGCTTCCAAAAAGTTTGTCTTACTAGGCGGGCATCTTCTCTGAAAACTTTTTGTCTAATTTGCGCCTTATCAAGCGCAGCGGTGTCGGCTTGGCGTGACGCATGAAGGGCCATCGCAGGCGCCGAACGCCTCGCCAGGCTTTATTGAGTGGCGTTGGTGTTGGCATACAGATCAGTGAATTTCTGTCGATTGAGCTATTAACATAGGGCAACTTTTTTTGTCGGTTAATTCTCAATTTCAAATCGGCGGATCACACTATGATTTTTCTTCTCGCGCTGTCCCGACTGATCGATATGATCAGCACCCGGATCGGCAAATTTTCGATGTGGCTGATTCTGGCGACTACGCTGATCAGTGCGGGCAATGCCATTGTTCGCAAGATTTTTAGCATCAGCTCCAACAGTCTGCTTGAAATTCAGTGGTACTTGTTTGCTGCTGTTTTCATGTTGAGCGCAGGCTATGGATTTTTGAAAAATTCCCACGTCCGCATCGATTTTGTCTCTTCCAAACTGAGTCTTCGTGCCCGCAACTGGATTGATGTGGTCGGTATTGTGGCGGTGTTATTCCCGTTCTGCCTGATCACGATATCGCTGAGTTGGCCCTTTTTTACCCAGGCGCTCGCCAGTGGTGAAATGTCGTACAACGCGGGCGGGCTGATTCGCTGGCCCGCTTATGCGCTCATTCCTTTGGGCTTTTTCCTGCTGATGCTGCAAGGCCTCTCCGAGTTGATCAAGCGTGTTGCTTTTCTGACAGGCCAAGGCCCGGATGTCCTGGATGACGAAGACGGTCCCTCAAATGCCCCCGAGTCACAACCAGATATCGCAACCCCCAGCGCAGGCCTGCGGGTCGGAGAACACTAAATGCAGACCACTTTTTTGGCGCAACAATTTGTGCCCCTCATGTTCTGCGGGCTATTTGCCCTGCTGTTAACGGGTTTTCCGGTGGCCTTCGGGCTGGCCGCTTGCGGGCTGGCATTTGGGTATATCGGCATTGAAGCCGGGCTTTTTCCAGCCGTGATGTTTCAGGCTCTGCCACTGCGTATTTTTGGCATCATGCAAAACGAAACGCTGCTGGCGATTCCCTTCTTTACCTTCATGGGAATTATTCTGGAGCGATCCGGCATGGCCGAGGATTTGCTTGAAACCGTGGGCCAAGTGTTTGGCCCGGTGCGTGGGGGCGTGGCGATTGCCGTCATTTTGGTGGGTGCCTTGCTGGCCGCCACGACCGGCGTGGTGGCGGCTGCCGTGATTTCAATGGGTCTGATTTCGCTGCCGGTAATGCTGCGTTATGGCTACAGCCGAACCATCGCCACTGGCACCATCACCGCCTCGGGCACGCTGGCACAGGCTCTGCCGCCCTCACTGGTGCTGATTGTGTTGGCAGACCAACTGGGTCGCTCCGTGGGTGATATGTATGCCGGCGCGCTGATTCCTGGCTTGATGCTGGTCGGTTTATACATCTTGTTTATCGTCGCTGTCGCCATCTTCAAGCCGGCCATGGTGCCGGCCTTGCCGCCGGAGGCGCTGCTTTACAAAGAAGACAACGGCCAGTCGGGTCACCGCTCGCTATTGGTACTGATGCTGATCTGTGCGGGCGTCGGTTATGGCTGGTCGCAAGTGCACAACGAACTCATGACCCGCTGGCTGGAACGTGCCACCGCTTCGCCGGGCGATGAGATTGTCATTTTGTCGCTGACGTTGGCCTCGCTCACGGGCTTGATGCTGGCTATCGTCAACCGTGTGTCTCGACTGCACTTGTTGTCCCGGC
Organism: uncultured beta proteobacterium; assembly: GCA_903823025.1. Lineage (GTDB taxonomy): Bacteria > Pseudomonadota > Gammaproteobacteria > Burkholderiales > Burkholderiaceae_C > Rhodoferax. The sequence goes on from CAIJRK010000001.1 coordinate 8,197, forward strand.
TGGCTGAGCAAGTTACTTTTGTCTTGATGCCCCCGCTGATTCTGATATTTTTGGTGTTGGGCACAATTTTTCTGGGCGTGGCCACGCCAACGGAAGGTGGTGCCATGGGCGCCTTGGGCGCGCTCGTTCTGGCTCTGATCAAACGCCGTATGAGCCTGCCGCTGATGAAGCAGGCGCTGGAGAACACCGCTAAATTGGCCTCTTTTGTGATGTTTATCCTGATTGGTTCGACGGTGTTCAGCTTTACCTTCAACGCGGCTGACGGCCACATTTGGGTTGAACACCTGTTTGACCAGATTCCCGGTGGCGCGCTGGGCTTTTTAATTGTGGTGACCTTGTTGGTCTTTGTGTTGGGTTGCTTCATCGACTTCTTTGAAATTGCCTTCATCATCGTGCCGTTGCTGGCGCCTGTCGCCGAGAAGATTCTGCCCGGACTGGTGCCCGGCATGACGCCCGATCAGGCGATGATCTGGTTTGGCGTCATCATTGCCATGACGTTGCAAACCTCTTTTCTGACGCCGCCATTTGGCTTTGCTTTGTTCTATTTGCGCAGCGTGGCCGCCAAATTCAACTACAAAGACCGGGTGACAGGCAAGCCCATCAAGGCCGTCGAAACCATCGAGATTTACAAAGGCTCTGTGGCCTTTATCCTGCTGCAACTGGTTATGGTGGTGGCGGTGATGATGTTTCCGGTGCTGGTCACTGGCGGCATCGAAAAGCCGGACCTCCTCAACGCCGACCAGATCATGCAACAGCTTGAAATGCCCATGACACAAGAAATTCCCAATTCAGCGGCCATCGAAGACCGCTCACAACCTATCGACCCGATGAAAGCGCTGATGCAAGACGCCCGGCGCGTCGAGCCAAAGGCGGTTAGCGAGATGCAGGAGAAGAATTAGAAGGGCCGTCGTCATCAGAGTCATCCTCCTCTGGCTCTTCTAGGCTGAGGCCAATGCTTGAAATACGGCCATTCACCAATTTTCGTACCACCAATGTGGCGGTATCGATCTGGACACTGTCCCCGGCAATCGGGGGACGCCCCAGCTTGGAGGCGACCCAGTCTCCAAGTGGAATGGAGGGGTCTTCAGGGGCGGGCAGGCCGTAGAACGCACAGACCGGCCCCACGGGCATTTTGGGGTCCAGCGCAAAGTCCCCGAAAACGGCGCGCACCCGCTTCTCGTCCTCGGGGTCTGGCATGGCGACACCCAAGCGGCGTGCCATCACGCCAATCGTCGTGCCTTGCAACAACAGCGACACTAAAACAACGACGAACGCAATATTAAAAATCAGCCCGGCCTGCGGTAAGTTGGCCAGCAACGGAAACAGCGCCAACACAATGGGGACAGCGCCGCGCAAGCCCACCCAAGAGATGAACCAAGTCTCGCGCGAGGTAAACCGAAAAGGGATTAAACACAACCAAACGGCTACTGGGCGCACAACAAAGATCAAGGCTAGAGACACCGCCAGCGCCGGACCCAACGAAGCCAGCAATGACGAGGGCGTCACCAGCAACCCCAGTAAAAGAAACATACCCGCCTGCGCCAGCCAGGCATAGCCATCGATAGCCGCCAGCGCGGGTGCGACCGCCGCGCTAGCCCGGTTGGCCACAATCAAGCCAAACAAATACACTGCCAGAAAACCTGACCCGCCCAGCAGACCGGTCGAGGCAAAAACGGCGAGGCCACCCGTACCCAGCAGCACCGCCAAAATGCCCCCCGTTGAGTCCCGCCGGGCAATCACCTTGAGCAAAATCGCCATCGCGTAGCCACTCGCCAGTCCGATCAGGGTGCCCCAACCAAATTGGGCCAAAAAAGACAGGGCCATGGTCTTCCAGGGCGACTGTGCGCCGTCAGCCATGGTGGCCAGCGTGATGAAAGCCAGCGTCAAATAAACCGCCATCGGGTCATTAACGCCCGACTCAATTTCAAGGGTCGCGGCGACCCGTTCGTTCAACACCACCCCGGAGCGGGTGAGCAGGGCAAACACAGCGGCAGCATCGGTGGAGCCCACAATAGCGCCCAGCAACAAGGCTGAGCCCCAATCCAGTCCCACAAACAAGACGCCGGCCAAGGCCATCAGCAGCGAGCACAACACGACACCTACCGTGGCCAATAAAATGGCTGGCTTCAGCCCGGTTCTGAAGGTGGCAAAAGAGGTGCGCAAGCCCCCGTTCAACAAAATAATGGCCAAGGCCACATTACCAACCCAAAAGCCGAGCCGGACATCATCAAACCGGTAGCCCCCCAGACCTTCCTCTCCGGCAAGAATTCCTGTAAGTAAAAAAACCAGTAAAAACGAGAAACCGATCCGCGCAGAAAACAGGCCTGCCAGCACGCTTGCAAACGCAAGGGCCGAGACCGCAAAGAGAGGGAGGTTGACAAAATCCATGGCCGTAGTATGCACGGTCAACGTCATTGAAAACCATTTATCGACCGTGGGTTAGAGGCCGCGACGCGCACGGGCACACGGTTGACGTGCACCCGGCGTTTGTGTTGTTACAGAATTTGGGACTGCATGTAATTGTCGAAACGCGCTTCGGTGAAGCGGAACCACTGGTTCTGCTCTTTACGGAAGGCGGCCAGATCTTCGTAGATTTTTCTCCACTTGGGATTGGACTCGTTCAACTCGGCATACAGGCCCATCGACTCCTTGAAAGCACGATCCATGATGTCTTTGGAGAACGGCAGCACCTTGGCTTTGGCCGCGACCAATTGCTTAAGCGCGGTCGGGTTCTTCACATCATATTTGGCCTGCACCTCTTGGTGGGCAAAAGCGGTAGCGGCCTCCACGATGGCTTTGTTCTCAGACGACAAGGCCTGAAAAGCTTTGGCGTTGATGAAGAACTCAAGCTGTGGGCCACCCTCCCACCAAGCCGGGTAGTAGTAGTACGGCGCGACCTTGTTGAAGCCCAGCTTTTGGTCGTCATAAGGGCCAATCCATTCGGCCGCGTCCAGCGTGCCTTTTTCAAGCGCTTGATAAACTTCACCGCCTGGCATGTTTTGCGGCACCACGCCCATGCGCTCAAGCACTTTGCCAGCAAAGCCGCCCACGCGGAACTTCAAGCCCTTCATGTCTTCAACGCTGTTAATTTCGTTGCGATACCAGCCGCCCATTTGTGCCCCGGTGTTGCCACCCGGAAAGTTCATGATGTTGTAGTTGGCGTAGAACTCTCGCGTTAACTTGAGGCCGTTGCCCTGGTACATCCAGGCCGACATTTGACGGCTGTTCAAGCCAAACGGAATGCCACAACTCAGGGCAAACGCATCATCTTTACCAAAGAAATAGTAGGCCGCCGTGTGGGCCATCTCAACGGTGCCGTTTTGCACGCCATCGACCACGCCGAAAGCGGGAATCAGTTCGCCAGCGGCATGGACTGAAATCGTAAATTTGCCGCCGCTCATCTCGGACACCAAGCGGGCGAAGGTTTCTTCAGCGCCAAAAAGGGTGTCCAGCGACTTCGGGAAACTCGACGCCAGACGCCAACGAACAGCTTCGCCGCCCGTGACCACCGCAGGGGCGGCAACGGCGACTTCTTTTTTACCGCAAGCGGTAACGCCAACGGCCAATATGCTGGCAATGCCAGCCCGCTTGATGATTGAACGACGATCCATGCGATTCACTCCTATTAGTTATTAATCGAAGGTCTCACCATGCGATTTCGCATAACAACGACCTTTAAATACAGCTTGAATTGTAAGAATATGAGACGACTCAAACGCAAAGGGTTTTCCCTTGCCAGGCGGGCGAACTCAAACCCATTTCGTTATACACAAGTCACTCAGCAGAGGTTTCCGAATTTCGGCAGCAGCGCTAAGTTGTTGATTCATATAGGATCAACCAGAACAGGGCCTGAAAAACATCGACTCGTAAGTTGTTGATTTAAAACAAGAAAAAAGTTGTGTATAACGCAATGACTCAAACCTTGCACTTTTGATGCGTAGCGTTAGGCCGCGGCTTTGAGTGCGCGCGGTTCAGGCGCCAGCAGCGTTGCAAATCGTTCTTTAATCGACGCTTGAATACCAGGCGCATCCAGCCCTTGCAAGGCCAGCAATTTAACCGGATCGCCATGCTCGATGAACTCATCGCGTAGCCCTAACTGCAACACTGGTTTGAGTACCCCGGCGGCGTGTAGAGCCTCCAGCACCGCACTGCCAGCGCCACCCATGAGCGAGCCTTCTTCGACCGTGACCAAGGCGTCGTGTTGCGCCGCAACTTTGAGCAGCAACTCGGTATCAAGCGGCTTGGCCCAGCGCATATTGACGACGGTGGCATTCAGCGCCTGAGCTGCTTGCAGGGCCGGATGCAACAAGGTGCCAAACGCCAAAATAGCCACGCCTTTGCCTTCGCGCCGCACTTCGCCCTGGCCATACGGCAGCGCGTCCAGACTGGTCTGCACCGCGACACCGGCACCAGCGCCACGCGGATAGCGCACGGCGACGGGGTGGTCTTGTGCAAACGCACTGGAGAGCAATTGGCGACACTCGTTTTCATCCGACGGACAGGCGATGCTGAGGTTCGGGATGCAACGTAAAAACGCAATGTCATACGCCCCGGCGTGGGTCGCACCATCGGCCCCAACCAGCCCGGCGCGATCCAGCGCAAACACGACCGGCAGGTTTTGAATGGCGACGTCGTGAATCAGTTGGTCATAGGCGCGCTGCAAAAAGGTGGAGTAAATCGCCACGACGGGTTTCAGGCCTTCGCAGGCCAAGCCTGCGGCAAACGTGACCGCGTGTTGCTCGGCAATGCCCACATCAAAGTAACGTTGAGGAAAGCGTTTTTCAAACGCTACCATGCCGGAGCCTTCGCGCATGGCAGGCGTGATGCCGACCAGGCGCGGGTCATGCGCGGCCATGTCGCACAGCCACTGACCAAACACATGGGTGAAGGTTGGCTTGGACGGCGTGGTGGGTTTTTGCAGGCCGATGGCGGGGTCAAACTTGCCGGGACCGTGGTAGGCGACCGGGTCGTTTTCAGCCAGTTTGTAGCCTTGGCCTTTTTTGGTGACGACGTGCAAAAACTGCGGGCCTTTAAGGTGCTTGATGTTTTCCAGCATCGGAATCAGGGAGTCAAGATCGTGCCCGTCAATGGGGCCGATGTAGTTGAACCCGAACTTCTCAAACAAGGTGGCGGGCACCACCATGCCTTTGGCGGTTTCTTCAAGGCGCTTGGCTAATTCAAACAAAGGCGGCGCACCTTTGAGTACCGTTTTGCCGGCGTTCTTGGCGGTCGCGTAAAACTGCCCGCTCATGAGTTTGGCCAAATAGCGATTGAGCGCGCCCACGGGCGGGCTGATGCTCATGTCGTTGTCATTGAGGACAACCAGCAAATTGCAGTCAGCCACGCCTGCGTTGTTCAGCGCCTCAAAGGCCATGCCAGCGGTGAGCGCACCGTCGCCGATGATGGCGATGGCGTGACGGTCTTCGCCCTTGATTTTGGCCGCCAGCGCCATGCCCAAAGCGGCAGAAATGGAGGTGCTGGAGTGCGCCGTGCCAAAAGTGTCGTGCGCACTCTCGGCACGTTGTGGAAAGCCGCTCAAGCCGCCATGCTGGCGTAACGAAGCCATGCGCTCGCGCCGTCCAGTCAGGATTTTGTGCGGGTAAGTTTGATGACCCACGTCCCACACCAGCCGATCTTCAGGGGTGTTGAAGACGTAATGCAAGGCCACGGTGAGTTCCACCGTGCCGAGGTTGGAGCTGAGATGGCCGCCGGTTTTTGAGACGCTGTCAATGACGTAGGCTCGCAGTTCACCAGCCAGCGTGTTTAGCTGCGTGCGTGGCAACCGACGCAAATCGGCGGGGTCATTGATGGTTTGCAGCAGGGGATACAACTTGTTCGACATACACTATGTTTTTAATAGCTAATCACGCTTCAAAAGCGGTTAGCGGGTTTCCCGAATAAGCTTGATGAGCGGGCCAATCTGACTTCGCCGCCTCATTTCAGCACGAACGATTCACCACTTTTTTAGCCAGACCCTGCAAGGCTTGCGTGTGGGACAGGCCACTTTGCGCCAACGCCGCCAAGGCCTGCGCCAGCAGCTCTTGCGCATACGCGGTTGAACGCGCCAAACCCAGAATCGACACATAAGTGGGTTTATCCTGACTGGCGTCTTTGCCAGCGGTTTTGCCCAGCGTGGCAGAGTCGGCGGTCACGTCCAGGATGTCATCGACGACTTGAAACGCCAAACCCAAGGCAGCGCCGTAGGTTTGAAGCGCCGTTTGAGCGACGGCACTGGGGTTGCCACAGGCGGCGCCCATGCACACGCTGGCTTGCAACAGTGCGCCGGTTTTGAGGCGGTGCATATCGCGCAACTGATGCTCGGTCAAAGGGACGCCAACGCTGGCCAGATCAATCGCCTGGCCCCCGACCATGCCCGAATGCCCGGCGGCGCGAGCCAGCAGACCACAAAGACGGGCCTGTTGATCGGCGGGTATGCCTTGCGTAGGCGTTAATAGTTCAAAAGCCAGAGCCTGTAAAGCGTCACCAGCTAACAGCGCGCTGGCTTGACCAAATTTCACATGCACGGTGGGCTTGCCCCGACGCAACACATCGTTGTCCATGCAAGGCATGTCGTCATGCACCAACGAATAAGCGTGAATGAGTTCAAGGGCGCATGCAGCGCGCAGCGGGGCTTCGTGATCGTCTGCAGAAGGTGCCTCGCCGCGAACCGCCTCCCAAGCCGCCAGCACCAGCAACGGACGCAGCCGCTTGCCACCGTCCAAAACGGCGTAACGCATGGCCTCAATCAAAGTCATCGGAGCGCCATAGGCTACGTCAGCACAGACCTCCGCTGTGACCCAGCGTTCAAGGGCGCGCTCAATGCGGTTGAGGTGTTTGGCGCTCCAGGCGTCCACGTCAAAAGTAAGTTCAGTTGTCACTCGGGCGTCCATGTTTTGAGGGCGCCTTGGTCAAGCACCTTGATCTGGCTTTCAACCGCTTCCAGCTGGTCACGGCAGAATTTGAGTAATTCAGCGCCACGCTGATACGCGGTAAGCAATTGTTCCAGAGGCATATCGCCCGATTCAAGCCGGGCAACCAGCTGTTCAAGCTCTTCAAGAGCGGCTTCATAACTGGTGGGGGCAGCTAAAGCAGATTTGCGGGCAGTGGCCATGGCGTGAGGCATTTCATGAGGCTAAAAAACACGATTCTAGGGGTTGGGTCCTGTTCGCCGCTGACAACGAAGCTAAAACACAAGGCCAGGGTGAGGGGAAACTTCAACCCGACGAGGGGCCGCAGGTACAATTTAACGTCTCGTTCCCGGCTCAGGCCGGTTTCCTTTTCACCGCGCAATCGCGCATCTCCCTGTGGGGAGTCTTTAGGTCAGGGCTCCATGTCTGATTTAAGTCTTCAACTGCAGCGGGCCACCGGCCAACTACCAGTTTCAAGCTATTTTGACGAAGCGCTTTATCAGCGTGAACTGCAAAATATTTTTCAATGCGGCCCGCGCTATGTGGGACATCGTTTGAGTGTGCCCAACGTGGGCGACTACGCCACCCTAGCGCAAGAAGCCCAGGGCCGCGCCTTGGTGCATACGCCCCGTGGCATTGAACTCATCTCCAACGTTTGTCGGCACCGTCAGGCGTTGATGTTGCAGGGGCGCGGTTCGCTCAACACCACGCATACGGGCGCTGCTGCGGGCAACATCGTGTGTCCGCTGCACCGCTGGACTTACAGCGGCAGTGGGTCAACGCCCGCTGGCACGCTCTTGGGTGCGCCGCATTTTGCGCAAGACCCTTGCCTGAATCTGAACAACTACCCACTGCGCGAATGGAACGGCTTGCTGTTTGAAGACAATGGCCGCGACATCCACGCCGACTTGGCCGATATGGGGCCACGGGCTGATCTGGATTTCACCGGCTTTGTGCTCGACAAGGTCGAAATGCATGAGTGCAACTACAACTGGAAAACCTTCATTGAGGTCTATCTGGAGGACTACCACGTCGGCCCATTCCATCCGGGTTTAGGTGGTTTTGTGACCTGCGACGATCTGCGCTGGGAGTTCAAGGAAAACTACTCGGTGCAAACCGTGGGGGTCGCCAACCAGACCGGCCCGGCGGGCAGCGCGGTTTACCAACGCTGGCAGGATGCGCTGCGTAATTACCGTAAAGGCGAACCGCCCAAACAGGGTGCAATCTGGCTCACGTATTACCCGCACATCATGGTGGAGTGGTATCCGCATGTGCTTACCGTATCCACCCTGCATCCGATAAGCGTGGACAAGACCATGAACCGGGTCGAGTTCTATTACCCGGAAGAAATTCAGGCGTTTGAACGTGAATTTGTCGAAGCGCAACAAGCCGCCTACATGGAAACCTGCATCGAAGACGACGAAATCGGCGAGCGCATGGATGCCGGTCGGCGGGCGCTTTTGCTGCGTGGCGACAACGAAGTGGGGCCTTACCAAAGCCCCATGGAAGACGGGATGCAGCATTTTCATGACTGGTATCGCCGTCAACTTCAGCGTTAATTGCCATGCAAGCGCTATGGATGATTTTGGGCGCGTTTTTCTTTGCCAGCATGGCCGTGGGCGTGAAGGTCGCGTCTGGCAGTTTCAACACCTTTGAGTTGGTGTTTTACCGGGGTCTTGTGAGCGTTGTTTTCATGAGTCTGGTGTTGCGTGCTCAAGTCACACCGCTGCGCACGTCCGTTCCCATGATGCACGCATGGCGTAGCGTGATTGGCGTGTCGGCGCTCGGGTCGTGGTTTTATGCCATCGCCCATTTGCCGCTGGCCACCGCCATGACGCTGAACTACATGAGCGGCGTTTGGGTTGCCACCTTTGTGGTGGGCGGGGCTTTGCTGTACGGTCAGGCGCAACGCCAAGGCCCGCTGATGCTCACCGTGCTGGCCGGTTTTGCAGGCGTCGTGATGATGCTGCGCCCGACGCTGGATCAAAACCAACTGTTTGCCGGACTGATCGGCCTGTTCTCCGGCATGGGCGCGGCGCTGGCTTATCTCCAGGTCACGGCGCTGGCTAAAGTGGGTGAACCCGAAGGCCGCACCGTGTTTTACTTTTCAGTTGGCACCGCCTTTGCCGGCTTGGTCGGTATTGCGTTCACGGGCGGGTTGACGCCCTGGTCTGCGGTGAGTTGGCAAGCCGCCGCTTGGCTGGTGCCGATTGGCGTACTGGCGTCGCTGGGCCAGTGGTGCATCACGCGTGCTTACAGCCGAGGCCCCACGCTGCTGGTGGCCAATTTGCAATATTCCGGCATTGTGTTTGCTGCGTTCTACAGCCTGGTGCTGTTTGGCGAGCACATTGCGCTACTCGGCTGGGCCGGTATGGGCCTGATTGTGGTCAGTGGCCTGGCCGCCACCGTGTTGCGCGCACGGGCCTTGCCCAACACCCCGGCAGAGGAACACTGATCTTCAACGTCTTGCCCCCGACGTATGAATCCTCAACCCTGAAACGCTTCATTGACCAAGGAAACACATCCCATGTTCACCCCTCTCATTTCCGCCCCGCAACTCCACACCCTGCTGACCAGCGGCCAGCCCGTCATGGTGTTTGACTGCAGTTTCGAGCTAATGCAACCCGGCGCGGGTGATCAGCAATACCAGCAAGCGCACATTCCCGGTGCCGTGCGCGCTGATTTGGATCGGCATTTGAGCGCCGCCAAAACAGCCACCGATGCGGCCTCCGGCGGTCGTCATCCCCTGCCCTCGCGCGAGACTTTTGCAGCTTGGTTGTGCAGCGTCGGTTTTAGTGACGCCATGCAAGCCGTGGTGTATGACCGCCAAGGTGCCAACTATTGCGGACGCCTGTGGTGGATGCTGAAATGGGCGGGTCATGACGCCGTGGCCGTGTTGGACGGTGGTTTGCAGGCGTGGCAGGCCAACGGGGGTGCCACGCAAAGCCAAACATCCGGCGACACCAACGCGCCAATGTCAGCCTCAGCCTCAAATTTCATCCTGAAACCCGCCAAGACTTCGCTGATCACGACTGAAACTATCGCCCAACAACTGGGGCGACCCGCTCAAAACATCGTCGATGCCCGTGGCGCGCCGCGCTTCAAGGGCGAGGTGGAGCCACTGGACCCGGTAGCCGGTCATATGCCCGGCGCGTTAAACCGTCCGTTCAATCTGAACTTTGACAGCACAGGAAAATTCAAACCAGCCGCTGATCTGCGGGCCGAATTTCAAACCCTGCTGGCCGGGCGCGACCCCGCCACCGTCGTGCATCACTGCGGTAGTGGCGTCAGCGCCGTGCCCAATATCATTGCCATGGAAGTGGCTGGCTTAGGCGCCACAGCCCTGTACGCGGGCAGCTGGAGCGAATGGTGCAGCGACCCGACACGGCCTACGGCGCAGGGCTGATACGGCATCAGCCGTCCTTGCCATCCAACCGGGTCGTCATCAGCCAGGGCGTAAAAATCCACAGATAAATCACAAACGCCACACTCCAGGCCAGCGCCGCGCCGATGACAGAAACCACCAGCAGGCCCGGTGAAACCAGCGGCAAAAACACGCGCAACACGGCGGCGGTCATCACCAGCGCGTAAGCCAGCACTTCAGCCGAAGTGACCTTGAGCAACCGCCCCGTGTGACCGCGAGCCGTGCGCGTCATCATGCCGATGATGAGTCCGCCCGTCGCCCCCACGGCCAGCGCATGAATGCCTGCCGAGACCGGCACCCAGCCGATTTGAGCCAGCGCCAGCAGCGCCAGCCCCAGCGGAATCCAGGCATAAGCGGCGTGCAAAATCCACAAAATCGGACGACTCACCGTCACTGCAGGCCGCCAGCCCAACAAACGATGGACTTGCAAAACACTGGCCGCTGCGAGCACGATCAAGTTCACCATATTGGCCGGTGAAAATACCCAAAGGGCCAAACCCAACGCAGTCGCGCCCAGCGTCAACCGCTCCATCCAAACCTTTGAAGTCAGCTTCAAACCCGGCGTCACCGCCATTGTGAATGCCGGAATCACGCGCCCGGCTATCGCACATTCAATTATCACAATCAGCGCCAGACCGGCGTATAAAGGCGTTGCGGCGGGGATGTTCAGCGCGCCCATTACCGTCAAATGAAACGCCAGATTGGCGCAAGCCAGCAGCGCCAGAATCAAAGCCATCGGCAGGTTGCGGTAATTTTTCGCACGTAAAAACAGCGTAGCAAGAAGGGCCGCAACCAAGGGCAGCAGCGCCAAGTCGAGCACCGCATACACCGCGTAAGGCCCCACCACCGAAGTCACCCGCGCCGCCAACCACAGCAAAGCCAGCGCCCCCAACGTGGCACCACGCGGCGTCGCCAAACCCGTCCACGCTTTGCCTGCCGTCATCAAAAATCCCAGAATGATGGCCGCCGCAAAGCCAAACAGCATTTCATGCGCGTGCCACAGCAACGGCGGCACGGCAGGCGTCAATGACAACTGACCCAGAAACATGGCGACCCACAACGGCACGATCAGCGCGGCCAGCAACGCGCCGCCGATATAAAAAGGCCGAAAACCCAAACGCAACAAGGGCCAGCCTTTGAGCACTTGCGAGGCCGCGTTGACTTCACTAAAGATCGGCAAAGAATTGGATTTCATAAAGTGTGGATGGCAGAGTCATCGTTATTTTCAATAGAGGCATTCTATATACATCTTAAATTTAATCCGATTTAACGGCCCGAAGCACCGCTATGCGCAATGCCAAAGCACTGAGCGCCTCATACGCAGCCCCGGCTTCTTTGTCCCATGCGCTAACGACCCGTGCCTGTCGGTCGATGGCATCCAAGTCGCCACGCGCTGCCGGGCCGGTCAATGCAGCCGCTGGTCCCAAGCGGGAGATGTTAGCCACGGCATTGTTCAACAGAGAAACGCGCAAATCCGCAATCAGGTCAGCCGGTACGCCCGTGCTGCGCCACGCGTCTTCGGCCACGACTTGCAGCACGGGAAGAAAGTTGGTGGCAAATACGGCAGCGGCGTGGTACAGCAATTTTTGTTCACTGGCGAGATCAAAGCAGCGCGCACCAATAGCGGTGAAGGCGGTTTTAAGTACGGCACAAGCCTGTGCCTCGCCCTCCAAAGCGCAAGGCGTTCCTGCAAATTGCGCTACCGCCGTTGCCGAAGAAGAAAAACTCAGAATGCAATGGGCACTGGCGGTCTGCCAACCGAGCGCAGTCAAGGGTGCCAGTTGCACTGCACCCAAAGCCCCACTGCTATGAAAAGCCAGCGCGGGTGGCATTCCTCTGACATGCACGGCAAGCGCTGCGGCCATCTGTGCCAACTGCGCATCTGGCGTGGCAATCAACCAGAAGTCGGCGGGACGCATGGCTTGCAGTTTTTCTACCGCGCGGCCTGTGCCAATGAAGTTACAGGCGGCGTGCGCACTGGCCATGGAAGTGGTCAGCACATCTTGTATGACGAAGGTATTTTGCAAGTGCCATAGTCGGGCCAAGGTTTGGCCCACGCGACCACAACCCACCAAGTTCAATGTTTTCAATCTATTTACCTCCTGTGTATTAGAGACAGTCACAACGCCTGCACTCTCACTATCTACTCAATTTTGATATGAATTTTTTATCACAACTACACTACCCGTAGCTTCTTGGGTGCGCTGATGTTGGATCAACTCTTGGATTCACTCGCGGAATACCAAAGTCGTCTATTTGAAGGAGTTTTCTTGAAAATCATCGGACTAATCGGCGGCATGAGTTGGGAATCTACCGTGCCGTATTACCAGCAAATTAACGAATCTGTCAAAGCACGTTTAGGTGGACTTCACTCGGCGAAAGTAATTCTCTACAGCGTTGACTTTTACGAAATAGAACAACTCCAACACGCGGGTGACTGGGCCGCAGCTGGCGACTTGCTCGCCAACGCCGCGCGTTCACTCGAATTAGCAGGTGCAGATTTTTTGGTGATTTGCACTAACACCATGCACAAAGTCGCAGGCGACATTGAAGCCGCCGTTCACATTCCGCTGTTGCACATCGCCGACCCCACCGCCGCCGAAATCAAGCAGGCGGGATTCTCAACGGTTGGCTTGCTTGGCACACGTTTCACCATGGAGCAGGATTTTTATCGCACCCGACTTCAAACAAAATATGGACTCCAGGTTCTGACGCCGCCATCAAGTGACCGTGAAATTATTCACCAGATCATTTACGAAGAACTGTGTCTCGGCAAGATCGAGCCTAAATCTCGTGCCGAGTACCGCAGAATCATGGCCAATCTCAAGGCGCAAGGAGCGCAAGCCATCATTCTTGGCTGTACCGAAATAACGCTTTTGGTCGGCCAGCAAGATGCCGAAGTTCCCCTATTCGACACGACGCGCCTTCATGCCCTCAAGGCCGCTGAATGGGCGCTGGCATGAAATCGCTCACCTCCGCCATCCTGATTTCTCTCATTATTCTTGTCGTTGCCGTAGGCGCGGCCATTGCCTTCGGTGGCCCGCACGACCCGAAACCCCTGTTGAGCATCAATAACCCATTCAAGCAAATCGATAACTCGGACTTGCCAGCGCCAAGTCGCTTGATGGCCCGTGATGGCACGCCACTCGCCTATCGGCTGTACCCATCGACCGGTGATATTGCCAGCGGCAATGTGGTACTGGTCCACGGTTCTTCGGCCAGCAGCCGCAGCCTGCATGTCATGGCAAAGGCATTTGCCGCAGCGGGCTACACGGTGTACGCGCTCGACATTCGAGGACACGGCGACTCCGGCATCAAGGGGCACATTGCTTACATCGGTCAATTGGAGGACGACCTTGAAGACTTCGTGCGCTCTGTGAAGACCACACCGCCCACAACACTCGTTGGCTTTTCATCCGGCGGCGGCTTTGCGCTGCGCTTCGCGGGCAGCAATCGACAAAAGCTCTTTTCAAACTACCTGCTTCTCGCCCCCTTCCTTGGACAAGATGCGCCCACGTACCGCCCTGATAGTGGCGGCTGGATCAGCGTTGGCATTCCACGCATCGTTGCTATATCCATGCTTAATGCCATCGGCGTGCGCGCATTTAACGAACTTGCCGTCACTCAATTTGCCCTGAATGATGAAGCCAAGACCCTCCTCACGCCCCAATATTCGTATGCATTGGCACAGAACTTCCGACCCGAGAAAGACTACGGTGCCACACTTCGGGCGGTGAACCAGCCGCTTCGTGTGATCGTCGGCCAAGATGACGAAGTATTTCGCGCTGATCAGTTCGCAGCGGTCTTCAAGGCCGAAGGCAAAGAGGTGCCCCTCACCCTGATTCCTGATATGGGTCATATCTCACTTCTATTGGAACCCGTTGCCGTGCAAGCGGCTGTAGCCGCTGTCAACGACATGAATAGCCCGCAGGTTCTTGGCATCCACCCTAACCAAAAACCTTGAAAGCCTTCCATGCGACTGACGGACTACACCGATTACACCCTGCGGGTTTTGATGTTCTGCGCGCTCAACCCGGATCGCTCAGTCACCATTGCCGAGTTGGCTGAAAGCCACGCCATCTCCAAAAACCATTTGATGAAAATCGTCAACGACTTGGCGCGCCAAGGGTTGCTGCAAACCATGCGCGGACGCGGCGGTGGCTTGCGCCTGCTCAAATCTGCGGCTGACATCAACATTGGTGACGTGGTGCGCCGGTCAGAAACTGACTTCAGGCTGGTCGAGTGCTTTGACCCGAGTTACAACGCCTGCACCCTCACCGCCCATTGCCAGCTCAAACAGGTTTTTAAAGTAGCGTTGCAAAGTTATTTTGCCGAGTTGGACAAGGTGACGTTAGCCGACATCACCCGTCCTTCCCTTGTCCGTCAGCGCCTCGACGGCAGCGGCGTGAGTCGCGTGCCGGTCAGCGCGTTTAAACGCACGCCGCTCAAGCCTTGATTTCTTTCGCGCTGATCTTGTATTTAAAGTCATCCGGCGCGTAAGAATCCAGCCGACCGGCAGCTGTCTCTGCCGTTGGGTACATCAAAAAGCCCAGCTTGGGGCCGGTGGCGTGGGGCAGCACAACGTCATGCGCGTTGTTATAAGCCATCCAGTTGCCTTCCCAGCCGCCAAACAGCGCTTTGTTGACGGGGGCCACCAGTGCATTTTTCGGGGACTTGATCCACTCGGGCAATTCCTGGCGCATGACTTTGGCCACGTCGGCGGGGTCCATCGCAACCCAACCGTACCCGTTCAAAAACACCTCGGCACGGCAATGTTGCGCGCCTTGCAACTTCGCCGGGTTGCCACCGAGTTCCTTGTAACCAAAGGCGCTCGGGGCCACGCGCAAGCCGTACACGTCGCGGGCGGGCAGGCCGACTGAGCGGCACAAACCGACAAACAGCGCGTTCAAGTCCGCACATTTGCCACCCAGATTGCCGGTTTCCAGCATGGTCTTGATGTCGCCTTCGCCGCAACCGCGCACTTTGGGTTCGCGGAAAGTGTTGGCCACGATCCAGTCGTAGAGTTTCTGGGCTTTTTCAACATCCGTGCTGGCCCCTCGAATGGCGTCGCGTGCCGTTTTATTCACGATGCCGTCAAGCGGCAACAAATGGGTGGACTGCGTCCAGAAGGCGCGCGTGGCGGCGTCCATCGACACGTTTTGCTTTTTGTGCCAATCCACAGCGCGGTTTTGGGTTTGAATGCGGCTGGTCAGTTCAACAAAAGGATGGGCTTCGTTCTCGGCAAATTCGGCGTAAAGCATCCGGACGCCAAAGTGGCCATCGGCGGTCAACTCGGTTTTACCGTTGCTTGAAAAAGAGCTGTCCAGCGACAGTTGCCAATCGGTATTGACGGAGGGAATCGGCAACCAAACGCGGGTCATGCCTTGCGGCTTGGCAATGTCAACGCGGGTGGTCACCTCAAAGGTGCGCCAGGTGCCGGGCTGCGGGCTGAACTGACGCTCGGCGGGTATCGCTGTTTGCGCAAAATTAATCGAAGGCAGCGCTGTTGCTACAGTGGCTATCGCCGCCGTTTTAAGAAAATTGCGGCGAGCGAGAGCGCTTGCCAAAGCAGGAACGGTGGTCATAAAGAGAACTCCGATAAGGTGTGAAAAGGTCGATATCAGGGTAGGTAAAAGTACCCTAAGTGACCACGGGTGAAGGCGGGCAGGCCCGGTTCAGCGAGCAATTATCACCGCGCCAACCCTGCATTGCAGCGCGTGAGGCCGCTATCTGATGGCTTGTTGAGAGGAAGCCTTGTCCGGCGCGGCCAACAAAGGCGCGACCAGATTGGTCGCGGCTTGCCCCGACCAATCCAGCTCACCACGCACCACGCCCCGCACGCGGCCATCGGCCCCGATTAACACGGTGGAGGGAAACACGTTGGCGCCCCATTGACGCGCCAACTCGCCCTCGGCGTCGAGCAACACGGGCAACTGCAGGTTCGCCCGTTGCGCATAACGCTGCGCCGTGGCGGCAGACTCTTTAAAGTTCACCGCCAGCACCAGCAATTTGTCAGGCCCGTGACGCTGCGCGAGAGCTTCAAGCGAAGGCATTTCCGCGAGACACGGCGGACACCAACTAGCCCAAAAGTTGATCAACACCGCTTTGCCCCGCAAGTCAGCCAGACGCCAAACCTTGCCATTGAGGTCGGTGCCTGCCAGCTGCGGCACCGGTTTTTTGATGGGCCAAGGCTGGACTTCAAAACCTTGGGCGTGCAACACGGGGCTGACCGTGAGCGCTGCGCAGGCTACGCACAGCATCAGAATCTGTCGAACAAGTTTGTTGAACGGTCTGTTATTGCGGCCCCGGCCCGCAAGCCGTGGCGACCGAATCAAGACCGGCGTCATGCGGTCAAAGTTTGGTAGAAACCCAGCCCAACACGCTCGCCAAAGCGGCGGGTAGTTTGGCGGGTTCGGTGCCGCCAGCCATCGCCATGTCGGGCTTACCGCCGCCTTTACCACCGACTTGAGCGGCGATAAAGTTGACTAATTCGCCCGCTTTAACTTTGCCGATGGTGTCTGGCGTGACGCCTGCGGCAATTTGCACTTTGTCGCCTTCAACAGCGACCAGCACAATCACCGCAGTTTTCAGTTTGTCTTTCAGCTTATCCATGGTGTCGCGCAGAGTTTTGGTGTCAGCGCCTTCGAGCATGGCCACCAGCACTTTGACGCCATTCACCACGACCGCCTGCGTCATCAACTCATCGCCCTGCGCCGAAGCGAGCTTGCCTTTGAGCGCCGCAACTTCTTTCTCCAGCGCTTTGACGTGATCCAGCACATGACCCAGGCGGTCTGTGATCTCCACGACTGGCGCTTTGAGCGCGCCTGCTACTTGGGTCACGGTGTCTTCCAAAGACTGAAAATAGGTCAATGCGTTTTGGCCGGTAACGGCTTCAATACGACGCACACCCGAAGCCACGCCGCTTTCCGCCACCACTTTAAACAAGCCAATGTCGCCGGTGCGCTGCACGTGCGTGCCCCCGCACAACTCACGACTACCCCCAATGTCGAGCACGCGAACGGATTCGCCGTACTTCTCGCCAAACAGCATCATCGCGCCGGTGGCTTGGGCCGACTCGATGTCCATCACCCGCGACTGGGTGGCGGCGTTGGACAAGATTTCAGCATTCACGCGGACTTCAATCTCGCGGCATTGGGCGTCGGTGACGGGCGCGTTGTGGGCAAAGTCGAAGCGGGTGCGCTCGGCGTTGACCAAACTGCCTTTTTGCTGCACGTGTTCGCCCAGCACTTCGCGCAAGGCTTTGTGCATCAAATGGGTGGCGCTGTGGTTGCGCTCGGTGGCAGCCCGCACAACGGTATTGACGTGGGCCGTCACCAAGTCGCCGACTTTCAGCGTGCCGGTTTTCAACGTACCATGGTGGCCGAACACATCGGCCTTGATTTTTTGGGTGTCGCCGACTTCAAACAAAGCGCTTTCGCAAAAGATGTTGCCCACGTCGCCCGCCTGCCCGCCGCTTTCGCTATAAAACGGCGTGACATCCAGCACCACGACGCCCGTTTGACCGGCTTTTAGATGGGTAGTCGCCATCCCGTCAACGTAGAGTGCGACCACTTGAGTCGCTTGCGTCAGGCTCTCGTAGCCGACAAAGTCGTTGCCGTCGCCGCTGTAGTCCAGCGCCCGGTCCATCTTGAATTTGCCAGCGGCGCGGCCTTGGGCTTTTTGTTTTTCCATGGCAGCGTGGAAACCGGCTTCGTCCACGCTCAAGTCGCGCTCACGGCAGACATCAGCGGACAAGTCCAGCGGGAAACCAAAGGTGTCGTGCAGTTTGAAAGCCACCTCGCCGGGCAGCACTTGGACGCCGCCTTCAAGCGCTGCATCCAGAATCTGCATCCCGTTTTCCAGCGTCTCAAAGAAGCGTTCTTCTTCGGCTTTCAATACTTCACTAATGCGTTTTTCGTCGGCTTTGAGCTTCGGGTAAGCGTCGCCCATCAACGCCACCAGATCGGGCACCAGCTTGTGGAAAAACGGTGTCTTTTTGTCCAGCTTGTAGCCGTGACGAATCGCGCGACGGATGATGCGGCGCTGCACATAACCGCGCCCTTCGTTGCTTGGCAACACGCCGTCGCTGACCAAAAACGCGGTGGCACGGATGTGATCGGCAATCACGCGCAGGCTCTTGTTACCCAGATCGGCACAGCCGGTTTCACGCGCTGCGGCTTTGATTAGTGCGTCAAAAATATCAATTTCGTAGTTGCTGTGAACGTGCTGCAAGATGGCCGCCAAGCGCTCCAGCCCCATGCCGGTATCGACACAAGGCGCGGGCAGTTTGATCAAGCTGCCGTCGGGCTGCATGTCGAACTGCATGAACACGTGGTTCCAAATTTCGATGAAGCGGTCGCCGTCTTCACCGGGACTGCCGGGAGGGCCGCCGGGAATGTGCTCGCCGTGGTCGTAAAAAATCTCTGAGCACGGGCCACATGGGCCGGTGTCAGCCATCATCCAAAAATTATCGGAGGCGTACTTTTTACCTTTGTTGTCGCCAATGCGCACGATGCGGTCAGCGGGCAAACCGATTTCGGTGTGCCAAATATCGTAGGCCTCTTGGTCGTCAATATAGACCGTGACCAGCAGTTTTTCGGGAGGCAAGCCATAGACTTGAGTCAGCAGTTCCCAGCCCCATTTGAGCGAATCACGTTTGAAGTAATCGCCAAAACTCCAGTTACCCAGCATCTCGAAAAAGGTGTGATGGCGCGCGGTGTAACCCACGTTTTCAAGGTCGTTGTGTTTACCCCCGGCGCGCAGGCAGGCTTGTACCGAGGTGGCGCGCACATAAGAGCGTTTGTCCGAGCCGAGGAACACGTCTTTGAACTGCACCATGCCCGAGTTGGTGAACATCAATGTGGGGTCGTTGCCGGGCACCAGCGGGCTGGACGGGACCACGGTGTGCCCTTTGGACTCGAAAAAATCCAGAAATATTTTGCGAATATCGGCAACGCTGGCAGGGGTGGTAGTTGAGTTCATGGCGAAGGGTTGAAAATTCTTGGAGTGGAGTGGCAAAGGTCAACAAAATATGAAAACTTCTCGCCAACGAAGCTTTAAATTTTATGTCATCAAGTTGTTTGGCGAAGCCCCCAAACAAGTCGCGCGTTGTGCCTTGTCGCCACCCGCACTGCGGCCAGGCTGAAAAAACGCTACGCTTGTTCTTTTGGTTTTAACCATCAGCCCAACAACACCCATCATCGCCATGCACATAACAACATCACCTCTTTCGCAACTCAATGACCCCACCCTGCTCAAAACCGACGCCTTGATTAACGGCCAGTGGATCAAAGGGCCAACTTCCGCCGGAGCCAGTGCCAGCCGGTTTGACATTCTTGACCCGTCAACCGGCCACAAGCTGGCCAATGTTGCCAACCTCGGAGCCGCCGAAGCTGAATTAGCCATTTCTGCCGCCAATGCCGCCTGGCCTGCGTGGCGCAGCAAAACGGCCAAAGAACGTAGCATCATCTTGCGCAAATGGTTCGATTTGCTGATGGCCAATCAGGACGATTTAGGCCGCATCATGACCGCCGAACAAGGCAAACCGTTTGCCGAAGCCAAGGGCGAAGTGGCTTATGGCGCGAGTTTTGTGGAGTGGTTTGCTGAAGAAGCAAAACGCGTGAACGGCGAAACCTTGCCCCAGTTTGACAACAACCGCCGCCTGATGGTCATCAAACAACCTATCGGCGTTTGCGCCGCGATAACGCCCTGGAACTTTCCGCTCGCCATGATCACGCGCAAGGTCGCGCCTGCACTGGCCGCAGGCTGCACGGTCATCATCAAACCGGCAGAACTCACGCCCTTGACCGCGCTGGCCGCCGCCGAGTTGGCGATTCGCGCGGGCATTCCGGCGGGCGTGCTGAACATGATTACGGCGGATGGTGATAACTCGATTGCGGTCGGCCAAGTGATTTGCGCCAGCGACGTGGTGCGCCACATCAGCTTCACCGGCTCCACCGAAGTGGGCCGGATTTTGATGGCGCAGTCAGCGCCAACCATCAAAAAAATGTCGCTGGAGTTGGGGGGTAACGCACCTTTCATCGTGTTCGACGATGCCGATATCGACTCCGCCGTCGAAGGCGCGATGCTCAGTAAATACCGCAATGCGGGCCAAACCTGTGTTTGCGCCAACCGCTTTTATGTGCAGGACGGCGTGTACGACCAGTTCGTGGCGAAGTTTTCAGCCAAGGTTAAAGCGATCAAAGTGGGCAACGGCTTTGAAGACGGGGTGACGCAAGGCCCGTTGATTGAAGAGGCCGCCGTGGACAAAGTCATCCGTCATGTGGCGGACGCGGTCGCCAAAGGCGGTAAGGTGATGGTGGGCGGCAACAAGTTGCCCGGCCAATTTTTCGAGCCAACGGTGATTGCCGACGCCAGTGCTGACATGCTGTGTGCCAAAGAAGAAACCTTCGGCCCGTTCGCCCCGGTATTTCGCTTCACCACGGAACAAGAAGCCATTGATGCGGCCAACCACACGGAATTTGGACTGGCCAGCTACTTTTACAGCCGCGATGTGGGCCGCATCTTCCGTGTCGCCGAGGCGCTGGAGTACGGCATGGTCGGTATTAACGTGGGGATTTTGGCCACAGAACATGTGCCTTTTGGTGGCGTCAAACAATCAGGATTGGGCCGCGAAGGCTCGCATCTCGGGATGGACGACTATGTTGAAGTCAAATATCTCTGTATTGGCGATATCCTGAAGTAAACTATCGGACTTATCAGAACAGCGAACAAGCAACTATCGCTGTTCTGGTGTCACCAAATGCGGGTGTAGTTCAATGGCAGAACGGCAGCTTCCCAAGCTTCATACGAGGGTTCGATTCCCTTCACCCGCTCCAAACGTCAATTACTGACCACTGGCACGTTCCGCCAAAAATATCTCAATCCGGCGATTTCTGGCACGACCCGATTCAGAGTAGTTATCTGCAATCGGCTCACGCGCACCGCGACCATCAATTTGAATACGACGTGCCTGCACCCCGCGCGACACTAAATAGTCGCGTGCACTGGCTGCCCGGTTGACCGACAACGGATTATTGATGGCGTCAGAACCGGTGCTATCGGTGTGCCCCACAATGCGAATTTCGGTGTTGGGCTGGTTATTCAAGCCTTGCGCAAACTGGTCAAGGATCGGTTGCAGATTCGACTTGATGTTGGCGCGGCCTGTGTCAAACGAAATATCGCTAGGAATGTTGAGCTTGAGCTGGTTGTCCGCTGTTTGCGTCACCGCAACGCCCGTGCCCGCTGTGGCTCGTTCCATTTCAGCTTTTTTCTTGGCCATCTGTGTGGACCAGATGTAGCCGCCCAGCGCGCCCAAACCGGCGCCTACCGCTGTCGATTTCGTGCTGTCGCCAATAGCAGCACCAGCCAAAGCGCCCAAACCGCCCCCAATAGCGGCACTGCGTTGTCCGTCGGACATGTTGGCGCAGCCACTCACCAACACGGCAACAGCACTCAAGCTTAAAACGAGGGCACGGCTATGAGATGTAATTTTTTGCATAATTCTCTTTCTATGTTGTTAGATTGACTTCCACTCTAAGTATCCCCTGCAGGGCATTCTTTGAGAAGTGGCAAATTATCACAAAAATGGTACGCGTTCACCCCACTACCCAACTGATTTCATAGTGTTGTCGGGATTTGTGCAAAAACAGGTCAGAATTGATAGCAATGCAAATTAATCTACGGCAAGCCAGCCCGAAACCCCAAACGCTTGAAGAAGCGCAAAAA
>CAIJRK010000002.1 GCA_903823025.1 uncultured beta proteobacterium
GAGCGCGTCATGACCGTGGTGGGGAGTTGCAAACTTCAAGGTCGTAGCGTCTTGGCCTTTATGACCCAGGCCATGAAGGCTCACTTCGGCTTAAACCCAACACCTTCCCTCATTCCGATTGGGGTGGGGTGAACGCGTACCGATTTTGAGCAATTTGAAAGCGCCGCCTCAGCCCTGGACTACACCGCCGTCTGGCTGACGGTGGCGACCGGCTTTGTCGTGAGTTGGCTGCTATTTTTTCTGACCCATTCCTACCTCAACACCCGGCGCCATGCGCACCGCATCGCTGACGAATTGACCGCTGAACTACGCAGTCGCATGGCCGCCGAGCGGGCGATGAATGAACGCCTGCAATTGCAAAGCGCCGCCCTTGATGCCAGCGCCAATGCCATCGTCATTACCGACGCCAACAGCATGATCAAATGGGCTAATCCGGCATTTTTCAAAATGAATGGCTATACGCAAGAAGAAGCGCTTGGCCGCAGCACCAAAGAGCTGCTGAACTCAGGCCAGCAAGATCAACGCTTCTACGAATGCATGTGGCGCACCATTCTTGCCGGCAAAGCCTGGCATGGTGAACTGATTAACCGCCGCAAAGATGGCACCTTGTTTAACGAAGAACTCACCATTACGCCGGTGAGTGATGAGCACGGCGTCATCACGCATTTCATCGCTGTTAAACAAGACATCACGGCACGTCACAAGATGGAGAAGCAAGTGCAGCAACTGGCTTTTTACGACCCTCTTACCCAGTTGCCCAACCGTCGTTTGCTCAATGAGCGTTTAAGTCAGGCCATGATGGCGAGCAAACGCAGTAGTCGCTATGGCGCGCTGCTCTTTTTGGATCTGGATAACTTCAAATCCCTCAACGACTGCCACGGCCACGCAGCGGGCGACCTGCTTTTGATGGAAGTCGCCCGCCGGTTGAACAAATGCGTCCGTGAAATCGACACGGTGGCCCGTATTGGTGGTGATGAGTTTGTGGTCATGTTGCGCGAGTTGGAGATACAAAAAACAGCGTCCAACCAACAAGCCCGCGCCATTGCAGAAAAAATCCGGATTGCTTTATCCGAGCCTTATGCGCTCACCCTCAAGCACGACACGGAGGCTGATACGGCTGTCGTGCATCACTGCACGGCCAGCATTGGCGTGGCCTTGTTTCTCAAGCAGGACAGCAGTGCGGACCACGTCCTCAAATGGGCCGATGCGGCCATGTACCAAGCCAAGGCAGCGGGGCGCAATCAGGTGCGTTTTTATGCGGGATAAAAGACGCGATAGCGCGGGCGCCTACATGCCCAGCGACTTCAGGAGTGCTTCATGTTCAAGGGCGTCTGCAGACGCTTCTGCCGCGGCTTCTGCCGTTGGCAATTTGGCGTTTTGAGCGGCATGGGTCTGAGCGATCAACTCGTCCGGGTTGGTCACTTCATTGACCTCAAAGTCATGCAGCTTGATGAATTCGGTGTGATCAATCGCCAGCTCAAGATAAAAAATATTGTTTCGAGCGGTGTAGAAAGTCACGCGCCGTGCCTCTGGTTTGTCCAGGTGCGTGTCCACACTTAAGGCCACTTGTTTATTGATCACCAGCATCTTGGGCTGATTCTGGGTGATGTGGGTTTGCAGTTCACGACGCACCTTGCCGGTGAAATCGCCCACGATCTGATTCATCAATTCGCCCATGATGTCGCTCACTTCGTCCGAGGTGTGCGAGTGCGCCAGTTCGCTCTTGGGCATTCCCATATTGAGCATGTAGCTCTCATAGAGTTCCATGGCGGTTTGTGCCGAAAAATTGAGCACCACCAACCCGGAAAATCCGCCGTCAAACAGCACGAAGCAACCAATATCGGGCTTCAGGCAAATTTTGCTGATGCGTTGAACCATGCCGGAATAATGAACCTCACATTGGGTCGCGACATTGAGCACACGCGTGACCGAGTTGCACAAGCTGGTCAGCAGGTCTTCGGTGCCATACACCACAGTGGATTCTTGCCTTGTATCGCTCATGTCAACCTCTTTGATGAAAAAAGGGGACTGTACAGCAACCCCTTATTTCAGGTTTTATTCGACAAATACCCGCGCCTTGCGGGGCGTCAGCACCAGCGTTTCATTGGTTTGCAAGCCGAGTTCATTGAAGAGTTGCGACGGGATATGCGCTTCAATGATGTCGCCACTCCCGGCCGCCGTGGCGTCCAGCGGCAGCAACTCCAACCGCGCAATCGGCCCGACCACAATGGCCCGCGTCAGCTTGGCAACGATGCCTTGGGGTTGACCGGCGGCACTCGCGCCGGGTTTGTAGCGCTGCACATCCAGGTCATGCGGGCGCACGTAGGCAAAGGCTTTGGCGTCCTGCGCGTCGGGGTGTTCGGGCGTGGCCAGACGTAGGCCGTGCTTGTCTTCGCCAATGAGCATTTCGCCTTCGTGGGCGCGACCATGAAACAAGTTCACGTCACCCAAAAAGCCGTACACAAACGGGCTGGCTGGATGGTCCCACACCTCTTGCGGTGAGCCAATTTGTTCCACCCGACCTGAGTTCATCAACACCACGCGGTCCGAGACTTCCAGCGCTTCTTCCTGATCGTGGGTGACAAAAATACTGGTGACGTGCAAGTCGTCGTGCAGACGGCGCAGCCAGCGGCGCAGCTCTTTGCGCACCTTGGCGTCGAGCGCGCCAAAAGGTTCATCGAGCAGCAGCACTTGCGGCTCCACGGCCAGCGCACGCGCCAACGCAATGCGCTGACGCTGGCCGCCCGAGAGTTGCGCCGGGTAGCGGTCAGACAGCCAATCGAGCTGCACCAAGCTCAGCAGTTCATGCACTTTTTCTTTGATTTTGGCGTCACTCGGACGCGTCGCGCGGGGTTTCATGCGCAGGCCAAAGGCCACGTTGTCAAACACGGTCATGTGGCGAAACAGCGCGTAATGCTGGAACACAAAACCCACGTTGCGCTCACGCACATGAACATCGGTCGTGTCGGCACCGCTGAATAAGATGTTGCCGGTGTCGGGCGTTTCCAGCCCGGCGATGATGCGCAACAAAGTGGTCTTGCCGCAGCCCGACGGCCCCAGCAAGGCGACCAGTTCGCCCGCCTGAATGTCCAGCGAGACATCACGCAGCGCGTGGAAAGTGCCAAAGTCTTTGCTGACGTTGCGAATTTCAATACCCATAATTTTCTTTCAGGTTCAGTTCAGGCCACAGGCCGTTCAGGCGGCAGCGCCATCACGGCTTTTTGTTCACGCTCGGACTGCCACTCGGCCACCGACTTGATCACCAGCGTCACCAAAGCCAACAGCGCCAGCAACGACGCCACCGCAAAGGCGGCGACCGACTGGTATTCGTTGTAGAGAATTTCGACGTGCAGCGGCAAAGTGTTGGTCTGGCCCCGAATGTGACCCGACACCACCGACACCGCGCCAAACTCGCCCATCGCCCGTGCATTGCACAAAATCACGCCATAGATCAGACCCCATTTGATGTTGGGCAGCGTCACATACCAAAAGGTTTGCCAGCCGGTCGCGCCCAGCACGATGGCGGCTTGTTCTTCTTCAGTGCCTTGCGCCTGCATCAGCGGAATCAGCTCGCGGGCGATGAACGGAACGGTCACAAACATCGTCGCCAGCACGATGCCCGGCACGGCAAAGATGATTTTGATGTCGTTCGCTTGCAACCACGTCCCGAACCAGCCATGTGCGCCAAACATCAGCACGTAAACCAGACCGGCCACAACAGGCGAGACCGAGAACGGCAAGTCCACCAGCGTCGTTAAAAACGCCTTGCCCCGGAACTCGTGTTTGGAAATGGCCCAAGCGGCGGCCACGCCAAACACCAGATTCACTGGCACAGAAATACCGGCGGCAATCAGCGTCAGGCGAATGGCGCTCCAGGCGTCGGGTTCTTTGAGCGCTTCCAGATACGCGTCCAAACCTTTGCGCAGCGCTTCGGTAAACACGGCGGCCAGCGGTAGCACCAGAAACAAAAAGATAAAACCCAGCGCCATGCCAATCAGCGTGCGGCGCACCCACGCAGGTTCGGTGGTGCCGGATTGAACCCGGCGAATCGTTCGGGAATCACTCATGAGGCAGCTCCTGAACGGCTGCGTTGCCAGGCTTGTAGGGCATTAATGACTAACAATAAAACGAATGAAAAAATCAGCATCACCACAGCCACGGCAGTCGCCCCGGCGTAGTCGTACTGCTCCAGCTTGCCGATGATGATCAGCGGTGTGATTTCGGACACCATCGGCATGTTGCCAGCGATAAAAATAACCGAACCATATTCGCCAATCGCTCGCGCAAAGGCCATGGCAAAGCCGGTTAGCAGCGCCGGGGCAATCGTGGGCAAAATCACGTGGCGAAAGGTTTGCCAGCGCGTGGCACCCAGACAGCTGGCCGCTTCTTCCAGTTCTTTTTCAACGTCTTCCAGCACCGGCTGCACGGTGCGCACCACAAACGGCAGGCTGATAAAGATCAGCGCAATCACGATGCCGTTGCGGTTAAAGGCCAACTCAATGCCATAAGGTTCCAGCAGTTGCCCAATCCAGCCGTTACCCGCCAGCAGTGCGGTGAGCGCAATGCCCGCCACCGCAGTGGGCAGCGCAAACGGCAAATCCACCAGCGCATCAATGATTTTTTTACCCGGAAACTTGTAGCGCACCAGCACCCAAGCCACCAGCAACCCAAAAAACACGTTGACGAAGGCGGCGATAAACGACGCGCCAAACGTCAGCCGGTACGAGGCCAGCACACGCGGACTGGCCACCGCCAGCCAAAACTCGTCCCACGTCAGCGTGAAGGTTTTGAACACCAGCGCCGAGAGCGGAATCAACACAATCAGACTCAGGTACAGCATGGTGTAACCGAGCGTGAGGTTAAAGCCCGGCAGCACGCGCCGGGGTGGGCGCTTGCGCATGGGAAAAGTCGTCGCCGTCATTTACTTGAGGGTGTAGAGTTTGTCGAACTGGCCACCGTCATTGAAGTGAACCTTTTGCGCTTCAGCCAGTGAGCCAAAAAACTCGTTCACGGTGAATAACTGGATGGGCTTCAAGGTGTCGGCGTGTTTTTTAAGCACGGCCGCTGAACGGGGACGCAAGCCGTGTTGGGCGGCAATCTCTTGCGCTTCATCGGAATACAGGTAACTCAAATAGGCGTTGGCCAATTCGCCCGTGCCTTTTTTAGCCACGGTGCGCTCCACCACGGCGACCGGGTTTTCAGCCACGATGCTCACGGATGGATGCACCGCCTGCACCTTGCCCGCGCCAAACTCGCGGTTCACCGAGACCACTTCAGACTCAAACGTCACCAGCACATCGCCGATGTTGCGTTGCAAAAAGATGGTGGTGGCGTCGCGTCCGCCTTTGGCCAGCACCGGCACGTTTTTGTAGAGCTTGCCGACAAACGCAGCTGCTTGAGCGGGCGTGCCGCCGGTTTTAAGCACATAACCCCAAGCCGCCAGATACGCCATGCGACCGTTGCCACCTGTTTTGGGGTTGACCACAATCACCTTGATGCCGGGTTTGGTCAGATCGTCCCAGTCTTTGATGTTTTTAGGATTGCCATTGCGCACCAAAAACAGCATGGTCGAGGTCGTGGGCGCGGCGTTGTTGGGGAAGCGCGTGGCCCAGTCTTTGGCGACCACGTGGGTGCTGGCCAAAAAGTCGATGTCGGTGGTGGTGTTCATGGTCACCACGTCGGCGTCCAGCCCGTCATTCACCGCTCGCGCTTGGGCGCTGGAGCCGCCGTGCGCCTGATCAATCTTGACGTCTTTGCCGGTGGTCTTTTTGTAGTGGGCGATGAAGGCGGTGTTGTAGTCTTTGTAGAACTCGCGGGCCACGTCATAGGATGCGTTCAACATTGTGGTTTGTGCGGCGACTAACTGGCTGGCGGTTAATGCAAGACCGGCGATGACCAGCGTCAGTTTTCTTTTAAATTTCATGTCAATTCCTGTAAAAAGTTGGAGGCGGGCGACACAGATGAAGTGTCGGCCAGGATGGCGGGATAGTTTTCGCCCGTCAACGACTGCAACAGCGCCAGCCCCAAAGGCCAAACGCCGAAACCGGCCTCAATGTTGATGTGACCCGCATTTTGCAGCCGAACGAATTCACTACCCCAAGCGCGGGCATAAGCACCCGCTGTGCGGATAGGGCAAAAGGGGTCGTTGCTGCTGGCTACGATGATGCTGCGGTAGGGCAGCGGCTGATAAGGCGCCGGGGCAAAGTCGGCCAGAATGCCACGCCGTTCAGGGTCAGCCGGGGCCACCAGCAGCGCGCCTTGAATGCGTGCAGCGGCCTCTGGCGGCAAGTGTGTGGTGGCAATGCAGCCCAGACTGTGCGCCGCCACCACCACCGGACCAGGTTGCGCCAGAATCGTGCGCGTGATGGACGCCACCCAAGCATTGCGTGAAGGCGTGATCCAGTCGTCTTGCTGCACGCGCACGGTGCCTGGCAACTGCTCGGCCCATAAACTTTGCCAGTGGCCAGGGCCGGAATCGCGCCAGCCGGGAATGATGATGATGGAGCACATGGTGAGTGAGGGGAAAAAAGTAAAAGTCCGTGTCTTAGCGCGTGAAAAGAGGGCGGTCAATGAGCATGTTCACGCATTGTGAAAGACCTCCTTTAAAACTCAAACGACTTATTTCCCATTTGTTTATTCTAAAAAGTGAATATCAAATTTTGAGATCATGGGTGATGAACTCTGCAACTACGGCCAACCCGGCCCTGCCCGCCCCTGTCCTCGTGGTCTGTCTGTGCGCTGAATGGTGTGGCGTGTGCCGCGACTACCGCAGCCGCTTCGCGCAAGTGCAAGCCAAATTTCCACAAGCGCAATTTCTTTGGATCGACGTGGAAGACGAGTCCGACTTGCTGCACCCGCTGGACGTGGAAGACTTTCCGACCCTGTTGTTGGCCGTGGGCAATGCGCCACGCTTTTTTGGCCCGGTGACGCCACAACCTGAAACGCTGGAACGCCTGATTCGGGCGCAGATAGAAGATGCGACAGCGCCCGCGCTGGCCGACCCGGACGTGGTGGCCTTGGTGGCGCGGATTCGGGCGAAACTGCTGGACTCAAATTTCTAGTGATGACTGACTAAAATCGCGCCATGAAACCTCTAAAAACTCTATTGATTATGTTTGTGCTGACGTTAGCGGGCTGTGAGTCCATGACGGTTTCACAATGCCAGGTAGCCGATTGGGGCCGCGTTGGTTTTGCCGATGCCGCACGGGGCGTGAGCGAAAATCGCCTGGACGCTTACACCGAAGACTGTGGCAAGTCTGGAATTGTCCCCAACCACCAGGCCTATCGGCAAGGGTGGGACGCAGGCATCAGGAAGTTTTGCACCGCCGCGAATGGCTGGCGCGAAGGCGTGCAGGGCAACAGCAGCAAAGCCTCGGTTTGCCAGGGGCAAAGTGGCTATGAGCCGTTTACGCGCAATTTGAATGCCGGGTTGCAAGTCAACCGAACCAATGGCTATTTGCGGCAAAACGCGACAGACGCGAACCGACTACAAAAACGCCTTGAAGCCTCGGACAATGACGACGAAAGGCGCCGCCTGCGTAGAGAATTGCGCGACATTGACCGTGAGCAATTTCAACTGCGCCGTCAATTGGACCAGCAGCAGTTGCTGGCCCCCTGACAAGAAAATAATTTAAGCAGGCATTGAGATTTTTACCTGATACGCAGGCGCGTTTTTGGGGTGGTTTTCGTTGGTAAAGACCGAACGGTCATTTTTCAACACAATCACTTCAAAAAACGGACGGAAACGCTCTTCAGAGACGCCAAAGGCTTGCAGGAATTTTGCAAACAAAGCCTGTTCTTCGGGTTCAGGCGTGCCATCAGCCAAGGACGAGTCGATCAGGTTGACCAACATGCAGATTTTCTGGGCATCGCTCAACAGCGGTGCGGCTTCCTTCAAAAAGGTTTCAATCGAGTTTTTTCTGCGGTATTTGACCGCATTGTCCAGCAGCGCCTGGTTTTGTGCGCCCACCCCAATGGAGCCGTCGCCTTGGTCTTGACCACCAAGAACCGACAGCAGATGACCAATTTCTTCGTTATCAATTTCGCCGTCAGCGGACATCATGTAGAGCAAGCTGGTGGCAAATGCCAGGTGAGGCGTCATTTTTTCGCCCGAATCGCCTTTGAATATGTCAAACAAACCCATTTAAATTTCCTTGGTGAAATACATAAAAAAAATACCCGCTATGCACCGCGTGACAGCCAGTGCGAAAGCGGTTGAATTTTAGCTTTAGACCGATTGCCCGAGAACGGGGCTATAGGCTTAATGTGTTGTAGTTTGTGGGGGAAATAGGCCATGAAACTACCGGTAAAACCTCGCCTAAAAGAGATGAGTATCCGCGTTTTAGCGGTAGGCATCTTGCCGCTGGTGGGCAAAGGCGGTGAGGCGTTAGCTGGTTTCGTTGGTGGTCAATTCGGATGTGGTGAGGGTGCTTTCTTGCTGAGGCCGCCTAGTGTTTGGCGCCGACTCGTCCGGCTTAGGAATGCTCTACAGGATTTTTAGCGGGGACAGTCCAAAGACAGTATCCCGATAGGCCAAGACCGACTATTACAACGCCAATAATTTGATACACGGATGGTACTGCAGGGTTGATGAACATCAACTCAAAGGCCAACGCGAAAAGTACTTCAGCCGATTGTGTGGTGTCGATTGCAATAATCATGAAAGGCTTAGAGGTCTTGTTCCTTGCATATAAAAAGACGGCGGTAGCCAGGACGCCTGCAAAAAGCGCGACAAAAAAAGTTTGAACATACTGATCAAAACTTGGCATAGGCGGTTGAGTAATCGCCAATAACACGGCCCCAAAGGGGATAGAACCAAGTGCCATCAGCAATATTGCGGCAAACGCGTTGTTCAGTACGTCGGACTTAATATGCGGAACATAAGCAAGCCCGCCATTTTTTGCCGAGTTAAGAAGTTGGTTGCCAATGGGGTAGGCGAACGCTGATATGACAAGCGCAAAGATCCCTGCCATGGCGATATTTGAACTGGCATTCTCTATGCCAAACTCCCAGTTTATGCAGGCAACGCCCACCAGGACAACGAGTGAAAAAACAAAACCTCGTTTGGGAAAGCGGTATCCAAAAAGAAACATGACGATGGGCGATGCCAGCACGGTAATCTGCCACGTTGCTGCAACAACCCACCCTCTCAAATAAGTCGATGAAAATGCGATCCCTGTGTAAAAAAGGCCGCAGGCAAATGAACCGACAACAATCCAAAATATCGGATACCGTAAAAACACACGTCCGACTTGAACGAGATAGCGAAAATCTTTACTGACGACTAGCCACGTTGCGACTATGAAAATAGTAAATAAATATCGCAAAACGGCTGTCCATACCCAATGCCCGCCACCCAGTGCCATCGCGTAGTTCAAAATAAATGTCAAACTGAATAATGCGGCAGAAATCAAACCTAAAACGACAAGATTTGGCAGGGCATTTGAGTTCAATGCGTGCGATATGCGAGATTTAAAATTCATTCTTTAATCGTGTTGGCGTCAGTGCACATTGATATGGCATCGATGTAAGCGACTCGTGATGAACACCAGCCCCGCTGGACGTATCGGCCTGTTTTGGGAGAATGCTGATGATTATGGGTGGTTTTTTGACTATCAGCTAAACCACCAACACGGCCTCCTCAGCCCGGTCGGTGAACACAATGCGCCCTTCTTGATTAACGCTGAAGGTGCCCGCGTCAAACTCCTGGCGCAGGCGCGAGGTCAGCTTGCCAAAGGCTAGGTTCACAGACCCCGACACGCCCACGCCAACCTCGACCTTGGCGGTTAACGCCAGCGCCAGCTGTTGTTTGATTTCCTCCCGTTCTACCAGCGACTGACCCCACACCTGAACCGCATGTTGTCGGGAGGCTTTGACGCGCGTCAGCAGGCCTTTGGGATCGCCGGTCAAGGTCAACTGGTTGACGATTTTTTCCAGCTGGTCTTCCACCGCTTTTTCTTTGTCGATGCGCGCCAGCAAAGCTTCGTATTTCGCCTCAAGCGCAGGGTTGACACCCAGCAAAACCTGAGTCATGCCGCCCTTGGCAGAACCCAGCATGGGCACACTGAGCAACATCATGGTGGCGGCTGACCCGCCTATCAAGCGCCCACGTTGCGGTGACTTGGCGCCGATGATGATTTGATTGAGCGCCTGCAATTCACACGTCAAAGCCATATCGGCCAGCACAATCACAGTGCCGGCGTAAATACGCGCACCTTCGGCAAAACGGGCGCTCACCGAGCCACCCGCACGCAGGTCGGAATGCCCGATGATGCCACCCGTCACTTTGATATTGCCGCCTGCTTCAAGCCGCGCGCCGTCCACCAAACCGTGCACCACAATGTCGCCGGTGGCCTGAATTTTCATGCCCTGGATGACTTCGCCCTCCACCTGCACGGTGCCGTCGTAGTGAATATTGCCGGTCGCCATGTTGACCTCGGCGACCCGCAAAATCGGCTCCACCATGACGCCGCACTTGACGCGTACCGGCTGCCCGCTCACCACCGCCCGCAGCAAATCGGTGTTACCGGGGACGACCTCTGCGCCGGGTAGTTGTGTGGCAAACGGCTCATCACGACCCGGGCGGGGCGCCAGCACCCGGCCCAGCACGGTATGACCCGCCACGCCCGCCATGGGCGGGATGCGCCGCATTAGCAGCGCACCGGCTTGCACCACCAAAACCGCGCCACGCTCGCGGTAATCAATGAGACCGTTTTCATCGAGCTTGGGTGAGCGGTCTATTGTTTGCGGATCTATTTCTTCAAAAACGGTGTCTCCCCCGTTTTGGGGCAGCACCCCATGCGCCACGGGTATCCGCTGGCAGTCGCCTTGTTCGCAGGCCTGATGCACTGCCGCCTCGTCGATGCCAAACACCACGCCCGCTTCAGCCAGACTTTGCATGACGCCGTCCACCGTGACCGCCTTGCCGCCTTGCGCAGGCGTGAGACTCAGTTCTGCAACCATCCCGTCAGGCGTCATATGAATATTCAGGGTGGCGTCGCACCGTTGGGCCACCAGCAGCATGAATGGATTTTGCGGTTTGTTGCAGTCGTTGGCCGCGCTGACAAGGGCCGCCTCGTCAAGCAAGCAGTCGCCGTAACCGGCCTGCGTGAGCAAAAGATGCAGCGCGGCACTGTCAACGAGAGATCGTTGCGGCACTGGCTGGACGCACAAGAACACACGTCCATCCGTTTCACTCAAGCAAATACCAGGAAAATCCATGAACTAGCATCTCCAAAAATGGCTAATTTTAGAGTTGGCTTGCAGGTGTTCTGTTGATTAAGCCGGCATTTTATTTATGGCAGGCCTCGCGACGTGGCGCGGTTGCGTTTGTTGTCGGGCGGCGCGTCAGGGCGGCCATTCTGGCGCGCACTTCGGCACTGGGGCCGCTGCGTGGAATGCACTGGTCGGCCATGATCTTGGCCAGCGCCGGGTCCAGGCCGGGCGGTGATGGGGTGGTGACGTTGAAGGCGACAGGCGCAGACCGGTTGGCGTGGTTGGGTCGTGCGGGCCGGACAGGCGTGGCGCTATGCGCGTCGGCCAACTTGCGGCGAACGATACCCATGACGTAAGCAAAGCCTTTGCTCTTTGCTTTGGCTATTTTGGCAGCGGCGACAAATTGCGGCGCATCAGCCCCTTGCGCCAACAACGCCGGAATTTCAGGATGTGTCGTTTCAATGTCGGTGATGCCGTGCGCCAACAAGGCCGCGCACACCAGTACCACGGAGGTGTTGGGCATATCCGTAGGCCTGTCCACAGACGTGTCCAAAGGTCTAGCCGTGGACCGGTCTTGGCTGACGGGTGCAGGCACCGGCGTTGATGCTGATGCTGACGCGGGTACGAGTACAGGCACAGGCTCAACTCTTGCCTTGGCAGTGCTGGCTGCTTGGATAACGTTCCCGCTTGTTTTCTTGGCGTCGCGCCACGCTTTGGCCCGTTGCGCAGAGCCGTCTTCACGCAGGGGTTGGCGGGCGGCCCAGCCGGACACGCGGTCACCATCAAGCACGCGGCCTTGCATGGCGGTCAGGATGGCTTGCACTTGTTCGGTGTCGATTTGCAGAGCGCCCGCAATGTCTTCGGGCACAAAGTGGTGCATGTGGCCGCGTTCTTCGGCGTTGCCTGCATTGACCAAAATGTGCAGATAAACGGCGATCACCGCCGGAATGGTTTGCTCGCTGACACGGGCTATCGTGCGCCATTTGGGGTCGTTGGGCATATCGGACCAAAGGCGAAGCCACGGGGTGTTGAAGGCGCTCATGACTGCACCGCCCGCAGGCGTTCAATAGCAAGAAAAGGGGTGGTTTTGGCGTGAGTGCCAAAGCGTGCAAGGTGAGCCATGAAGGCCTCCAATCGGTTCGATTTGCAACAATCACCGACCACGTTTGATGTCGTGGCGGTGACTCGATCGGGTCATCAAAACCGGGAACCGCTTGTGCGAACCGGCAGGCTCTTGCGAGCCTCCCAACCGAGCCACCATAAAAAGGCATAAAGGCTCAGAAATCAGAAAAGCCGCATGACCTGTGCGGGGCTGCGGCTTAGGGGCTACA
>CAIJRK010000003.1 GCA_903823025.1 uncultured beta proteobacterium
CTTTGGCTTGACCGCCGTACTTGGCAGCCAGAACCGTGGTAATTGCCGCCGTCAGGGTTGTTTTGCCGTGATCGACGTGACCAATGGTGCCGACGTTAACGTGCGGCTTGGTACGTGCGAATTTTTCTTTTCCCATTTTCAATTCTCCAAAGAGCTAATTCCCGTGTACAGGTTTAATGTTTGCACGATGTTGCTGGTTCGCCCCGCACGGGAACAGGGCGGCACACCGTCGCAGACAGCTTGAAATTTACTTGGCCCGTGCAGCCATGATGGCTTCGGACACGTTACGCGGTGCTTCGCTGTAATGTTTAAATTCCATGGTGTAGGTCGCGCGACCTTGTGACATGGAACGCAGTGTCGTTGAGTAACCGAACATCTCAGACAAGGGCACTTCTGCCTTGATGGCTTTACCGCCACCGACCATGTCTTCCATGCCTTGAACCATGCCGCGACGTGAGGACAAATCGCCCATCACGTTACCGGCGTAGTCTTCGGGTGTTTCAACTTCCACCGACATCATAGGCTCAAGAATGACAGGGCCGGCTTTGCGGCAACCTTCTTTGAAGCCAAAGATAGCAGCCATCTTGAAGGCGTTTTCATTCGAGTCAACGTCATGGTAAGAGCCGAAATGCAAGGTCACCTTGACGTCCACCACCGGGTAACCAGCCAACACGCCTGACGTTACTGCTTCATGAATGCCTTTTTCAACCGCAGGAATGAATTCGCGCGGCACCACACCACCCTTGATGGCGTCCACAAACTCAATGCCTTTACCGGGTTCATTGGGCTCAATTTTGAGCACAACGTGCCCATATTGACCTTTACCGCCGGACTGACGCACAAACTTGCCTTCAGCATCTTCGATAGTCTTGCGAATGGTTTCGCGATAAGCCACTTGAGGTTTGCCGACGTTGGCTTCAACACCAAACTCGCGTTTCATGCGGTCAACAATAATTTCCAAATGCAGCTCACCCATCCCGGCGATCAGGGTTTGACCGGATTCTTCATCCGTTTTAACGCGGAAGGAAGGGTCTTCTTGCGCCAAACGCTGCAAGGCAATCCCCATTTTTTCCTGGTCAACCTTGGTTTTTGGCTCAACGGCCTGGGTAATCACCGGCTCAGGGAACACCATGCGTTCCAGCGTCACAATAGCCGTTGGATCACACAAGGTTTCACCTGTGGTGACGTCTTTCAAACCGACGCAAGCGGCGATGTCGCCAGCGCGAATTTCACTGACTTCTTCGCGGTTGTTGGCGTGCATTTGCACAATGCGGCCAATGCGTTCTTTTTTGCCACGAATCGGGTTGTAAACGCTGTCGCCTTTTTGCAGCACGCCGGAATAGACGCGCACAAAAGTCAACTGGCCGACAAATGGATCAGTCATCAATTTGAAAGCTAATGCCGAGAATTTTTCACTGTCACTGGCTTGACGCACGACTGGATTTTCATCTTCGTCCATGCCTTTAACCGGTGGAATGTCCACGGGTGATGGCATGAATTCAATCACGGCATCCAGCATGCGCTGCACGCCTTTGTTCTTGAACGCAGAGCCACAATACATGGGCTGGATTTCGCTGGCAATCGTGCGGGTACGAATACCAAACTTGATCTCTTCTTCGGTCAGTTCACCTTCTTCGAGGTACTTGTTCATCAACTCTTCAGAGGCTTCAGCGGCTGCTTCCACCATCTTTTCGCGCCATTCTTTAGCCGATTCAAGCAACTCAGCGGGAATATCACGGTAATCAAACTTCATGCCCTGTGACGCTTCGTCCCAGATGATGGCCTGCATTTTGATCAGATCAACCACACCAGTGAAGTGTTCTTCTGCACCGATTGGGATCACCATAGGAACAGGGCTGGCCTTGAGGCGCAGTTTCATCTGATCCACAACCTTGAAGAAGTTGGCACCTGTACGGTCCATCTTGTTTACAAAGGCCAGACGTGGCACTTTGTATTTGTTGGCCTGACGCCAAACGGTTTCAGATTGGGGTTGCACACCACCCACGGCGCAATACACCATGCAAGCACCGTCCAGCACGCGCATTGAACGCTCCACCTCAATGGTGAAGTCAACGTGACCGGGGGTGTCAATAATATTGATGCGGTGTTCCGGGAAGTTGGTTTCCATGCCTTTCCAGAAGCAAGTGGTGGCCGCTGAAGTGATCGTGATACCACGTTCTTGCTCCTGCTCCATCCAGTCCATGGTGGCCGCGCCATCATGCACTTCACCAATTTTGTGGTTCACGCCGGTATAAAAAAGAATACGTTCGGTCGTGGTGGTTTTTCCTGCGTCGATGTGAGCCGAAATGCCAATATTGCGATAGCGCTCAATGGGGGTGTGGCGAGCCATGATGAACCTCTAGGAAGAGAAAATTTAAAAAGCCACGCACCTGCAAGTGATACAGGGCGCAGCGAGCGATTGTCAGGCGTAGAGCGGACGGCAGGCAATCTTGGCGTACTTTTACGCAAGTTGCCCAACTGACTCCGCAATCACGGATCACAGTCGCGCAGTAGCCTTGAGGCTTAGAAACGGAAGTGAGAGAAGGCCTTGTTGGCCTCTGCCATGCGGTGAACTTCGTCACGCTTTTTCATGGCGCCGCCACGACCTTCGGTGGCTTCCATCAATTCGTTAGCCAAACGCAGTGCCATGGATTTTTCACCGCGTTTGCGCGCGGCTTCTTTAATCCAACGCATAGACAAAGCCAAACGACGCACTGGGCGCACTTCAACGGGGACTTGGTAGTTGGCACCACCGACACGGCGGGACTTCACTTCAACCATAGGTTTGACGTTGTTGATAGCCATTGTGAATGCTTCAACCGGGTCTTTACCTGGGTTCTTCTTTTCGATTTGTTCAAGCGCACCATAAATAATGCGCTCAGCAACCGCTTTTTTGCCGCCTTCCATGATCACATTCATGAATTTGGACAACTCTACATTGCCGAACTTAGGATCCGGCAGGATTTCACGTTTAGGGACTTCGCGACGACGTGGCATTTTTTCACCTCTTAATTGCTTCAGTTGGCATCAATAATTGACACCGTAAAAACCATTTTGGTTTTCACTTACTCGACCCGATACTGGGTCACTACGTTGAATCACCGCGCCACGCGGGACACAACACCTTTGTTTTTGACCAAGCGTTAGCTTATTTAGCCTTTGGCTTTTTAGTGCCGTACTTGGAGCGAGATTGCTTGCGGTCTTTCACGCCTTGCAAATCGAGCGAACCGCGCACGATGTGGTAACGAACACCCGGCAGATCCTTGACACGACCGCCACGAACCAGCACAACGCTGTGTTCCTGAAGATTGTGGCCTTCGCCGCCGATGTAAGAAATAACTTCAAACCCATTGGTCAGACGCACTTTGGCGACTTTACGCAGAGCCGAGTTTGGTTTCTTAGGCGTTGTGGTGTACACACGAGTGCAAACACCGCGACGCTGTGGAGAATTTTGCATCGCCGGGCTTTTGGACTTGATCGTTTCGACCTCGCGCCCCTGACGTACTAGTTGATTGATTGTTGGCATTGAAAACGTCCCTAAACGTTTGATAGCTATTGAATAGCTAAGACTTAAATACTTCGAAAACGTGAATCCCTTCGGAAATTCCGAAAAGCTCTCGACTATAGCAGTTCAAAGACTAGCCCGCAATCACCGTTTGTGAACCTTGCGCGTTCAAAATGATGACAGGGGCTCACCTGAGGACGCCTTTTTACTTGATCCACAAACGCACGGCATCCCATGCGCGGCCAAAAATACCGGCTTGCTCAACCGCATCCAGCGTCACCAAAGGAATGTCGATGATCGCTTGATCGCCGTTACTCACCTTTAAAGTAGCCAGTTGTTGACCTTTACTAAAAGGTGCCACCAGGGGATCTGAGCGCACCACTTGCGTTTTGAGTTTCTCCGCGCTGCCATTGGGAACGGCCACCACGATGGCATGAGGACTGCCCAAATTGACCGTTGAACTCTTGCCCTTCCAGACTGCGGGTGTCACCACCGCTTGATTGGCGTCAAACAGTTTCACAGCTTCAAATGCGGTATAGCCCCAGTTCAACAGCTTTTGGGATTCATTGGCACGCGCATTCTCGCTTGCGGCACCCAGCACAATGGACAGAAGACGGCGGCTACCCATTGCCTCAGGTGAACCCGCCGCAGCGCCCTGCATCCCCAAGCTGGAAAAATCGCGCTTGGCGGTTGTAATGAGGCAATAACCGGCCGCGTTGGTGTGTCCTGTTTTTAAGCCATCAACAGAAGGGTCACGAAACAAAAGCAGGTTGCGATTGGTGTCATTGGCCGTGGGTGTTCCGGGGTATCGATATTTTTTAACTGCGTAGTAACCTACATAATCCGGGAAATCTTGCATTAAGCGAGTGGACAAAATACTTAAATCCCGCGCGGTCGTGAGGTGCCCCGGTTCTGTCAAGCCTTCTGGATTTTTATAAGTCGTTGAGTTCATGCCAAGTGCTTTGGCCTGCGCATTCATGAGTTGCACAAAGCGCTCTACCGAGCCGCCTACGCCTTCGGCCAGGGCCACTGTGGCATCGTTGCCACTTTGAACAATCATGCCCTTGATGAGGTCTTCGACCGGAATCATCATGCTGGGATCAATAAACATACGCGAACCCGGCATTTTCCAAGCACGTTCACTCACAGGCAATGTTTGTTTGATGTTGATTTTTTGACTCCGCAAGGCATCAAATACAACATAGGCCGACATCAGTTTGGTCAGCGATGCTTGCTCCACCGGACTATCAATGTCTTTAGCTGCCAGCATTTGGTTGGCGGTGACATCAAATAATAAATAAGAGCGGGCGGCAATTTCAGGTGGTTTCGGCGTTTGCGCAGCAACCGTGAAACACAGCGCGGAAGTGATAGCAATTAATAGAGTTTTCATGAAATAAAGTCGTGCGTCTATGGGTCTGGCGACCCACAGAAAAATGAGGGAGAAGCCAT
Organism: uncultured beta proteobacterium; assembly: GCA_903823025.1. Taxonomy (GTDB): domain Bacteria; phylum Pseudomonadota; class Gammaproteobacteria; order Burkholderiales; family Burkholderiaceae_C; genus Rhodoferax. The sequence continues at coordinate 4,955 of CAIJRK010000003.1, forward strand.
TAATAGAATGGCCACTAACGCCCACCTGGCGTGGGCTGAAATTAAAAGACTCAGCGGCCAACCGTGGCAGGAATGAGTAGCCGCGTCACAATCTGGCCATTTTTCAGATGTGATTCAACGATTTCGTCGATATCTTCATTGTCCACAAAGGTGTACCAGACCGCTTCTGGATAAACCACAGCCACAGGGCCGCCCGCACACCGGTCCAGACAACCGGCTTTGTTAACCCGAACGTGGCCCGGCCCTGCCAGCCCCGCTGCCTTGACCTGGATTTTGCAGCGATCAAACCCTTCTTGCGCCTGAAGCTGCGCACAGCATGTCTCGCCATCTTTTCTCTCGTTGAGACAAAAAAATATGTGCCGTTTGTAATAGGAGGTTACCGGCGGGCTTTCAGCGTCGGGAGTCGAATCGACGTTGTTATTGCAGTTTTTTTCAGTCATTCGCTGATTCTAGTTTTTCGGCTTCCGGCTTGAGATTTGCATCAACACATAAACCAACACGGCATAAGGCCACAACCAACCCAGCCACTGAGCCAATCCGTGAAAGCGGATGAATCGTCCCTGTTCCCACGTTGCTAACGTTTGCGCAAAGTAAGGGCTGGCAGACACTTGGTTGAGCAGACCGAGATAAATACCCAGCGCCAACAAGACCAAAGCAGCACTTGGGCGCTGCGGCACCCACAGCATCGAAATCCCTAGCCCCAGTGCCACGACCAAACCGGCCTTGGTGGGTAAACTGAACCACGCCCAAGCGTGCTCAGGCCCATAACTCAGCGCAGAAGACAACGCGGTTACGCTAATACCGAGCACAAACACCAGTATTAAAAACAAGGCTCGTCGGGTGATAGAACGAATGATGCAAAAGCCAAGCAGACAAGGAATCAACACACCCAAGGCGACACAAATCAATTCGACATCCGGCACCAAGGGCTGCAGCTTGATCGTCTGTGTTGGCAGCCAATCCAAAAACGGTGTGCCCGCCAATGCATCGGGCAACACGCCTTCAAATCGCTCAAATACCTGACCCAGCCCAAACGGTACAGTGGCTGGAAATAACAAGGCCAAGGGCCACATAGCCAGCAAAACCAGGCCGCCGCGTGCCTCGGTCACAAACCAGCGCGCTCTGAAACGACTCCAATGCTCAAGACCGCCGATCTTTTTCATTGCCCAAGCCAGCAAGGCACCCAGCCCCGCGCCCAATATGTTGAGTCCCAAATCTAAATTGGAGGATACGCGAAGGGGTAAATAACTTTGTAATGACTCCATCGCCAGCGACAAAATACCGGCAGCCAACGGTGCAAAAACAAGGCCGTAGCGTGCATGACCAGTCCGCAGTGCAATCAAAACAAGCAAGAACCCGAAGGGCATGTAGCCCAGGATATTGATGCCAACATCAAAGCCTGTCCAATAGGGCGATAAGGGGCTGGTTATAAAAGTCCAGGGCATGATGCCTTGGTCGCGCCAACCTGTGAATGGATACAAGCTGGCATAGCAAATAAGCCCCAGGTAGATCAGGGCGAGAGGCCATGCCGAGGTTTTATGCACCGGCCCCCCCAAAATCAGAAGGGTTTGACCACTACCAGCAAGACAGCAGCCAGCAGCATCAGCACGGGCGCCTCGTTGTACCAGCGGTACCAAACATGGCTATGGGTGTTGCGATTAGCCTCAAACTTGCGCAACACAACGCCACAACTGTGGTGATAGCCCAAGACTAGAACAACAATGACCAACTTGGCGTGCATCCAGCCATTGCCGGGACCCCAACCAATGCCATAACCTGCCCAAAGCCAAATGCCCAACCCTAAAGCCGGAACGGCAATCAGGGTAGAAAACCGCAACAGCTTGCGCGCCATCAGCAATAAACGATCCCGTTCAGCCTGTGACTCTGGCGCCACCATCGCCAGGTTGACAAAGATTCGCGGCAGGTAAAACAAACCGGCAAACCAGCTGGCAACAAAAACAATGTGAAGCGATTTAATCCAAAGCATGAGCGTCAGTCTAGGCCAAAAAATACAGGCAAAAAAAACCCCAGCGCAAGGGCTGGGGCGATAAGCCTATTTGCTGTCACACATCAAGGCCCCGCTCAGGGAGGAAAAGCGGGAGGCAGCGAACTGCCCACGGGTAATTTAGCAAAATTGACACGTCCTTACAAGTACTTTTATGAAAAATTTATTACAAATTGTAAAAATAACGCAAGCGATACACTTTTCAACATGACAACTTATGCCCCTTATCCCCTTGGTCGCCCACGTCGCTTGCGGCGTGACTCCTTCACCCGTCATCTGGTTCGTGAAAATACGCTCACAGCTCACGACTTGATCTATCCGGTTTTTGTGCTGGACGGCAAGCAACAGCGTGAGCGGGTTCTCTCCATGCCGGGGGTCGAACGCTTGAGTCTGGATCTTCTGCTGCCGGTCGCTGAGGAGTGCGTCAAGCTGGGTATTCCGGTGATGGCCTTGTTTCCGGTGATTGATCCGGCCCTCAAAACAGCGGATGGGCGAGAAGCGTTCAACCCGGAGGGTTTAGTGCCGCGTGTGGTACGGGCTTTGAAAAAAGAGTTTCCAGAGTTGGGCGTGATGACCGACGTTGCACTGGATCCTTTCACCAGCCACGGCCAGGACGGTCTGCCAGACCCCGATCCGGCGGCGGGCGGCTACATCATGAACGAGGAAACCATTGAGGCGCTGGTGAAGCAGTCACTCACACAAGCGGCTGCCGGGGTTGACATCATTGCACCCAGCGACATGATGGATGGTCGCATTGGCGCCATTCGTCAGGCGCTGGAGGCGAATCACTTGATCCATACCCGCATCATGGCCTACAGCGCAAAATACGCCAGTGCGTTTTACGGCCCGTTCCGTGACGCTGTTGGCTCGGCGGCCAACCTGGGTAAAAGCACTAAAAATCAATACCAGATGGATCCTGCCAACACCGACGAAGCCTTGCGTGAAGTCGCGATGGATCTGGCCGAAGGCGCCGACATGGTGATGGTCAAACCCGGTCTGCCCTATCTTGACGTGGTGCGCCGCGTCAAAGACGAGTTCAAAGTGCCCACGTTTGCCTACCAGGTCAGCGGGGAATACGCCATGCTCAAAGCCGCTGCCCTGAATGGCTGGCTTGATCACGATGCCGTCATGATGGAAACCCTGCTCGCCTTCAAACGAGCCGGGGCCGACGGCGTGTTGACTTACTTTGCCCTTGATGCGGCCAGATTGCTGCAAAAACAATAGCCCTCAACCGACTTGTCCTGCGGCGCTCAAACTTCATGCGAATTTTCACCATCACCAATACCACCGTCACTGAAACGGCAGTCCTGCCCTTGCTGCTGACAGCGCAGTTGCCCCGGCAAGGTTACCTGTGGATTGCCTGCGCACGCCGGGAGTTTGAGGTGATACAAGCGCAGATTCAAGCAACGCTGCAAGCCCTGTGCGCCCAGCAGCTGGTTGATTTGCATATTTCAGATTTGCTGAACAACCAACTGCCTTCGCGCTACGACTACACCTCGCAATATGATATTTTGGTGTTTCGCCGGTTGGCAGCGGGCAACACCGAGACCGATCTGTCAAACCCGGGTCTGCCGCTCAACCACTTGCCGGCACGCGGCGGCCCGCCCATTCTGAGGCGCATCGACACCAGTCCAGTCGGGTTTGCCGTGTTCGACCATATTTTGCTCACGGTGCATCCCACCGATTGCGCCGTGCGTGATGCCTATGCCGCCAAGTTATTAAGTACTGCCTCGGCTGAATCGCACGCCGCCGGGGCACGCCTGCCCAGTAGCCCCGCAGACTTGATGTTGCGTATCGTCAATCAAATGGTGGACGGGTATCTGGCGCTTCGGCGTGAACTCACCCACCAGCTCGATCACTGGCAATCTGAATTAATCAACCCCCGAACCCGCTTTAACAACTGGGGCGCCTTGCTGGATGCCCGGCTGTCACTGCACCACCTCGACGAAATCTGCGAAGACCAACGCTCCGCTGTGCAGGACTGGACAGAGGCGATTAAAACCTGGCCCGACGCTGAAACCCCTGCGGGTCAGCGTGAGCGTGATTTGCTGCAAGTGCGCAGCCGCGACGTGCTGGAGCACATTGAACGGGTCGTTCATCATGTGCGCCGCCTGGAGCAGAGCGCTGAAACAGCGATTCAAATGCACTTCAGCGCCCAAAGCCACCGCACCAACGAGATCATGCGAACGCTCACGGTACTGACGGCCATCTTTTTGCCTCTCAACCTGATTGCCGGCATTTTCGGGATGAACTTTGACTTCATTCCGCTTTTGCACCGCGCCAATGGCTTTTGGCTCGCCATGAGTTTGATGACGTTAACGGCGCTGGGACTGGTAATTTTTTTCTGGCGAAAACGTTATCTGGAACGCCCTACTCGCTGAATCAGCTTAAATGTTTGACAAAAAAAGCCAGCGTGCGTTCACGCGCCAGTGTTGCCGCCTCCGCGTTGTAGCTACTGCGGTGGTCGCAGTTGAACCCATGACTGGCCGGGTAGTGGCAAGTCTCCACTTCAGGATGGGCGCGCTTGAAAGCCTCAACGCTGTCTGAGGGCAGCGACGGGTCGTTTTGCCCAAAATGGGACAAAACCGGGCATTTGGGGCTGAGGGCGATATCGCCAGCGCCGGTCATGCCACCGCCGTAATAAGTCACCGCAGCGCTTAAACCCGAGAGTTGGCAGGCGGCGCGCCAGGTCAACAAGCCTCCCCAGCAATAACCGACCAGGCCCACTTTGCCCGTTGTTGTCCCTGCGTGCGCGGCGTAATCAATGGCCGCCTGAACGTCCTGCATCACACCAGGCGACGGCAGCGCCGCCACGCCAGCCATGTAGTCCACGCCCAGCGTCACATCCGCCGGGGTGTAGGTCAGATCAACGCCGGGTTTGACCCGATGAAAAGTAGCCGGTGCAATCGCCAGATAACCTTGCGCGGCGTAACCCGCCACCACGGCACGAATGTGGGTATTGATCCCAAAAATCTCCTGCAACACCACCACGGCGCCTTTGGCCTGTCCGGCTGGCTGTGCGACATAGGCGGGAAATTTAAAACCATCTGCCGCTGTCAATTCAAGGAAGCTGTTCATTTAAGACCCGATCAATTTTTGATGAATAAACACCCATGTTTGCACTGAACGAATAAACCAGCACTCAAAACGGACATTGTTAATTGACAAATTTATTAACTTTCAAAATCCTTACAATCGTGAACTTTTATTTAACCCCCGGCGTTCAATAGGCGACCCATTCAGTCACAAACTGAGTCCAGTTGTCTGCCATCATTAAGGAGTTCGCTATGCAACTCATTGTTTCAGCCGGCGCGATTGCCGTCATCGTTTTGTGGGGCTTGCTGTCGCCAGCCACGCTGGACGGATTTTTTGGGCAAGCGCTGACTAGCATCACGCACAACTTTGGCTGGCTTTACCTCTGGCTGGTGCTGGGCCTGGTCGGACTGGCCTTCTTCTTGGCCTTCAGCCGCTACGGCGACCTCAAACTCGGCGATGAAGATGACGAACCCGAGTTTTCCATGGGGTCGTGGTTTTCCATGCTGTTTGCCGCCGGCATGGGCATCGGACTGGTGTTCTGGGGCGTGGCGGAGCCGATTTCTCATTACGCCTCCGCGCCGCCGGGCGTTGTTTCCGGCACGCCCGAAGCAGCCAACGCAGCCATGCGCTATGCGTTTTTCCATTGGGGACTTCACCCGTGGGCGATTTACGGCATCGTCGGTCTGTCGATCGCGTTCTTCCAGTTTCGCCATAAAGCACCGGCCTTGGTGAGTTCAGCCACTGAGGCGCTGCCCTGGAAGTTCGTGCAACGCCTGTCGCCTGTCTTTAACGTGCTGGCCGTCATCGCCACCGCCTTCGGTGTCGCCACTTCGCTGGGTATGGGTGCAACGCAAATTAACAGCGGCTTGAACGCCATTTTTGGCTTGCCCATTAACACCTTCTCTCAAGCTGGCATTATTGTGGTGACGACGGTTTTGTTCTTGGCCTCGGCGGTCAGTGGCGTCGGACGCGGCATCAAATGGCTGTCCACCGGCAACCTGATTTTGGCGGCGGTACTGGCCATGGCGGTGCTGATCCTCGGACCAACGATTGCCATCGTTAACACCTTTACCAGCACGCTGGGCGCTTATCTGAGCGAGTTTGTACGCATGAGTTTGCGCATGAGTCCGTTCCGTGACAGCTCCTGGATTGGCGATTGGACGATCTTCTATTGGGCTTGGTGGATTTCCTGGTCGCCTTTTGTGGGCCTGTTTATCGCTCGCGTGTCACGCGGGCGCACCATTCGTCAATTTATTGTCGGCACGGTGCTGGCACCGACTCTGGTCGGGTTTGCGTGGTTCTCGATCTTTGGTGGTGCCGCGCTTTACATGGAAATTTTCCAGAACGTGCCGTTGGCGCAAGCCGTCAGCAGCGATGTTTCTACGGCACTGTTTGCCCTGTTTAACGCGCTGCCGATGGGCTGGCTGATGTCGATTGTGGCTACCATCTTGGTGTTGGTGTTTTTTGTCACCTCGGGCGATTCGGCCACCCTAGTGCTGGCCATGATGAGCAGCGGCGGCAACCCCAACCCGAACAACCGCATCAAGATCATGTGGGGCACGCTGGTGTCGGCTATCGCCTTGAGTTTGTTGTTTGCGGGCGGCCTCAAAGCGGTTCAAACGGCCACTATTGTGTTTGCCTTGCCGTTCTCGGTGGTGCTGGTGTTGATGGCGGTGTCCGTCACCTGGGCCATCCACAAAGACTGGCAAGCAGATCAGGATCGTGACAAATTGCTGCGCAAGAAGATGCGCGCTTTGGTTAAAGATTGACTATTTCGACCAACGCAACAGCTTCAGCGTTTTGCTGACACTGTTGCGTCAAGAAGTATCAGGGCTGTGTGCGAGCCGTCACCGGCATCCGCAAATCATCCAAATAATCCTGTTTGATATTGACCGTGCATTTCACGCCCAGTGAGGCGTAATGTTGGTCAAGCCAGGCGCGGGCGTGGGCTTGACCCAAGTCGTGCAAGGCGGTAATCAGACTGGCGCGCGTGGACGCTTTTGTTGCCCCGGCAAACGCTTCCAGCGCCTCACCGCCGTCAATGCGGTGCATCAACACATCTTTGTAATGAGCCGGATCCAGCTTGCCTTCGGCGAGCAAACGCTTGACAAAATCAATAGCGCGCATTTCAGCAATCAGGCCCGCGTTAAACGTCACTTCGTTAATCCGATCCATGATTTCAGTGCTGTTGGTGGGCAACTTGCTGCGCTTGATCGGGTTGATTTGCACCAACAAAATATCGCGGCTGGTGCATTGATAAATCAAGGGGTGAATGGCGGGGTTACCCGAGTAGCCGCCGTCCCAAAAGTGGTCGCCCTCAATCTCTACGGCTTTAAACATCATGGGCAGACACGCGGAGGCCATGACGGCATCAGCGGTCAGGCGCTTGCCTGAAAAAACTTCCGCTTGACCGGTCGATACGCGGGTGGCCACCACAAAAATTTTGAGTGATTGAAGTCGTGCCAAACCTTCAAAATCAATTTGACTTTCTAAAAATTGACGCAAGGGGTTGATGTCAAACGGATTGCTTTGGTAGGGCGATAGGGTGCTGGACCAAAAATTTGCCATCGCCTGCGTCCACATGGCGGTGGGTGAGTTGTTGTTGCTGTCCTGACCAAACAAGACATCAAAAGGTGCGCGCTGCGCCTCGGACAACGCGCCCATATTGACAATGCCATTCCAGAAGTTAGCCAAGGCTTCGCGCGCCGCCTCACGCGGGTCACTCCGGTGCTTGTCGCTGGCTTGGGCAAACCCGTGCGCCAGCGCCACCGCGTTCATCGCCCCTGCGCTGGTGCCGCTAATGCCGTCCAGTTCAATGCGCCCATCTTCAAGCAGCGCGTCCAGTACGCCCCAGGTAAAAGCACCGTGTGAGCCGCCACCCTGAAGCGCCAGACTGAGATGTGGATGAGCCGATGGAGGCAAAGCATCCGTTGAGTTTTGTTGTGGTGAATTCATAGGAGAAGGTTAACAAAAACTATCCAAAAAGTAAAAACACCGCGTCATTTAACCAGCTGATTGAGCTGAATAATCGGCAACAAAACGGCCAGCACAATCAACATCACCACCACGCCCATTGCCACGATCAGCAACGGTTCCAGCAAAGTCGCGAGTTGCATGGCGCGGCGTGCGACTTCGGTGCTGAGTTGTTTGGCAGCGCGTTGCAGCATCAAAGGCAGCTGGCCGGTTTGCTCTCCCAGTCGGGCAAACATGGCGAGCAGGCCGGGAAAGCGTTTCTTTTGTGCCAAGGCTGAGGCCAGCGGCGCGCCTTCTCGCACCAGAATAATCGCGTCCAGCGCATCGGCGCGCATGGCCCGGTTGGAGAGCGTCTCGGCGGCTGCCTGTAGCGCTTTCAGGATCGGCACGCCAGCGGCGCACAGCATCGCCAAGGTGCTGGCAAAGCGCGCCGTGTTGTAGCTGCGCGCCAGTTTGCCCAGAATAGGAAGCGTTAGCCACGCGGCATCAAACTTTTCCCGAAACCCGGCATTGGCCAAGGCCACGCGGGCACCTATCGTTATCAGCACGCCGACCAACAACATCGCCCAGCCGTAGCTGCGGACAAAGTCACTCATCGCGATCATGATGACCGTCAAAATCGGCAACGCCCGTTTACTGCCGATAAACACATGGGCCACTTGCGGCACCACATAGGTGACCAAAAAAATCACAATGGCAATCGCCACCAGCGTCACGATGGCGGGGTAAAGCGCCGCGCCGATCAGCTTGGATTTGAGCGCTTGTTGCTCTTCCAAATCATCCGCCAGGCGCTCCAGCACCAAACCTAAATTGCCGCTTTGCTCACCCGCACCCATCACGGCAATGAAGATCGGTGAGAACTCTTGCGGATGTTGTGCCAGCGCCCGGGCGAAGGTTGAGCCGCCATTGACCTCGGCCCGCAACGAGGCCACTAGGTGACGTTCAGTCTCTGTCTCCGCTTCGTCAGACAACGAAGTTAACGCCCGTTCTAGCGGCAAGCCCGAAGACACTAATCCGGCGAGTTGGCGCGTCCAGATGCCCAAGCCGGTGGCGTTGAAAACACGCCGTTTCAAGCCACGGGTGCCTTGCGTGGGATGAACGTCGGCCCCAACGGCATCGACCTTGAGCGGCACCATCTTTTGGACCCGCAACAGGCCACGCGCCGCTCGCGCCGAGTCGGCCTCGATCACGCCTTTGCGGGTTTGGCCCTCGGCGGTGAGCGCTTCAAATGAATAGACCGGCATGGCGTGCTGTTTTCGTTAATAGTGCTAGTCGCGCGTGACGCGAACCAGTTCTTCGCGCGAGGTCACACCCAGTTGCAAGAGCCGTTCGCCATCATCGCGCATCAGCGTCATGCCGCTGGCGAGCGCGGCGGCGCGAATATCGGCTTCCGAGGCACGGTTGTGAATTTGGGCGCGAATCGCGTCGTCAGTGACCAGCAGTTCATAAATGCCGCTACGCCCGGCATACCCGGTTTGACCGCAGTTCTCACAACCGGCCCCGTGACAGGTTAAACACAGTTTGCGCAACAAGCGCTGCGCCAAAACGCCCAGCAACGAGGAACTGAGTAGAAACGGTTCTACGCCCATGTCGGTGAGCCGCGTCACCGCGCTGGTGGCGTCATTGGTGTGCAGCGTGGCGAGCACCAAATGCCCGGTGAGCGAGGCCTGAATCGCAATCTGCGCGGTCTCAAAATCCCGAATTTCACCGATCATGATGACGTCCGGGTCTTGTCGCAAAATGGCGCGCAAAGCCTTGGCAAAAGTCAAATCAATCTTGGCGTTGACCTGCGTTTGACCGATGCCCGAGAGTTCATACTCAATCGGGTCTTCCACCGTCATGATGTTGCTGCGGGTTGCGTCCAGCCGACTCAGTGCGGCGTAGAGCGTGGTGGTTTTGCCCGAACCGGTCGGGCCGGTCACCAAAATAATGCCGTGCGGTTGCGTCACCAAATGCTCAAAGCGTTTCAACACGTTGCCTTGCATCCCCAAACCTTCCAGACTCAACTTGCCCTCTGATTTATCCAGCAAACGCAACACCGCCCGTTCACCGTGCGCGCTGGGCAAGGTGCTGACGCGCACATCGACCGCCCGCGTCCCAATGCGCAACGAGATGCGACCATCTTGCGGCAAACGGCGCTCGGCAATATCCAAGTCGGCCATGATTTTCAGACGCGAAATGAGCGCTGCGTGCAGGGCGCGATTGGGCTGCACCACTTCGCGCAAAGCACCATCGACCCGAAACCGCACGCTGGAATGGCGCTCGTAAGGTTCGATATGAATGTCGCTGGCCCCGTCGCGGGCGGCCTGTGTCAACAGCGCGTTGAGCATTCGGATGATGGGCGCGTCGTCCGAGGTTTCCAGCAAATCTTCGATGGCGGGCAGGTCTTGCATCATGCGCGTCAGATCGGCGTCGCTTTCCACTTCACTCACGACCATCGCCGCGCTTGATTCGCCCTGCGCGTAGGCGGCGCTGATGCGTTGAATCAGCGCTTGGGGCAGAAGCGCCTGCAGTTGCTGCACCGGGTATTTGCGCAGCACCTCACTCACGGCGCTCTGGCCCGAGTCGGCGTGCAGGCACAACGTTAGTTCACCCGACTGCTCTTCCAGCAACAGTTGGTGGGTGCGGGCAAAGGCGTAGGGCAGCGGATAACGCATAGCGGCTTAGTCCTGACTCACAGTTGCAAGGGCTTGGCGGGCGCGGTCGCGGGGTCTGCGACCGGGCCGGGAAGCAATAAAGGCGCAGGGACGGGCGTCGGGATAACCGAACCAGCAGGCGGAATAAGGGGCGCTGGGCGCGACAAGGCGGGCAGTTGCGGTGCCTCATTAATAGGCACCAATTTGCTGGGTTCCGGCTGGGCGGCTTGCATCCCGGAGCGCATCAACTCGTAGCGATCCATTGATAGCCGATCAGAGGCTTGCGCATCGCGCACCACCACCGGGCGCAGGAACACCATGAGATTGGTTTTATTGCGCGAACGGGCCTCGCTTTTGAACAAGTTGCCAAAGAACGGCATATCACCCAACCCCGGCACCTTGTCCTCGTTGCCTGCGTATTTGTCTTGCAGCAGGCCTCCCAGCACCACGATGCTGCCGTCATCGACCAACACGGTGGATTCAATCGTGCGCTTGGTGGTGGTGGGGCCATTCGGGTCTTTTTCAGTGCCGGGTTTCACCGCCGAAGTCTCCTGGTAAATCACCATCTTGACGGTGCCGTTCTCGTTGATTTGCGGCTTGACTTTGAGCGTTAGTCCCACATCTTTGCGTTCGACCGTGGTGAACGGATTGACCGAGTTGCCGCTGGTGTTGTTGCTGGTGTAGGAGCCGGTCACGAACGGTACGTTTTCACCGATCACGATTTTGGCCTCCTCGTTGTCCAGCGTCAGCAAGTTAGGCGTGGACAGCACATTGCCGCTGCCACTGGACTCCAGAAAATTCGCCAGAAAACCGAGCACATAAATGCCATTGGTACGCTGTGCGGCCCCAATATTGATACCGGTCCCCGGTGTTAACGCCCCGGATGCGCCTTGCGTGGCCAGGTTGATGATGTTTCTGCCCGCGCTGGCGCCCGAACCAAAATTGGTGCCCAACAAGCCAATAACGCCATCCCCCGCTTTGCCTAAAGCGCCTTGCCACTGGATCCCAAACTCGGCGGCTTTATCGGCGTTCACCTCCACGATCAAACTCTCCACCAGCACTTGCGCACGACGGCCATCGAGCTTTTCGATGACGGCGCGCAACTGTCGGTATTGCGGCTCGGGCGCGGTGATGATGAGTGAATTGGTGGCCGGGTCAGCCTGTATTTGTCCGCCCGTGGATGAGGTGCTCGGACCAGCGGTGGCGCCGGACATGGCCGACACGGGTGTTGCCGTAGCCCCTGAAAAGGGCGATGCAGAAGCCGCTGCTGCCGTGTGCACCTCGCCGGTCAGGGCGGCGCGCAGCGTGGCGGCGAGTTGGGTGGCGTCCGCGTTCTTGAGATACACCACATGAATGTTGCCCGCCACCCCGTTGTAACTGGTCGAGGGCGGCTGGTCGAGACGCTCAACCAGGGCTTTCACCAGCGCCACACGGGCCGGATTGGCCGCCCGCAAAATTAGGGCGTTCGAGCGTGGCTCGGCAATCAGCGTGGTCTTGAAAGCGGTCTCAGCCTGACGGGGCTGCCCTGGGCCATCCGAAGATTCGATCAAGCGCAACACCAGCGGCGCCAAATCGACCGCAATGGCGTGACGCAGCGGCAACACCTCTACATCCGTGGCGTTGGAGACGTCCATGGCGGCAATGATGCGGGCAATGCGGCGCAGGTTGTCGGCGTAGTCGGTGATGACCAGCGTGTTGTTGCCGGGGTTGGCGTTGATAGTGTTGTTGGGGCTGATCAAGGGACGCAGCACAGGCACCAAATTGTTGACCGATTCAAAGTTAAGCCTAAAAATTTGCGTCGTCATCTGGTTGCCCATGACGCCGGCACCGCCCACCATCGGGCTATCGCTGATCGTCACCGCGCCACTTTGCAGTTTGGCATCTGCTTCAGGCACGACTTTGTAAAGACCCGCCGACTCCACCATGGTGTAGCCCTGCAGACGCAACGCGGCCAAAAACTGGTTCATGGCCACCGCGCGGGGCACTGGCTTTTCAGTCACCAGCGTGAGCGTGCCTTTAACACGCGGGTCCACCACTACATTAACGCCCGAGATGTTGGCCATGGTGCGCGCCACGGCCTCAATGTCTGCGTTGCTAAAGTTCAGCGTGACGGCCTCGCCCACCTTGGCCGTTGTGGTTGGCGTGGCCGTTTGCGCCTGCATTGGGCCAGAAAAAAAGCCCATGATGCTGATGCACAAAGACTGCGTGACGAGAAAAGAGAGGGCACTTTGCCGCGTTTTGGAAATACCAAGTTTCATTCAAATTCAACCCACTTTGATGATGGCGCGTGCGCCGTCGCGCCGCCCAATAATATTGAGAAGATTGGACAAAGCGTCCAACCGATCAGGCGCTGCACGCGCCTCTCCCTCAAACCGAAGCTTGCCACCAACCCATTGCCCGCGTCCGGACAACTGCAAACTACCCGCCAGCGTTTCGAGTTGCAAAACAGGCGTTGCCCCGCCCTGCACCGTGATGCGATAACTGCCCATGGGCTTGAGTGTGGACAAGCGAGATGCCATCTGTGAAGCCTCCAGCTGAAGGCGACCCGCCAACACCACACGACCTTCAGCCCAAAGGGCAGACAGCCCTTGCGTTGACACAATCAATTGACCTTCGGCTTGCACGGTGTTCCACGGCGTGCCCAAACCCGTCAGCACTTGGGCGGGCCACTGCGACAGGCCGTCCGCCAGCAGCAGTTGGGCGCCACCCCAGCGCGGCAGCACCGTCACACGTAACGCTTGTTCGGTGCAGCAATCAGTCTGCAATTCAGCTTGTAAACCTTGCCAGGTCGGCCGCAACGTCCAGCCGACGCGACCCGGCAACGCCGCCGCCGCAGAACTGCCCGCTCCGCCGGTCAGCGCCAGTTGCGCCGAACCGCGCCAAACCGTCCCCCGAACTTCTTGCAAAAGCACGCGCCCGTTAAGGCTTTGTTGCAGCGGGTCGGTCAGCCAGCGGGCCGGGGCGTTGAGCAGCGTGGTCAACACCAAACCCACCAGCGCGCCCGCCCAAGCCCAGCGCCAAGGTGTGATGACCGATGAGGATTGAGTCATGCGGGACATGACATAACTGCAGGGCGGCGCTGAAGGCCCGTCATGGCGGTGCTCCGCGCGTGCTTAAAGACAGTACCAGCGTGCCGTCCCATGTGCCTGTGGCGCTGCGCATCAAGCGCGCCTCGCTGGGCACCGCACGCGCATTCAAACGCGCCTGCGTCAGCCATTGCGCCAGCGCATCCGCCGAGGCCCCTTTAAGCACCACGGTGACACGTTCGCCCGTCACGACCAATTGCGCGGTGGCGCCCAACGGTTTGACAGACGCGTCCAACAGACGACGCGCTTCGCTAAAAGTCAGGGGTGTTTGCGCTTGCAGGGTGGTCGCTTGCGCGTGTAGTCGCTGCATTTGCAACTGTTGGGCATCTTGCAGCCGGTGCTGGGCAGGGGCGCCGCGCAAGGTCGCTAACGCCGGGGCGACACTCAGCCACCACAACAAAGCTGCCAGCAAAAACACCAAGGCTCCCAACAACAAGCGCTGCTCACGCCGTGAAATCCCTTGCCAATGAACTTGTAAACGCTCTAAATAAGTCATGACCCGGCCCCCTGTCTCATCACCAGTTGGTCGTCTTCAACGCTGACGGTATAGCCTTGAGGTGTGAGTTTGAAGGCGAGTTGAGAGAGTTCTTCCGGCTTGAGCGCGAGTCCTTTTAAACGCAACTCGCCTACCGTAAAGTTAAGCGCCTCGGGCACGGTTGTCGCGGGCGCGGCGGCCATCAATGCGTTCATCATGGCCTCCAAATCGCGCCCGGTGGCGACGCCGCTGGCTTGGTGCAGGGCGGCTACTTCACGTGCCATTTGAATCGGCGCGTCAATCACGACACGCACATGCGGGAAGGTGTTTGTCAGCACCTCGCGAATGGCCGTGCGCTGGGCCAGCAACAAGGCTTTTTCTTGCCAGGCCCACGCCTGAAGGCCGACCAGATTGACCACCAACAACGCCAGCAAAGCGAGACGCGCGGCACGCCAGCGAGGGGCACGCCAAAAACTGTTGAATTCGGTGCAACAGCGCTTCCAGGTTCGGGCGCGGCTGGAGTTCACCAGCTCAAACTGAGCCAAGTCCCAAGGTGATTGAAGGGCTTGCAAACTGCGCTGTGCGCTTTGTTGCAGCGTCACTGTGCGTTTGAATAAGTGCTCCGCTAAGGCCACGACCGCTGGTTCGGCCACGATGCGGTGATCTTCCGGCCAGCTTAAAAGGGCTACCGAAGCGGCCGACACCGGCCATACCGCCACACCGCCCCGGTTGGTAAACGTCATGTGGGCCGCGTCGGGTTCGCCCGTGATGGACAGCGTTTCATCAGTGGCGTCCGGCTCAAACTCGGGTTTGATGTGACTCACGCGTAACCCGGCCTGTTCCAGCGCTTGCAGATGGGCGTGCAGCCAGCTGCGTTCACACACCGCCACCCAGACAGGCGCCTCGGTACGGGCTTGCGGGGCCAGTGCAAAGTGCAGGTGCTCTGTGTCATCGAGCAGACGGTCTTCCAGCAAACCGGCGAGCACCGCCCGCAGACGCGCCGCGCCTCCCTCCTGAAACAGACGTTTGCCTAAAGTGCCCGGCGGTAATTGCACTTGATGCCACGACAAATAACAGGCCGGAATCACAACGATCACTTCCTCGCTCGTCATTGGTAACAAGGCCAGCGGGGCGCGCGACTGTGCCTGTACTGTGCTGCCCTCGGGCGTCAACACGTAGTCATATAGCGCGGTGGTATCTGGGGGCGCTTGGGTAAGGGTGATGATCAACGTGGTCATAGGCGGGGGTTGGCGGTCATTGTAGGGGGGGCTGTTTGGGGCACGACGCCGCGCTTTCTTGAGATGGTTTTGACATTCATGCCCTCGCGCTGCACCACGGATTGCTCTTGCACGGTCATGTTTTCGATTTGAAGCGCGCCCCGTATTTCAAAAAACTGCGAATTCACGCTGTGCTGCTCTACGCTGAGTTGGGCGTCTTGCTTGCCGCTCAAGGTGTTCACCTCGGCCAGTGTGGTGAGGTGTTTGGCGTTGCGGGCGGTCACCAGGCGGTGTGCGTCGGCCAGCTCAAAAGCGTCAATGCAGGCGTACAGCACCTCCGCTGACGCGGTGTTGAGATTTACGGGCGTGCGCTGTGGCAACACGGTCACAAACGGGCGCAACGCCTCAACGGTTGGGGCTGACAAGCCAACCCAGGCCAACTGATCTATGTCTTGCGGCCACAACGGCGCATAAGACGACGTGGCGGCAAAAGAACGGGCCTTGTCAGTCGCGTCGGGTTGCGCAAGACGCAGGTTGTCGGTCAAGGTCGTCAGCTCGTTGGCGGGCAGATTCAGCAGTTCAAACAGCCGTGCAAAGGCCCGCTGCGCGGGTTCATTCACCGTTCCCGACAGCACCAGATTGGCGACGTTCAGGCGCGACTGCAAGTCAATGATTTGACCGGCGAGAAAGGATTCATTGGCGGTATCGGCGGCTTGGGCATTACTGCGATCAGCGGCCAAAAAAGTGGACAAACGGGCTGGCTCCAGT
This sequence comes from uncultured beta proteobacterium, assembly GCA_903823025.1. GTDB lineage: Bacteria > Pseudomonadota > Gammaproteobacteria > Burkholderiales > Burkholderiaceae_C > Rhodoferax. The sequence continues at coordinate 21,151 of CAIJRK010000003.1, forward strand.
GGCACCGCCCAAGGTTCAGCCAGATGGTCGGCGCCACCTTGGCGCGCGTCTTCACGCAGAATCAGCCGCGCCCAATCGAGCGCCCCGGTGAGCACCCATGACGACTGCAAACGGCTTCGTTCGGCGGCCTCGACCTCCACGCCGCGCCATTGCTGCCACAGCGTCGCGGACGCCAGACTGGCCACCAACACGACGGTGAGCATGGCCGTGAGAATGGCGGCGCCGCGTTGTTGTCTAGTGGTTGGCGCCCGGTGCATCAGGCGTTTCATTTGCCACCTCCCACGGTGGGGCTCAACCAGTCGCGCGTGAGTGTGCCGCTGATGGCCTGACCCGGCGCCAGCGTCAAAACCAGCCGCACGCCATCGGGAATCAAGGGGGCGTTGGCCATTTGCGCGGCTTGCGAAGCGGTCTCGCCCCCCGGGCTGGACAAGGGGTTACTCCAGGCGTTGCTGCGGTAGTAATAAATTTGCCACTGCGTCAGGGGCACCAGACGCACTTCGCGCAAGCGGTCTGCGTCACTGGGGTTTTGCGCCCATAGGGCGGCTTTTTGCCAAGCGGTTTGCAAGTCGCCCTGCGTGAGCAAAGGGGGCGACTGCCAGCGCAACCATTGCCCGGCGCCGTCTATGTTGCGTTGTGTCCAAGCCACCACGCGCAAACCTTCGCCGGGCGTGGTGGGGCTGCGGCGCAAGAGTCGCAAAGCACGACCATCCCAGTCCAGACTGGGGGTTTGCGGTTGGGTCGCCAGCGCGTCCAGATCAGCGGCCCACTGGGCGAGACCGGCCTGCAAAGCCAGCACATCGTCCGAGTGCTGGCGCAATTGCGTCTGCGCCCGCGTCATGCCGTCCAGACCGCGCCAGCTTAAGGCGGCCATCAGCGCCATCAGGCTGATCGCGACCAGCAATTCAATCAGGGTGAAGCCGTGTATCTGGCAAGGTGCGGCTGCGCGGCGGCGAGCCATTAGTAGCGGCCCACGACGGTGGACAGGTGCAGCACCGAGGTGTCGCCGCTCAACACCTGGGCATCAACGCGCAAAAAATTGGGGTTGGGCGTGGCGCGCACGGCCACGACCACGTCAAAGACCTGCCCGGCTTGTTCACAAGTGACACGACTGTCGCCGACACCGGGCATTTGTTGGGCTAGGCGGACTTTGATGAGTTCGTTTTCAGCACACAACTGGGCCAATAACACGTCCGACTGACGTTGTGCATGGCGGGTTAGCGCAGAGGTTGCCTGTAGGCCCGCCATCAGGGCAATTGCCACAATGCCCAGCGCAACCAGCACTTCGACCAGGGTAAAACCGCGTTGTCGTGTTTGAACAGGCGCCCGCATGATCCGGTGTTACTGAACGGTAAACGGGCGCACGCCGTCGGTTGCCAAGCGCACGCTGCGATTGGGGTGGCGACGCGACACCAGCACCACGGCTTGCGGTTCGATGATCGGCTCCGGGCCTAACCACACTTGGGCGCCTCCCGCCACGGTCGTATCGGCATCAAGCCATTGGTTGGGGAGTTCTTGCGCCGCGAGGCCTTCAAACTTGAAGCCGCTGGCCTGGACGTGCCAGCGCACCGGTACGCCCGTCACCCGGGAGCGGGCGCGCGCCGACTCGAACAGCGCGGCCAAACGTTGCGCATCGCGCTCAAGCTGAACTTGGCTGGCGTCCCGCATCGCAAAACCGACACCCGCCGAGACCATCGCCACAATCGCCATCACAACCAGCAACTCCAGCAGCGTGAAACCGGCACGGCGACGATTAGGGTTGCCAAGTGCCAATATCGGCATTTTTGCCCTCGCCCCCGGCTTGTCCGTCGGCACCAAAAGACATCACATCGACATCGGCCTTGATGCCGGGGTTGAGGTAAACATAAGGCTGACCCCAAGGGTCGTTGGGCAACTGGTCAAGATAAGACTTCCAGTTCATCGGCGCGGGGCCGCTGGTGGGCTTGGTCAGCAGCGCCTGCAAACCCTGCTCAGACGTTGGATAACGCTGGTTGTCCAGGCGATAAAGCTTGAGCGCCTGCATTAAATTGTTCACGTCGGTTTTGGCGGCCGTGACGCGCGCGTCGTCAGCTCGCCCCAGCACGTTGGGCACAATCAGCGCCGCTAACACGCCAATAATCAGCAGCACCACCATCAATTCAATCAGCGTAAAGCCGCGTTGGAATTGACGGCGCAAGAGAGGGAAAGGGGTAGTCATGGGGATGGTTTTGTTCGGGAGTCAGGGGCGCGTCCATGATAATCGACCCATGCAAACGCTCCCTAACAAGCCCCCACCCCACCTTTGGTGGCTCCGAATGGCTACTTTTTTAATCGCGGCTTTGGCGGCCGCCAGTGCCGCTTATTGGGTGCTGAAGTGGCCCGCCAGCGCGTCTGCCCATTCGCCAATGGCCCTGGCCTTTGCCGATGCCACTGATCCGCAAGGTGTGGCGCGTCTATTGGGGGGCGGACAGGCTGAAGGCGTCGTAGCACCTGACCAGCCGCAGGGCAGTGCCGCGAGTCGATTCAAGCTCACCGGCGTGGTGGCCGACCGTGCCGAAGGCGGCTACGCGCTGATTGCCATTGACGGCCAACCGGCCAAACCGTATCGGGTTGGCGCGTTGATCCACGACAGTTGGGTGCTGCACTCGGTGGCGCCGCGCAGTGCCGCGCTGGCGACCAGCGCCAACACACCGGCCTCGCTGACGCTGACCTTGCCGCCGCTTGGTCAGCCGTAACGGTTTGAAAAATCAGGCTTTCAGTGCCCCGCGCATGGCGTCTATTTCTGCTTGGTAATCGGGCTTGCCAAAAATAGCGCTGCCCGCGACAAACGTGTCGGCGCCCGCGTCAGCGATGCGGCGAATGTTGTCCACCTTGACACCACCATCGACTTCGAGGCGAATGTCTTTGCCGCTGGCCGTGATGCGGCGGCGCACGTCCTCAATCTTGCGCAACGCCGAGTCGATAAAACTCTGGCCGCCAAAGCCGGGGTTGACACTCATGATCAAGATCAAATCGAGGTCGTCAATCACCCAGTCCAGCACATCCAGCGGCTCCGCCGGGTTGAACGCCAGCCCGACCTGGCAACCTTTGGCTTTGATCACCTGAATACTGCGGTGCACATGGCCCGAGGCGTCCGGGTGAAAGCTGATGAAATCAGCCCCCGCGTCGGCAAAGGCGCTGGCGAGCGCATCGACCGGCTGCACCATCAAATGCACATCAATCGGCACGGCCACCCCGGCAGCGGTTTTGGCGTGCGGTTTGAGGGCGCTGCAAATCATCGGGCCGAAGGTCAGGTTGGGCACGTAGTGGTTGTCCATCACGTCAAAGTGAATCCAGTCGCTGCCGGCGGCAATGACATTTTTAAGTTCTTCCCCCAAGCGGGCAAAGTCGGCGGAGAGAAGAGAGGGAGCAATACGGTAGGTCATGGCAATAAGCTTGAACAGCGGGTTAAAAAGATTTAAAAAGGCCCGAAAAGCGGGGATCGTTGCGGGGGTATTTTCACAGTTAGCATTGCGCCATGTCTAAATACCAATTTCGCGTTGACGTGTTACCCCGTTTTCTGGCGGAGCAATCCTCGCCCCAACAAGGGCTTTATGTATTTTCTTACACCATCACCATTAGCAATATCGGGCAAATGCCGGCGCAACTGATCTCGCGCACCTGGAATGTGAACGACGCCAACGGCCACACCGAAAAAGTCAAGGGACTGGGTGTCGTGGGGCAGCAACCTTTTCTCAAACCCGGCGAGGCTTTTGAATACACCAGCGGCACGCGCCTGCGCACGCCGACCGGCACCATGCACGGCAGCTTTTTTTGCGTCGCAGAAGATGGCGAAAAGTTTGATGTTGATGTGCCCATGTTCGTGTTGGACGCGTTGAGCGCCAATGGCGGCACCTATACCCTGCATTAATGCGCATTTTTGATGACGAAACCTAACTACGATTTATCAGGCCTGCTGGCGACGCTCAACCCGCAGGCCGAGCTGGTGCAGCGCCATCTGTGGCTGATTGCCCTGTTTGAATGGCTGCGCGGTGACGCCACGTCCGTGCCCGCCACGCTGGCACGGGTTCAGCTCTTGCTGGACGCGTTGCAAGCCCATCCCGAGGCCAAAGTGCGCTGGCAGGCCTGGTGGACAACCCTGGCAGAAACTATTGATGGCACCACCCTGCTAGCCGACTACGGCTTCACGTCGCGTAACGCGTTTGTCAGCGAATTTGCCGACCGCATCCATCAAAAAATGTTGCCGGGCACGCCCGAAACAGAGGATGCCTCAGCGCTATTTGCCTTGGTGTTGTCAGACAAGTTTGATGCCCGCTGGCTCATCGCTTTGACCGAACCCACGCTCACGCAAATCACCGCCTTGCTGCCAACGCAGGCGCCAGCGTCAGGCGGCACCGGCGCGCTCTCATCCTGGCAATACACGATTCTGGAAGCCCTCACGTTTTGCACTAGCCAGATTCGCGCCACCGGGTTCTCGCCCGAGTTACGCCAGCGTATGAGCGTTCCGGCCCGCGAGGCCAGCCCTTTTCATGCCCTGGAGCGTGACTTTGACGCGCTGCGCGACGCCTTCATCGCCTCGCCCGAACTGGCCAGTGACGAACGTCAGGCCGCGCTGTTGCAGTTTCGTGAACGCTTGGACACTTGTCGCCGGGCCGCCGCGTCGGTTTACGCCCATCTGGATGCCAATGGCATCTCGGTCAACCTGGTGTTTCAGCTACGCCAATTGCGTGAGCGCGTGCTGCGCATTCGCGCCCTGCTGGACTGTTTGCTTTCCAGTCACACCATGACCAGCACGGCCCGGCTGTTGTCGCACCTGGTCGCCGTCGGGCAAGAACGACGCAGTCTGCGTGCCTTGATTGCCTCCAACTCGTCGATGCTGGCGTCCAAAATGGCCGAACGCAGTTCCGAGACCGGCGAGCACTACATCACCCGCAACTGGGCGCAATACCGCAATATGCTGCGCGATTCCGCCGGGGGTGGTGCGGTCATGTCTATCGCCACGATGATGAAGTTCATCGTGGTCTCTTTTGGCCTGTCCATCTTTTGGACCGGTTTTTTTGCAGGCGTTAACTACGCCCTTTGTTTTGTGTTCATTCAGTTCATGCACTGGACGGTAGCGACCAAGCAGCCCGCCATGACGGCCCCCGCCATGGCCGTCAAACTCAAAGACCTTAGCGCGCCTGGTGCGGTGGACACCTTTGTCACCGAAGTCACGCACCTGGTGCGTTCACAGGTCGCCGCCGTGGTCGGTAACCAAGCCATTGTGGCGCCCTGCGTCATGCTGATCAGTTTTGCACTTTGGGCTATTTCTGGCACACACATGATTGACAAAGCAGAGGCCGAGCACGTTTTAAGTACGCTGACCTTGCTTGGCCCCACGTCTCTTTTTGCCGTGTTCACCGGCGTGCTGCTTTTTGTGTCCAGCATCATCGCCGGTTGGGTTGAAAACTGGTTTGTGCTGCACCGGCTGGACTCCGCCCTGCGCTACAACCCACGCATCACCCGCACGTTGGGCACGGCGCGTGCCGCCCGCTGGGCGCTCTTTATGCGCGAGAACATCTCGGGGCTAACGGGCAATATTTCGCTTGGCTTTATGCTGGGTCTGGCGCCAGCATTTGCTACGTTTTTTGGCCTCGGACTGGAGGTGCGTCATGTGACGCTGTCCACCGGTCAGTTAGCGGCGGCCAGCGCCACGCTTGGGTTGGGTGTGCTCACGCTGCCGATTTTTTGGTGGTGTATGGTCGGTTTGCTGGTGACAAGCGTGATTAACGTGGGTGTGAGTTTTTATCTTGCCTTCCGGCTGGCCTTGCGGGCACACAACGTCAGCGGCCTTGACCGGACCCGTATCCGATCTGCCATTTGGGAACGGGCGAGCAGCCAGCCTTTAAGCTTTTTCTGGCCCGTCAAAGGCCCGGCAGAAACAGAGTCCGCCCATGGGTGAATTTGACCTGATCGCGCGTTTTTTTAAACGCCCGACTCCACAAGCGGTGCTGGGCGTGGGCGACGACTGCGCGCTGTTGCAGCCCGCCCCCGGCACGCAACTGGCGATTTCCAGCGACATGCTGGTGGAAGGTCGCCATTTTTTATCCACCGTTGATCCCTACAAACTCGGGCACAAAGCGTTGGCCGTGAACCTGAGCGACCTGGCCGCTTGTGGTGCCAAGCCACTGGCTTTTACGCTGGCACTCGCTTTGCCCCGTGCTGACGAAGCGTGGTTGGCTCCGTTTTCACGCGGTCTGTTGGCGCTGGCCGACGCGCACGGCTGCGAGTTAGTTGGCGGCGACACTACGCAAGGGCCGCTCAACATTTGCATCACCGTGTTTGGCGAAGTGCCTGTTGTGAATGGCCGCTCGCAAGCGCATCTTCGGTCTGGCGCGCAAGCGGGCGACGATCTCTATGTCAGCGGCACGTTGGGCGATGCGCGGCTGGCGCTTGAAGTGTTTCGGGGCACCGTCTGCGTGCCCGGCCCGGTATTTGAAGCCGCCCGTTTGCGCATGGAGCAACCGACGCCGCGCGTGGCCTTGGGCTTGGCGCTGCGCGGCATTGCCACGGCGGCGATTGATGTCAGCGACGGCTTGTTGGGCGACTTGGGCCATATCCTGAAACAGTCCGGGGTCGGTGCCACAGTGAACACGGAAATAGCCCTGACATTGATCAAAACTCGCGTCGCCTGTATGAACGCCACCGACTTATCGGGCACTGAACTATTGCCAAGTCAATGGCTAACTTGGGCACTGGCGGGCGGTGACGATTACGAGTTGTTGTTCACCGCGTCGGCCTCGGCCCGTTCGCGTGTCGCCGCTGCGGCTCAAGCCAGCCAGACCACCGTGACCCGTATCGGCCAGATTGAGCAGGAACGCGGCCTGCGGTTGGTGGATGGGCAAGGCCAAGCGGTGCCCAATACCTACACCTCGTTTGATCACTTTGCCTGAACTTGGATGGGCCTATGAATTGCTAAGCCGTTGCCAGCGTTTCTACGTATTAAATTTGTTAAATAATCCTGTAGCCCTTGTCATACATGCGTAGCTTGCTATTGTTTTATTGATAAATAAGTAGAAAACTTGTCGGTATCGGCCTACATCGGCGGATGGCATTGCGGGCCGTCGTAGTATCCGCCTGACATCCTGTCGTGCAACCGTAGCCTTCCCCTGGTTGATGTGGTACTGCGTTGACCGGCCTGCACCTGTGCAGCGCAACCCCACTGGCACTCATGCAATCAACTGGCTTCGTTTTGATGGGGCGTGAAATTTCAGGCTCTTCGTTGCCGCCAAACACAAGTCGATAATTGCACTATGCCTCAAAACAACGCTTTGTTAGAAAATCCCGCCCCCTCGAACCCGTCATTACTGGACCCGGTGCGCCCCAGCGCCCGATTCATGTTGTCGCACCCGGCGCATTTGATGGCTATGGGTTTTGGCTCGGGCTTGAGTCCGGTGGCCCCCGGCACGGCGGGCACGTTGTGGGCGTGGCTCGCCTTTGTGGTGCTGCAACCGTGGATGAACGACGCCCGTTGGGCCTTGTTGATCATCGCGTCGCTGCCGCTGGGTTGGTGGGTCAGCACCATCACTGCCAGAAATATGCGCGTGCTCGACCCCAGCAGCGTGGTGTGGGACGAGATTGCCGCTTTTTGGCTGGTGCTTTGGCTCATCGCGCCCGCCGGGTTATGGGGCCAGTTGGTTGCGTTTGTTCTGTTTCGCTTTTTTGATGCGGTCAAGCCCGGCCCGGTGGGTTGGGCGGATCAACTTTTCCACAACGTGAACCTTGTCACTGATCCTGCTGCTTGGCGCAAGGCGGGTTTTGGCATCATGTTCGACGACGTGGTGGCGGCGGCTTGCGCTTTGCTGGTCATCGCGGGATGGCGGTTTTTTCTATGATACAACCCGTCATCCAGGAAGCGCTGTCGGCGGCCAAGCTAGGTGGTCAATTGGCCGACTTGCTGCTTAAAAAAGAGTTGAAGTTAGCGACTGCCGAAAGCTGTACCGGCGGCCTGATTTCAGCCGCCTGCACCGATCTGGCAGGCTCCAGCGTCTGGTTTGAACGCGGCTTTATCACCTACTCGAACGAGGCCAAAACAGAGTTACTCGGCGTAGAGGCGCTGTTGATTGAACGTGAAGGGGCCGTTAGCGAAGCCGTCGCGCGAGCGATGGTCGTGGGTGCGCTGGTCCACTCACACGCACAAGTGGCCGTCGCCGTGACCGGCGTGGCAGGGCCGACCGGCGGCAGTGTCGCCAAACCGGTCGGCACGGTCTGGTTTGGGTTAGCGGTGCCGGGTCAAGTGGTGACCGAGACGTGTCTTTTTGCGGGCGACCGCGCTCAGGTGCGTGCCGCGACCGTGCAACACGCGCTCACCCGACTGATCGAACTGCTGGGCTGAATAAGCAACGACAACAAGTCCATCAGTTGTTTGTCTCGCATCACCACGTCATGTGAAATCAACACAGGTATCGACTCAAAGTTGAGGCTGTTGCAGCACGGTCTGGCGTACTGCATGTTCCCAACTGGCCATGCGCTCCTGTGCCCGTTGCGGGTCAAGAGTCGGTAAAAATCGGCGCTCGATGCGCCACAACTGGCTGAGTTCATCGGTGCTCTTGTAAACGCCGGTGGCCAGGCCCGCCAAGTAGGCGGCGCCCAGCGCTGTGGTCTCGGTCACCGCCGGGCGTACCACCGGAATGCCCAGTAAGTCGGCCTGGAACTGCATTAGCAGGTCGTTGATGCAGGCGCCACCATCGACGCGCAACTCGGCGACCTCAATGCCCCCGGCGGCTGTCGCGTCGCGCCGCATGGCCTGCAGCAGGGCGGCGCTTTGAAAGGCGATGCTCTCCAGTGCCGCGCGTGCAATGTGAGCCACCGTGCTGCCGCGTGTCAGGCCGGTGATGGAGCCTCGGGCGTCGGGTTTCCAGTAGGGCGCCCCCAAGCCGGTGAAGGCGGGTACCACCATCACGCCGCCAGCATCGGGCACGCTGAGCGCCAGCGCCTGCACTTCGCTGCTGTGCTTGATGGCGTGCAGGCCATCGCGCAGCCATTGCACCACCGCGCCACCCACGAAGACACTGCCTTCGATGGCAAATTCGTTGGCGGTTGTGGCCTGTGCTGCCCGCGTGGTGATGAGGTTGTTATCGGATGTCTGAAAGTGGGCGCCGGTGTGCATCAGCATGAAGCAGCCGGTGCCGTAGGTGTTTTTGACCATGCCGGCCTTGAAGCAGGCCTGGCCGAACAAGGCGCTTTGCTGGTCGCCAGCGACGCCCCCAATCGGGATGGCGTGGCCCAATAGGTCAGGCGTGACCTCGCCATACAAGGCGCTTGAGGGCTTGACCTCGGGCATCATGCAGGCCGGAATGTCCAGCGCCTGCAGCAGCTCGGGGTCCCACTGGTTGTTGTGCACATTGAAGAGCATGGTGCGTGAGGCGTTGCTGACATCGGTGGCGTGCACGGCGCCGCCGGTGAGGCGCCAGATCAGCCAGCTGTCCACCGTGCCAAAAGCCAGTTCGCCGTTTTCAGCCTGTTGCCGCGCGCCCGGCACTTGGTCAAGAATCCACTTGAGTTTGGTGCCTGAAAAATAGGCATCGACCAGCAATCCGGTTTTGGCTTGAATCGTTGATCCCAACCCGCGTTCACGCAAAGTCACGCAGGTGGGCTCGGCCCGCCGGTCTTGCCAGACGATAGCGTTGTGTACCGGCAGGCCGGTGGCCCGGTTCCATACCAGCGTGGTTTCGCGTTGGTTGGTGATGCCCAGCGCACGCACCTGGCTTGCTTTGACACCGGCCTTGAGCAGCGCTTCGCGGGCGGTCGCCAGTTGGGTGCGCCAGATTTCCTGGGGGTCGTGTTCCACCCAACCGGGTTGGGGGTAGATTTGGGTCAATTCCTGTTGCGCTTGGGCGACCACCTGGCCGTCGGCGTTAAACACAATGCTGCGCGAACTGGAGGTGCCTTGGTCCAAAGCGAGTAAGTAGGTCATGCTGGCACCGCCACGTTGTAACGCACCTGGGCTTCGGCCAGCAGGGCTGGAAACGGATCAGGCGGGGGGGCATCGGTGAACAGGCGATCCAGCTGAGCCAGCGTTGCCACCTCGACCATGGCGGGGCGGTTGAACTTGCTGCTGTCAGCGGCCAGCCAGACCTCGCGTGCGTGCGAAATGATGGTTTGGGCGACCTTGACCTCGCGGTAGTCGTAGTCCCGCAGGCTGCCATCGGTCTCAATGCCGGAGATGCCGATCACGGCAATATCAACCTTGAACTGGCGGATGAAATCAACTGCCGCTTCTCCCACGATGCCCCGGTCGGAGCCGCGCACCACGCCCCCGACCACGATCACCTCACTCTTGGCGTTGGTGCTGAGGATGTTGGCCACATTCAGGTTGTTGGTGATGACTTGCAGGCCGCTGTGCTGCAACAGGGCTTTGGCCACGGCCTCGGTGGTGGTGCCAATGTTGAGGATCAGGGAGCAGTCATTGGGAATGGCGGCCGCGATTGCCTGGGCAATCCGGTATTTGCCTTCGGCGTGCAGGTTTTCGCGTTGCTGGTGCGCCATGTGTTCAACCGAGGAACTGGGGGTGCGCACGCCGCCATGGAAGCGGGTGAGCAACCCTTCGTCTGCCAGACGTTGTACATCGCGGCGCACGGTTTGCAGCGTGACGCCCAGGGTCTCTGCCAGTTGTTCAACGGTCACTGAGCCTTGCGCCTGTACGACCGTGAGCAAGGTAATTTGTCTTGGGTTGGGATTCATGGTTTTTTATAACCCAAATGGTAGAAGCCTCAACTCTAAAACGAAAATAAAAGAATATTAATAGGGTATGTACCAAGTAAAAAGGAATTGAAACGAACTAATAATTATTAAAAGCGAAATTTAAATTGATTTAAGACACGATTGAAAAGGTGGCGCAATGCAGTTGACTCTTGAGGGCATCAGTAAAAAAGTGGGTGATCAGACCTGGCTTTATGACATGAGCATGGCGCCGTCCAGTGGCGCGGTCACCGTGTTGCTGGGGGCTACACAAGCCGGCAAGACAAGCTTGATGCGCATCATGGCGGGGCTGGATGTTCCCTCTGGCGGCGAGGTGCGCGTGAATGGGGACAGCGTGGTGGGCGTGTCCGTGCGCAAGCGCAACGTGGCGATGGTTTATCAGCAGTTTATTAATTACCCGTCGCTGCGGGTGCGCGACAACATTGCCTCGCCTTTGAAGTTGCGGGGTGAAAAAAACATTGATCAGCGGGTTCGTGAATTGGCTGAAAAACTGCACATTGAGATGTTCCTCGACCGCTATCCCGCAGAGCTGTCCGGCGGACAACAGCAGCGTGTGGCGCTGGCCCGGGCCTTGGCGAAAGGCGCGCCTCTCATGCTGCTCGACGAACCTTTGGTCAACCTCGATTACAAGTTGCGCGAAGAGTTGCGCGACGAGTTGAGTGCCCTTTTCTCTGAAGGCGGTTCAACCGTCATCTACGCCACCACAGAACCTGGTGAGGCGCTCCTTCTGGGCGGCTACACCGCAGTGATGGATGAAGGCGAGTTGCTGCAGTACGGGCCGACAGCCGAGGTGTTTCACAAACCGAAGTCCTTGCGTGTGGCGCGCGCCTTCAGTGATCCACCGATGAACTTGTTGGGTGCCGGTGGCTGTGAGGGTGGGTTGTTGCTGGACGGCGGCCCCTTGCTGGTGATTGATTTGCCACCGACTGCGTCACCCAGGATGACGGTTGGTATGCGCGCCAGTGCCCTGCGCGTGCAGGCACAAGATGGCGATGTAGCGCTGGCCGGGCAAGTGGCGTTGGCGGAGATCTCAGGCTCGGATACCTACGTTCACATGGCCAGCGCCGTGGGTGACGTGGTGGCGCAGTTGACGGGCGTTCACTACTTTGATTTGGGGGTGCCCATTCAACTGTATTTCAACCCGGCCCAAGTTTATATATTTGACGCGAAAGGGATGTTGTTGTTGTCCCCTGTACGCGGCGGAGGACGCTGATATGGCACGTATTGAACTCGATCTGGCACATGCTTACAAACCCGACCCCAAGCAAGACAGTGACTATGCCTTGCTGCCTTTGAATATGACGTTTGAAGATGGCGGTGCCTATGCGTTGCTGGGGCCTTCCGGCTGTGGCAAGACGACCTTGCTCAACATCATGTCGGGCTTGCTGGCGCCCTCGCAAGGCCGTGTACTTTTTGACGGCCAGGACGTGACGCTGGCCTCTCCACCCGAGCGCAACATTGCGCAAGTGTTTCAGTTTCCTGTCATTTACGAAACCATGACGGTGGGTGAAAACCTGGCTTTTCCGCTGCGTAATCGCGGCGTTGCCAAAGCGCAAATCAGTCAGCGCGTGGGTGCGATTGCAGAAATACTGGAGATGAGCGGCCAGTTGAACCAGCGTGCTGCCGGCCTGTCAGCGGATGCCAAACAAAAAATATCCTTGGGCCGGGGGCTGGTACGCCCTGACGTCTCGGCGGTCCTGTTTGATGAGCCGTTGACCGTGATTGACCCGCATCTCAAGTGGCAGTTGCGGCGCAAGATCAAGCAGATTCATCACGACCTGAAACTCACCATGATTTATGTCACACATGACCAGGTGGAGGCCTTGACCTTTGCCGATCATGTGGTGGTGATGACGTTGGGCCGGGCGGTGCAGGTGGGGTCTGCCGCCGAGTTGTATGAAAAACCGAGTCATACCTTTGTCGGGCATTTCATCGGCTCCCCGGGCATGAATTTTTTGACCGGCGAGGCGACGCAAAACAGCATCACTATCGGCGGTGTGGACTTGCCTGTTCCCGCAGGCCGCAGTTTGCCAGCCGGAACCCTCAAGCTCGGGGTGAGACCGGAATATGTCGCACTGGTGGCGCCCCACACGGTCGGTGCCCTGCCGATGACGGTGGCCAAAATGCAGGATGTTGGTACCCACGTCATGCTGACCGCCAGCCTGGACTCGCATGTCCTGAAGGCACGTCTTTCCCCTGATACAGCGCAGCTGGTGCCGGGTCACACGGTCTGGCTTCAGGTCATGGGCGAGCACACCTGTTTCTATAAAAATGAGGAGATCGTGCGATGAGTACAACCACTAAGCCGGTCAACCAGAAAGCCTGGTTTTTGATCTTGCCGGTTCTGATTTGCGTCGCCTTTTCTGCGATTGTTCCGTTGATGACGGTCGTCAACTATTCGGTGCAGGACATCATTTCACCAGACCGTCGCGTTTATGTCGGTCTTGAATGGTTCACCTCCATCATGCGCGACCAGGAGGTACATGCCGCCTTTGGCCGGCAGTTGATGTTCTCGTTTTCGGTGCTGGCGGTGGAATTACCTCTGGGCATTCTGCTGGCCTTGGCCATGCCCTCGACTGGCTGGCGGTCTTCTGCCGTCTTGGTGATCGTGTCGCTTTCCTTGTTGATTCCCTGGAATGTTGTCGGCACCATCTGGCAAATTTTTGGCCGTGCCGATATTGGCCTGATGGGGGCCGCGCTGCACAGCCTGGGTTTTGATTACAACTACACCGGCAATCCAACGCACGCCTGGTTGACCGTTTTGCTCATGGATGTCTGGCACTGGACGCCTTTGGTCGCGCTGCTGGGTTATGCGGGTTTGCGCTCCATACCTGATGCCTACTACCAAGCGGCCAGCATTGACGGAGCGAGCAAATTCGCGGTTTTTCGGTATATCCAGTTACCAAAAATGCGAGGCGTTTTGATGATCGCCGTGCTGCTGCGTTTCATGGATAGCTTCATGATTTATACCGAGCCGTTTGTGTTGACGGGCGGCGGACCGGGTAACTCGACCACGTTCTTGTCACAGCTGTTGACCATCAAGGCCGTGGGGCAGTTTGACTTGGGGCCAGCAGCCGCCTTTTCTCTGATTTATTTCCTGATCATCTTGATGATGTGTTTTATTTTGTACACCTGGATGCAGCGCGTAGGCACCCAGGAAAAGGAGGGTGGTCATGCATAAGCCTAAGTTTCAGAAGCGCACAATTTTTCTTTTTGCGTACATCATTTTTGCCCTGCTGCCGATTTATTGGATGATCAATATGTCATTCAAAACGAACCAGGAAATTCTGGCTAGTTTCAGCTTGTTCCCGCAAAACTTTACGTGGGCCAACTACCATTTGATTCTGACCGACCCTTCGTGGTATTCCGGCTACATCAACAGTCTGATTTATGTCGCCATCAACACGGTGATCTCCATCAGCGTGGCCTTGCCAGCGGCTTATGCCTTCTCGCGCTACCGCTTTCTGGGTGACAAGCATGTGTTTTTCTGGTTATTGACCAACCGCATGACGCCTCCGGCTGTGTTTTTATTGCCCTTTTTTCAGCTCTACAGCACGGTCGGTCTGATGGACACTCATTTGGCCGTTGCCCTCGCCCATCTCTTGTTCAATGTGCCCCTCGCCGTCTGGATTCTGGAGGGTTTCATGAGTGGCATTCCGCGTGAAATTGACGAGACTGCGTATATCGACGGTTATTCATTCCCCAAGTTTTTTATCAAGATTTTCCTGCCCCTGATCAAGGCCGGTGTTGGCGTCGCCGCTTTCTTCTGCTTCATGTTCAGCTGGGTTGAATTGCTGTTGGCGCGCACACTGACCAGTGTCGATGCCAAGCCCATCGTGGCCACCATGACGCGCACCGTGTCGGCCTCCGGCATGGATTGGGCGACTCTGGCGGCGGCTGGCGTACTGACCATCGTGCCAGGGGCCATCGTGATCTGGTTTGTTCGAAATTACATCGCCAAAGGTTTCGCGATGGGTCGCGTTTGATAGGAGCACAAGAATGTTTAACTGGATGGCCTGGACTACCCCGGTAGCAATTTTTTTCACCTGTATCTTATTTATGCTGATGGCGATGACCGTCTGGGAAATCAAGTCGCCCACCAGCCTGCGAAAAGGTTTTTTACCGATAGAAACGACGCGCGGTGACCGGCTTTTTATCGGCTTGCTGGTCGCTGCTTATTTGAATCTGGCCTTTATCGGTATGGGCGCACAAATGGCGGAGTGGATGGACTTGCAGTCGGAGCCCTCAATCTGGATCAGTTTTGTTTTTTCTATGGCTTCGCTGGCGTTGATCATGCGCAAGGGCTAGCCCGACCAAAGTACAGGGGTCGGCTTGTTTTCCCTGGGGCCGTCTTCGTCTTACAAACAGGGATTATTTAAATCTGAGGAGATTGACTATGAAACTGCAACACACTGTGTTGACACTGGCCTTGGCAAGCGCCCTGGCCAGTCCGGTCTGGGCGGATGAAGCGGCGGCCAAGCGCTGGATCGACAGCGAATTCCAGCCCTCAACCCTGTCCAAGGCGCAACAGACCACCGAGATGAAATGGTTTATCGAGGCGGCCAAGAAGTTGCAAGCCAAAGGGGTGACCGAGATTTCGGTGGTGTCTGAAACACTCACCACCCATGAATATGAATCCAAAACGCTGGCCAAAGCGTTTCAGGAGATCACCGGCATCAAAGTCAACCATGACTTGATTCAGGAGGGTGATGTGGTTGAGAAACTGCAAACGTCGATGCAGTCCGGCAAGTCGATTTATGACGGCTGGGTCACCGACTCGGACCTGATTGGTACGCATTATCGGTATGGCAATATTTTGAATCTGACCGACTACATGGCCGACAAGGGTAAGCAGTGGACCAATCCCGGACTCGACGTCAAGGATTTTATCGGCACCAGTTTCACCACGGCGCCGGATGGCAAGATGTACCAGTTGCCGACCCAGCAATTTGCCAATTTGTATTGGTTTCGTGCCGATTTGTTTGCGCGTAAAGACTTGAAGGACCAGTTCAAGGCCAAGTATGGTTATGAGTTGGGCGTGCCGCAAAACTGGAGCGCCTACGAAGATATTGCGGCGTTCTTCAGCAATGATGTCAAGTCGATTGACGGCAAGCCGATTTATGGCCATATGGATTACGGCAAAAAAGACCCGTCGCTCGGTTGGCGCTTCACGGACGCCTGGTTGTCGATGGCTGGTGCTGCCGACATCGGCATTCCGAACGGCAAGCCGATTGATGAATGGGGCATTCGTGTGGCCGCCGATGGCTGTACACCCGTGGGCGCCTCCATGTCGCGTGGTGGTGCCACCAACTCGCCAGCGGCGGTCTTTGCGCTGACCAAGTATGTGGACTGGATGAAGAAATACGCACCCAAAGAAGCCTTGGGTATGACCTTTGGCGAGTCGGGTCCAGTGCCCGCACAAGGACAAATTGCCCAGCAGATTTTTTGGTACACCGCCTTTACCGCCGACATGATCAAGCCCGGTTTGCCAGTCGTCAATGCCGACGGCACGCCCAAGTGGCGCATGGCCCCCGGCCCGAATGGTCCTTATTGGAAGCCCGGTATGCAAAATGGCTATCAGGACGTGGGCGCATGGACTTTCTTCAAGAACCATGACAGTGATAAAACAGCGGCAGCCTGGTTATATGCACAATTTGTAACCGCCAAAACAACCTCGCTGAAGAAAACCATCGTCGGATTAACGCCTATTCGTGAGTCTGATATCCAGTCCAAGGCGATGACGGACATGGCACCCAAGCTCGGCGGCCTGGTCGAGTTCTATCGCAGTCCGGCGCGTGTCGCCTGGACGCCGACCGGCACCAATGTGCCCGATTACCCCCGCTTGGCCCAGTTGTGGTGGCAAAACGTGTCGGTAGCGGTGTCCGGTGAAAAGACGCCGCAGCAGGCCATGGACAATCTGGCGGAGGAGATGGATGGGGTGATGGCACGTCTTCAGCGCGCTGGTATGACACATTGCGCACCCAAATTGAACCCCAAGGGTGACCCTAAAAAGTACCTGAGTGACAAGGCAGCGCCCTGGAATAAGCTGGTCAATGAAAAGCCACAAGGCGAAACCATTGCCTATGAAACGCTGTTGAATGCGTGGAAGGCGGGTAAGGTACGCTAACAAATAAGCCGTGCCATTGATGGTGCGTTGAACTGTTGCCGTGTGTGTGCGTTCACCACACGGCTTTTTTTATTAATGATTGTTGCGCATGAGCCTGCGGGTCTGTGCGATCTGTCGATAAGCCGGGAATTAAATTATGGCCATCGAAACGAAGCCCTTATTGACCCAGCGTGCGGCCTTGATGACACGATTGGGGCAGCCTATGGTGTACGACCTTGCCATCATTGGTGGTGGGGCGACCGGCCTGGGCGTGGCACTGGATGCGGCAGCACGCGGGTTTTCTGTGGTGTTGCTGGAGTCGCATGACTTTGCCAAGGGCACCTCATCACGCTCCACCAAACTGGTGCACGGGGGCGTGCGCTATCTGGCACAGGGCAACATAGCACTGGTGCGGGAGGCCTTGCATGAGCGCACCACGCTGCTCAACAACGCTCCCTTTATTGCGCAGCCGCTGGCCTTTGTCATGCCCTCATACAAATGGTGGGAGACCGCTTTTTATGGCATCGGCCTCAAAATGTACGATGCGCTGGCGGGTAAGGCCGGCCTGGGCAAGACGAAATTACTGAGTCGCGAAGCCACGCTGGCCTTGCTGCCGACGGCGCAGGCGCAGGGCCTGAAAGGCGGCGTCAAATACTGGGATGGTCAATTTAACGATGCCCGCCTGGCCTTGACGCTGGCGCGCACCGCCGCGCTGCACGGCGCCTTGCTGGTGAATTATTGCCGGGTAGTCGATCTGATTTATGACGGCACGAAGGTCGCCGGGCTGACCTGTGAAGATAGCTTGAATGGCCAGTCTTACCAGATCAAGGCTCGTTGCGTCGTTAACGCTGCAGGGGTCTGGGTCGATGAATTGCGCCAGAAAGATGCGCTGCATCTGGGTGATGACGTGGCGCGCGCCACCCAGCCGATGGTGGCGCCCAGCCAAGGCGTGCATATTGTGGTTGACCGCGAATTTCTGGCCGCTGATGTCGGTCTGATGGTGCCCAAAACCGCCGATGGACGGGTCTTGTTTGCGGTGCCGTGGCTGGGTAAGGTGATTCTGGGCACCACCGATACGCCACGCGATGACCTGGCGCGCGAACCCCAAGCCTTCAAGGAAGAGGTGGATTTCATATTGAAAGAGTCGGCGCGCTACTTGCGCCGCGCACCCGGGCGCTCGGATGTCAAAAGTGTCTGGGTCGGACTGCGGCCTCTGGTCAAGCCGCAAGACAGTGTGGGCGACAACACCAAGCGCATTAGTCGCGAGCATACGGTGCTCGTCAGCCGCAGTGGCCTTGTTACGGTCACCGGCGGCAAGTGGACGACTTACCGAGCCATGGCGGAAGATGTACTGGCGGTGTGTGCCGACAATGGCTTGATCGCCAGACACCAGGCAGGAGTCACTGAAAAACTGCGGCTCATTGGCAGCGGCCCGCCGGGGATGGCAGTCCAGTCGCTCAGTCAGGCTCCGGGCGAGCATTCTTATGGTTGCGAAGCCCGCGTGGTATCAAGCCTGCCGGGTGCCCAGAACCCGCTTTGCGCCGGTCTGACCGAGGCCATGATCCGGTTTGCCGCCCGCCACGAGTACGCCGTCACGGTTGAAGATGTGCTGGCGCGACGCTCACGCCTGCTTTTTCTGGATGCCCAACTGGCCGCCTCCGTGGCCGTCCGTGTCGGCGAAATTCTTAGGCAGGAAACAGGACTTGATCCGAAAACCCAGGAATTTATAACTTTGACGCAACATTATTTGCGTTTGCCGGACTAAATTTTTGAGACGAAGGCGTGTAAGTAGTGCATAATGGAATGCTTCGCTTGAAAAAGTACGAAGTATCTGCCCAAAAAGTGCAATGTGAGTGGTTCATGTTGTAAACGACGGGCCCAAGACTGACTGTGAAGTAGTAAAAAACGACTAAAAAGTTAATTTTTATTGCTTCTAGTGCAAGTTGGGAATAATTGAAATGATCCAAGTTGAATCTCGATTAGAAGTTGCCGACAACACCGGCGCTAAATCCGTTCTATGCATCAAGGTGCTGGGTGGGTCAAAGCGCCGCTACGCTAGTGTCGGCGACATTATTAAAGTAACTGTTAAGGAAGCTGCTCCACGCGGTCGCGTCAAAAAAGGCGAGATATACAGCGCGGTAGTAGTTCGCACGGCCAAGGGCATTCGTCGTAGCGACGGCTCGCTGGTCAAATTCGATGGCAACGCAGCAGTTTTGCTGAATGCTAAATTGGAGCCAATCGGCACTCGTATCTTCGGCCCAGTGACGCGTGAATTGCGCACTGAGAAGTTCATGAAGATCGTGTCACTGGCTCCTGAAGTTTTGTAAGGACGCACCATGAACAAGATTCGCAAAGGCGACGATATCATCGTGCTAACCGGGCGCGACAAGGGTAAGCGCGGCAAAATTGCGCTGCGCAAAGATGACTCTTATGTCCTGGTTGAAGGCATTAATATCGTCAAAAAGCACACCAAGCCAAATCCTTTAAAAGGTACGGTTGGTGGCATAGTTGAAAAGTCCATGCCAATTCATCAGTCCAATGTAGCCATTTTCAATGTCGCTACAGGAAAAGCTGATCGTGTTGGTATCAAGCTGGCAGCCGACGGTAAACGTTTCCGCGTTTACAAGTCGAGCGGTGAAGAAATCAAGGTGGCATAAGCATGGCTCGTTTGCAACAACACTATCGCGAAAAATTGGCACCAGAGTTGATAGCCAAGTTTGGCTACAAATCGCCAATGCAAGTCCCGCGTCTGACTAAGATCACGCTCAATATGGGTGTGAGTGAGGCTGTCGCTGACAAGAAAGTTATGGATCATGCTGTGAGTGATCTGACCAAGATTGCAGGTCAGCGGCCTGTCGTCACCATGTCTAAGAAAGCTATCGCGGGTTTCAAAATCCGTGAAAATCAGGCAATCGGTTGCATGGTTACGCTGCGCGGCGTGCAGATGTTTGAGTTCCTGGATCGTTTTGTGACCGTGGCTCTGCCTCGCGTTCGTGACTTTCGCGGTATCTCTGGTCGTGCTTTTGATGGCCGTGGTAACTACAACATTGGCGTCAAAGAGCAAATTATTTTCCCTGAAATTGAATATGACAAGGTTGATGCCTTGCGTGGTCTCAATATCAGCATCACCACAACGGCCAAGACTGATGAAGAGTGCAAAGCACTGCTCACAGGTTTCCGTTTTCCGTTCAAGAACTGAGGTGACCTGTGGCTAAGATGGCTTTAATCCAGCGCGAACTCAAGCGCGACAAACTGGTTGCAAAATACGCGAAAAAACACGCGGAATTCAAAGCAATCGCAAATGATGCAAAGCGCACTGACGAAGAACGTGCTGCTGCCCGTATGGGTCTGCAGATGCTTCCCCGCAATGCAAATCCGACACGTCAGCGCAATCGTTGCGCTATCACGGGTCGTCCTCGCGGCACATTCCAACATTTTGGTTTGGCGCGTGCAAAAATTCGTGAAATGGCTTTTGCAGGGGAAATCCCCGGCATGGTCAAGGCTAGCTGGTAAGCGGTAGGAGACCTATATATGAGCATGAGTGATCCCATCGCCGACTTGTTGACACGCATTCGCAATGCGCAGATGGTGGCTAAAACCACTGTCAGCATCCCTTCTTCCAAAGTGAAGATTGCAATTACACAGGTGTTGAAAGACGAAGGCTATATTGACGACTTCAACGTAAAAGTTGAAGAAGGCAAGTCTGAGTTAGTCATTGTCCTGAAATACTACGCTGGAAAGCCAGTGATCGAACGCATTGAGCGTGTCAGTCGCCCGGGTCTGCGTGTTTATCGTGGCAGTGATGCCATTCCGCAAGTTCAAAACGGCCTGGGTGTGGCAATTGTCACTACCCCCAAGGGCGTCATGACTGATCGCAAAGCGCGCGCTACCGGTGTCGGTGGTGAAGTTCTTTGCTACGTTGCCTAAACCGTGACATTGAGGAGAAACAGAAAATGTCCCGTATAGGAAAAATGCCAGTTGTCGTTCCCGCTGATGTGGAAGTGGCGATCGCTGTTGAAAAAATTAGTGTCAAGGGATCAGGCGGCGCCTTGTTTCTTACGTTAAATCCATTGGTTACCGTGACTAATAACGCAGGTACGCTGAGTTTTCAGCCTGCCAACGAATCACGCGAAGCCAATGCCATGAGTGGCACCATGCGTCAGCTGGTGAACAACATGGTGGTTGGTGTAACCAAGGGCTTTGAGAAAAAGCTGAGTCTTATTGGTGTGGGTTACAAAGCTCAAGCGCAAGGCGCCAAGCTCAATCTCACTGTGGGCTACTCACATCCGGTCAACAAAGACATGCCAGCTGGCATCACCGTTGCAACGCCAACTCCCACGGAAATCGTGATCAAGGGTGCTGACCGTCAACGCGTGGGTCAAATAGCTGCCGAGATTCGTGCCATTCGTCCACCTGAGCCTTACAAAGGCAAAGGCATCCGCTATTCGGACGAAAAAATCACAATCAAAGAAACCAAGAAGAAATAAGGAGCTGCAACATGTTGACCAAAAAAGAACAGCGTCTTCGCAGGGCTCGTCAGACACGTATTCGCATTGCTATGCAAGGCGTTTACCGTTTAACAGTAAACCGTACCAACTTGCACATTTATGCCAGCGTAATCTCTGGCGATGGCAGCAAGGTGCTCGCGACTGCTTCAACGGCAGAAGCCGAAGTGCGCACGGCCTTGGGTGGTTCGGGTAAAGGTGGCAACGTTGCCGCTGCCCAAATTATTGGCAAGCGTCTGGCTGAAAAAGCTATGGCGGTTGGTGTTGAAAAAGTTGCGTTTGACCGCGCAGGCTTTGCGTACCATGGTCGTGTGAAAGCACTGGCTGATGCGGCACGTGAAGCTGGCTTGCAGTTCTAAGCAGATCGGAAATAAAGATGGCTAAATTTCAAGCAAAAATGCAGGGTAAGGCTGAAGGGCCTGAAGACGGACTGCGTGAAAAAATGATCGCGATCAATCGCGTTACCAAAGTGGTCAAAGGTGGCCGTATTCTTGGTTTCGCTGCATTGACCGTAGTGGGTGATGGCGATGGTCGCGTTGGTATGGGTAAGGGTAAGTCGAAAGAAGTGCCGGCAGCTGTGCAAAAAGCGATGGAAGAAGCTCGTCGTAACCTGGCTAAAGTCTCACTCAAGAATGGAACCATTCACCACAAAGTGATGGGTCAACATGGTGCAGCCTCGGTCATGATGGCGCCAGCTCCTAAAGGGACTGGCATCATCGCCGGTGGACCTATGCGTGCCGTATTTGAAGTGATTGGTATCACTGATATCGTGGCTAAAAGTCACGGCTCTTCAAATCCGTACAACATGGTGCGTGCCACACTCAATGCGCTTTCTCATGCAACAAACCCATCACAAGTGGCGGCGAAGCGTGGCAAGACGATTGAAGAACTCTTCGTCTAACCGGGAGTCTCAAAATGACGACACAACAAACACTTAAAGTGCAATTGATTCGCAGCCCTATCGGTTGCCAAGAATCGCACCGTGCCACCGTTCGTGGTCTCGGTCTCCGCAAAATTCGCAGCACACGCGAATTAGCGGATACGCCCGAGGTTCGCGGCATGATTAACAAGATCAGTTATCTGGTCAAAGTGCTCTAAGAGGTTGATGATGGAACTCAATGGCATCAAGCCCGCAGAGGGCGCAAAACATTACAAACGGCGTGTTGGTCGTGGCATAGGCTCCGGCATCGGGAAAACGGCAGGCCGTGGTCATAAAGGCCAAAAGTCTCGTGCTGGTGGCTACCACAAAGTTGGTTTTGAAGGCGGTCAAATGCCAATGCAACGACGTTTGCCAAAACGTGGTTTCAAATCCCAATTGCTCAAGTTCAATGCTGAAGTCACTTTGACTTCTTTGGAAAAGCTGGGTGCAACTGAAGTAAATTTAGTGTTGCTTAAGCAAGTTGGCCTGGTCGGTGAACTCGCCCGCGTTGTAAAGATCATCAAAACGGGTGAACTGACTAAAGCTGTGAATCTCACAGGTATTGGCGCAACTGCAGCTGCTAAAGTGGCGATTGAAGCAGTTGGCGGAAGTCTCGCTTAATTAGCCTTTGAAAGAATTTAACAGTGGCAACTAACGCATCTCAAATGGCTAAAACTGGTAAATTCGGTGACTTGCGTCGTCGGCTTGTTTTCCTATTGCTTGCGTTGGTCGTGTATCGAGTTGGGGCACATATTCCTGTTCCAGGTATCGATTCAGCGCAGCTTGCACAATTCTTTAAGGGGCAACAGGGCGGCATATTGGGCATGTTCAATATGTTCTCTGGAGGCGCACTCTCACGGTTTACCATTTTTGCATTAGGGATCATGCCGTATATTTCGGCATCAATCATTATGCAACTGCTCACTTATGTTTTGCCTGCTTTCGAGCAGCTCAAAAAAGAAGGCGAAGCAGGTCGTCGCAAGATTACACAGTACACGCGCTACGGGACACTGGGTCTTGCGCTTTTTCAGTCAATGGGTATTGCTATTGCACTTGAAAGTTCTGCCGGGCTTGTTATTACGCCAGGTTTTGGATTCCGGATGACAGCCGTTGTAACACTCACAGCAGGAACTTTGTTTTTGATGTGGTTGGGTGAGCAAATTACTGAACGCGGCTTGGGAAATGGTATTTCGATACTCATTTTTGGTGGTATCGCAGCCGGGTTGCCCAATGCAATAGGTGGTTTACTTGAACTGGTTCGCACCGGGGCAATGAGTATCATCATCGCTTTGTTCATTGTTATATTGGTCGCTTTGGTCACCTTCTTTGTTGTATTTGTTGAGCGTGGTCAGCGCAAGATTTTAGTGAATTACGCAAGGCGTCAGGTGGGTAATAAAGTTTATGGTGGACAGTCATCACATCTGCCTTTGAAGCTAAATATGGCCGGTGTTATTCCGCCTATCTTTGCGTCCTCCATTATCTTGTTGCCTGCAACCGTGGTAGGTTGGTTTAGCGCTGGTGACTCTATGCGTTGGCTGAAAGACATTGCCGGATCGCTGACGCCAGGTCAGCCTATCTATGTGATGTTTTATGCCGCTGCAATTATATTTTTCTGCTTCTTCTATACCGCGCTTGTTTTTAACAGCCGTGAAACAGCAGACAACCTTAAAAAGAGTGGCGCCTTCATTCCCGGAATTCGCCCTGGCGATCAAACAGCGAAATACATAGATAAAATATTGCTTCGCTTGACATTTGCTGGTGCGATTTATATCACTATGGTGTGTTTATTGCCGGAATTTTTAATTCTGAAGTACAACGTACCGTTTTACTTTGGTGGAACTTCTCTTTTGATTATTGTGGTTGTGACTATGGATTTCATGTCTCAAGTTCAGAACTACATGATGTCGCAGCAATATGAATCGCTGCTAAAGAAGGCGAACTTTAAGTCTTCATAAGGCGATTGGTAAATATGGCAAAAGATGATGTTATTCAAATGCAAGGAGAGGTGGTTGAAAACTTGCCTAACGCGACATTTCGCGTGAAGTTAGAAAATGGCCACATAGTTCTCGGGCATATTTCTGGAAAAATGCGGATGCATTACATTCGTATTCTTCCTGGGGACAAGGTCACTGTTGAATTGACGCCTTACGATTTGAGTCGGGCACGGATTGTATTCAGGGCTAAGTAACAGTAATGGTTTGCGTCTCGTGCAATATTATGCCGAGCGCTTAAATTAGTTTAGGAGAATGAAATGAAGGTTTCGGCTTCGGTCAAGAAAATTTGCCGTAACTGCAAGGTAATTCGGCGTAAGGGCGTTGTCCGTGTGATCTGTACAGATCCTCGTCACAAGCAGCGCCAGGGTTAACTGCAAGAGTATAGAGGACGAAAATGGCACGTATCGCTGGCATCAACATTCCGCCGCAACAGCATTCTGAAATTGGTCTAACCGCCATTTTTGGGATCGGTCGCACCCGCGCTCGCAAAATTTGCGAAGCTTGCGACATCGCTTATTCCAAAAAAGTCAAAGACTTGACTGACTTGGATCTTGAGAAAATTCGCGATCAGATTGCTCAGTTCACTATTGAAGGTGATCTGCGTCGTGAAACGACAATGAACATCAAGCGTTTGATGGACATTGGCTGCTATCGCGGCTTTCGTCATCGGAGAGGCTTGCCCATGCGTGGTCAGCGGACACGAACGAATGCTCGCACTCGCAAAGGCCCCCGTAAGGCTGCTGCTTCATTGAAGAAATAAAAGGGATTGAAAGACCACTATGGCAAAAGCTCCCGGCAATAATGCGGCACAACGTGTTCGCAAAAAAGTTCGTAAAAATGTTGCTGATGGCGTGGCTCACGTTCACGCATCATTCAACAACACCATCATCACGATCACGGACCGTCAAGGTAACGCGTTATCTTGGGCCTCGTCAGGTGGTCAAGGTTTCAAGGGTTCGCGTAAATCCACACCATTTGCAGCTCAAGTAGCTTCAGAGGTCGCTGGTCGTGCTGCTATTGAACAAGGCATCAAAAATCTTGATGTCGAAATCAAAGGCCCAGGTCCTGGTCGTGAATCTTCGGTTCGCGCCCTTGCCGCCCTTGGTATCCGCATTAATATGATTGCTGACGTGACTCCGGTGCCGCACAACGGTTGCCGCCCACAAAAGCGTCGTCGTATTTAAATTTTATAAAGCCCACCGCCACTGGCTTAACGCTGGTGGCTCGCGCACTCATCTGCGTCAGATGACATAAAGGAAGTTCTAGTGGCACGCTATCTAGGCCCAAAAGCCAAATTATCCCGCCGTGAAGGCACTGACTTATTCTTGAAGAGCGCACGTCGTTCTATCGGCGATAAGGCAAAATTCGACTCTAAACCAGGTCAACACGGTCGCACATCAGGTGCTCGTACTTCTGACTTTGGCTTACAACTTCGTGAGAAGCAAAAAGTTAAACGCATGTACGGTGTGCTTGAAAAGCAATTTCGTCGTTATTTTGAAGAAGCTGATCGGCGCAAAGGTAACACAGGTGCAAATCTGTTGTCGCTTCTGGAGTCTCGTTTCGACAATGTGGTCTATCGTATGGGCTTTGGATCAACTCGTGCTGAAGCGCGTCAGTTGGTCTCTCATAAAGCGATGACCGTGAATGGTAAGTCGGTGAATATTCCTTCTTATATGGTCAAAGCTGGCGATGTGATTGCCGTGCGTGATAAGTCTAAAAAGCAAAATCGTATTGCTGAAGCACTTCAATTAGCACATCAGGTTGGTATGCCAGCTTGGGTCGAAGTGAATATTGAAAAGACCGAAGGTACTTTTAAGTCTGCTCCTGATCGCGATCAGTTTGCCGCCGACGTCAACGAGTCGTTGATTGTCGAGTTGTATTCGCGTTAATAGCGTTTCAACACGTTTTTCATTTGAAATTGTTCCTAAAGCGCGGGACATCGCGTTTTAGGTGCTTCGTCAGCCTTACCGGTGTAATGAGCCGAGGGTATTGAGAGGAAGTCCGCATGCAAAATAGTTTATTGAAACCTAAAGCCATCAACGTCGAGCAACTTACGGTTAACCGTGCCAAAGTTTCTCTTGAACCATTTGAGCGTGGCTACGGTCACACCCTTGGTAACGCACTTCGCCGTGTGTTGTTGTCTTCGATGCCGGGCTACGCTGCAACCGAAGTTACGATTGCAGGTGTCTTGCATGAATATTCTTCTATTGATGGTGTTCAAGAAGATGTTGTCAATATTCTTTTGAACCTTAAAGGTGTGGTTTTCAAGCTGCATAATCGCGACGAAGTGACTTTGAGTCTCCGAAAAGATGATGAAGGCCTCGTGACTGCAGGTGATATTCAAACACCGCATGATGTCGAGATCATCAATCCAGATCATGTCATCGCACATCTGTCACAAGGTGGCAAACTTGACATGCAGATTAAGGTTGAAAAAGGTCGTGGTTATGTGCCTGGTACGATGCGTCGCCATGCAGACGAACCCAATAAGTCAATTGGTCGTATTGTTTTGGATGCCTCATTTTCTCCTGTGAAGCGTGTTAGCTACACCGTCGAAAGTGCCCGCGTTGAACAGCGTACAGATCTTGACAAGCTAGTAGTTGATATCGAGACCAATGGGGCTATTTCAGCTGAAGATGCTGTCCGTGCTTCTGCAAAAATTCTTGTTGAGCAACTTGCTGTATTTGCACAACTTGAAGGCAGCGAGTTGGCTGCATTTGATACGCCTGCACCACGGGGTAATACACAGTTTGATCCAATTCTGTTGCGTCCTGTTGATGAGCTTGAGTTGACAGTTCGCTCAGCGAATTGCTTGAAAGCTGAAAATATTTACTACATCGGCGATTTGATTCAGCGCACAGAAAATGAGTTGTTAAAAACTCCAAATCTGGGTCGTAAATCACTCAATGAAATAAAGGAAGTGCTGGCTTCCCGCGGTTTGACTTTAGGCATGAAGCTTGAAAGTTGGCCACCAGCCGCTCTAGAAAAGCGTTAACTCGTTGAGTCTCCATCAGGAACTCGGTGCAATAAGCAGTACCTGATACGGCTGCCTGTTAAATAATTAAAGGAATGCACAATGCGTCACGGACACGGACTTAGAAAACTCAATCGCACTAGCTCACATCGCTTGGCTATGCTGCGTAACATGATGAATTCACTCATCGAGCATGAAGTTATTAAAACGACAGTTCCTAAAGCAAAGGAACTGCGTCGCGTTATCGAACCCATGATCACGCTTGCCAAAGAAGCTACCGTTGCTAATCGTCGTCTGGCGTTTGATCGTCTGCGTGATCGTGATAGCGTTGTCAAGTTGTTTAACGATTTGGGTCCACGTTTCAAAACACGTCCAGGTGGCTATACACGCATCCTGAAAATGGGTTTCCGCGTGGGTGACAATGCGCCAATGGCTTTGGTTGAGTTGGTTGACCGCTCTTCTGCTGCTGAAGTGCCAAATGGCGATACAGCAGCAGAATAATAGGGTATAATCTATACATACCGCGCGATGGAGCAGCCTGGTAGCTCGTTGGGCTCATAACCCAAAGGTCGTAGGTTCAAATCCTACTCGCGCAACCAACACGCTGATCTAATAAGTCAGTATCAAAAAGCCAACGTCATGTTGGCTTTTTTTTGCTCATTAAATGAAGCTATCATCCTGCTTTAACTTCCATCAACCTCCAAAAGGTTTCATGAAAAGAGTCTCTGTTACAGGTTGTGATGCTTAAGCATCTTTCTTTTCGGCAGTTACTGGTAGCTGCTTTTTTATTGATTGTTGTATTACTGACAGCTGCCTCATTGCGCGCCTTG
This sequence comes from uncultured beta proteobacterium, assembly GCA_903823025.1. GTDB lineage: Bacteria > Pseudomonadota > Gammaproteobacteria > Burkholderiales > Burkholderiaceae_C > Rhodoferax. Next base: position 49,195 of record CAIJRK010000003.1, read on the forward strand.
TTCACGCTTGAACACTTGATCATGCAAAGCAGCGATGGCGCTGCCCGCTCGATTGAACTGAGTGCTGAAGTGCAGTCACTCACTGAGCGTAGCGTTGAAATGGAGCGAACCTCCCGTCAGTCGGTTGTGCTGATGGATCATGCTTTACGAAAGCGTTTCGATGCAACGGCTGTTGAAACGCGAAAAATTTTAGGGTTGTTAGCGGGGCAAGGCGTCTCTACTGCCTTACTTAACGACTGGAAAATACGGCTTCAAACGATCACATCACGACTCGTTGGTTCGCCTGATACGGCGTTAGAAAGAGATGCACAAATCGCGCAAGAGTTTCGTGCAATTAATCTCATCAATGCAACGATTGCCCAGCGTGTCCGGCAAGCTATTGAAGTCAAAAATCAGAGTCTCCTTGAAACATTGGAGACGCATCGTCGGCAATTGACGCAGCAGGTGAGCGCGGCCATTGTGCTGTCATTGCTGATGGTGCTGGGCTTTGGCGTCTGGCTGACCCGGCCTCTGAATCGTCTTGAAAAAGCGATTAATGGCTTGGGTGAAAACTGTTTGGATCAGCCCATTGTCATCGCGGGACCGGCCGACTTACAGCTACTTGGGCAGCGTTTGGAGTGGTTACGACTGCGTTTGGTTGAGTTGGATGCTGATAAAGCACGTTTTTTGCGTCATGTCTCGCATGAACTCAAAACTCCTCTGGCTTCTTTGCGCGAAGGGGTGTCCCTGCTGGAGGAGGGGGTTGCCGGTGAATTAAACGACAACCAGCGCGAAGTTGCAAAAATTCTGCGGCACAACACTGATTTGTTACAGGCTCAAATTGAAGACTTGCTGCGTTTTAACGCGGCAGCTTTTGAGGCGCGCCAGCTACAACGTCAAAAAACTGATTTGACACAACTCATTGAGGCCCAGATAGAGGCGCAACAGCTGCAGTGGCGCACCCGTGAACTGCGTGTGATTGTCTCGGGGCAAGTGGCGCGGGTTGAGGTGGATCGTGATAAGTTGGGCATGGTGATTGGAAATTTGCTGTCAAATGCCATTCGCTACTCCCCTTTTCAAGGCCGCATACAGATCAGGTTAAGCCAGTTGCAAACGTTGTTGCTTATCGATATGGAAGATGAAGGCGTTGGCATTGCCGCAGAGGATCAATCGCGTATTTTTGAACCTTTTTACCGGAGCAAGCGTCAGCCGCCAGAGGCGGTGCGCGGCAGTGGTATCGGTTTGTCCATTGTTCATGAATACATTGCCGCGCATGGCGGCCAGGTGCAATTGTTAGCCAGTGAATCTGGTGCTCATTTCAGAATTGAACTACCTAATGTTTTCCACTCTTAAGGCTATTGCCCGCACACTTTGCCGTGTTGGCCCCACAGCGCTGGTCATTGGCTTGAGCGCGGGTTGTAGTCTGTCAGCGCAAAATGCACTGGGACCACCAACAGCTGAAGGTGTTTTCGGCACGACCAAGGTTCCGGTTGAACGAATGCCCACAGACATAACGACAGCGCCGCCAGTGCCTTGGTCAGGTCAGGATGTGTTAACCGTATTGGCTTATGCCGACCATGTTCGTCTATTGCAGGGCGATGATCTGGCGAAAGAAATTCGCCATCTTGGTACGTCCACTGCGCCGGTTGATCAGTTGCGGCTCGGTCTTGCGTTGAGTCAAACTTCGCAGCTCTACGATTTGGTTCGTGCGCAAGAGTTGCTGCAGCGTGTGTTGAGTGATACCCGTGCCGACGCCCAGCCGCTACAGACGTTAGCGCGTTTGCTGGCCGCGCGTTTCACAGAACAACGGCGGGTTGAAGATCTGCTGGATCGTCAGTCCCTGCAACTGCGTGAGCTTCAGCGTCGGCTTGAGCAGACGCAGGACAAGCTTGAAGCGCTCAAGGAAATTGAACGTAGCTTGAGTCGCCGTTCATCGCCCGTGCCGCTATCTTCTGCCCGCAGTCACTCTCGGCATCCCAACCCATGACAGCCAGTCGCGCGCACTTGCTCGTCGTCGATGATGACGCCGATATGCTGCGTCTGCTCACCATGCGCTTGACGGCCGCTGGCTACCGCGTCAGCGCGGCCAAGTCTGCCGAAGAAGCGTTAACGCAGCTCGATATTGAACGTCCGCAACTGGTACTCAGTGACGTGCGCCTGCCTGGCATGGATGGCTTGGCGCTGTTTGATGAGATTCGCATCCACCACCCGTCATTGCCCGTCATTTTGCTCACGGCTCACGGGACAATTCCCGACGCCGTGGAGGCGACCGAACGCGGCGTGTTCACCTATCTCACAAAACCCTTTGACGGCAAAAGTCTGCTCGACAAAATCGCGCAAGCCTTATCACTGAGTGCGCCTGCGCCAGCCGCTTCGGCGGGTCAAGAACCTGCGTGGCAAAGCGGCATCATCAGCCGTTCCAGCCGGATGGCCGAAATACTGGCTGAAGCCAGAATGGTGGCCCGCTCAGACGCCAGTGTCATGCTGCGCGGTGACAGCGGCACTGGCAAAGAGCTGCTGGCACAGGCCATTCACCAAGCCAGCCTGCGCGCTGCCCATCCTTTTATTGCCGTGAACTGTGGCGCCATCCCCGAGGCGCTACTGGAATCCGAACTTTTTGGTCATGTCAAAGGCGCGTTTACCGATGCGTCGGCCAACCACAAAGGGCTTTTTCAGGCGGCAGAAGGCGGCACCTTGCTGCTCGATGAAATTGGCGATATGCCGTTGGCGTTGCAGGTCAAGCTGCTGCGGGTGTTGCAGGAAAGAGTGGTTCGCCCTTTGGGGTCGAGTCAGTCGATTCCTGTCAATGTGCGCATCATCTCGGCCACGCACCGTGATCTGGATGCGGCGATGGCGGAAGGCCAGTTCCGCACTGATCTTTATTACCGCCTTAATGTCGTCACGCTAACTTTGCCGCCGCTGGCCGAACGGCGCGAAGACATTGCGTTGCTGGCCAACCACTTTTTAGTCAAGCTCGCCAGCAAATACGGCAAACGCCTGAGCGGCTTTGCGCCGGAAGCGCTCAAAGCCCTCACCACGGCGGCTTGGCCGGGCAACGTGCGCCAGCTTTACAACGTGGTGGAGCAAGTGTGCGCGTTGGCCAGCACGCCGTTGATTCCGCTGGCTCTGATCCAGCGCGCCTTGCGATCTCCCAGCGTGCAAGTGCTCACGCTGGCTGAGGCGCGCCAGCGTTTCGAGCGTGAATATCTGGTCGGTTTGCTCAAACTGACGGACGGCAACGTAGCCGATGCCGCCCGGTTGGCCGACCGCAATCGCACCGAGTTTTATCGCCTGATGCAAAAACACGAGCTGATCCCCGGCCATTTCAAGACCGATTCCGCTGCGCCGTGAAAATTTTTGTCGCTATTGAGCGACACGTCTAAGCGATTGATTTAAAACAGTATTTTTTAAAATAGGGTGATCGCTGTCGCTATTTGACGACAAAACATAGGGTTTACGAGCGTATTTTGAGGTGGCGCTAGGTTTTCCTTTCTCAAAGTTTTTCCAAGCTGTTGATTTAGATAGTCTTTTTGACTTGGCGCAGAGTTTGCAATGTACTTTGCATGAAACTCATGTCGGCCACGTCCACGGTCTATCTTTTTCAAGTCCGCCTCGTTGTTTTGACGTTGTTGGGGTTGCTCGCCTGTTTGGCAAACGCCCACGCTTTGACGCTGGACGAAGTCGCTCAACTGGCCCAGACCCGTGCCCAAACCCCGTATCAACTCAAGCGCCAAGCCGTTCCTGCTGAACTAGCCGCGCTGGATTACGACGGTTTGCGCGACATCCGCTTTAACGATGACAAGACTTTATGGCGCGCTGATCAACTGCCCTTTGAAGTCAAGTTTTTCCACCTTGGCCCCCAGGGCGAGTCGGTGCATATTAACGAAGTGTCTGCGCAAGGCAACAAGCCTTTGCACTACGACGGCAGTGCCTTTAATTTTGGTAAGAACCAATTGGATACGGCCAGTTGGGATGATCTGGGTTATGCCGGATTTCGCGTTCACAGCCCGCTGAACGCTGCCGCTTACAAAGATGAGTTGATTGCTTTTCAAGGCGCGAGCTACTTCCGTGCTTTGGGCGTGGGCCAGCGTTATGGCTTGTCTGCCCGTGGGTTGGCCGTGAATTCGTCCGGCGCGCCGCAAGAAGAATTTCCCCGTTTTACTGATTTCTGGCTTGAAAAGCCTGCCGTTGACGCCCAACAACTGACTATATTTGCCTTGTTGGACTCGCCCCACATGACCGGCGCTTACCGCTTTGACATCCGTCCCGGCGAGCAGACCGTGACTGAAGTTCACGCCCGAATCTTCATGCGCAAAGGCGTTGACCCCAAGATCGCCACCTTGGGTTTGGCACCGCTGACCAGCATGTTCCTGTTTGGCGAGAACCAGCCCAAAACGGGTGATTTTCGGCCTGAAGTGCATGACTCGGACGGTTTGATGATGGCCAGCAGCGACGGCGAATGGCTTTGGCGTCCGCTGCTCAACCCCGCCGCGCCGCTGGTCACGTCCTTCGCCATGAAAGGCCTTAAAGGTTTTGGTCTGATGCAACGCGACCGGGCGTTTGCCAGTTATGAAGATACCGAGGCGCGCTACGAGTTGCGCCCTAGCGCCTGGATCACGCCGATGGGCGAATGGGGGCCGGGCCGGGTTGAGTTGCTGCTGCTGGCCACGCCCGACGAAACCCATGACAACGTGGTGGCTTACTGGGTGCCGGATCAACTGCCACAGCCCGGCGAGTCGCTTGATTTTGCTTACCAAATTGGCTGGCAAGGTGCGCAGCAGCAACGTCCGCCCAACGGCTGGGCTACGCAGTCGCGCCGGGGCATCGGCTACAGCAAGCTGGATGCACAAGCTTTGCAACAAACCATTCAGTACGTGATCGACTTTACCGGCCCGGCGCTGGATCCGTTGGGTGCCGACGAGCCGGTGCGCGCCATTGTTAGCAGTGATGCCAATGGCCGCATCCTCGAAAGCAATGCCTGGCGCAACCCGGCGACCGGCGTTTGGCGCATGACTTTGCGCGTGCAGCGCATCGTCCCCAATCAACCGATTGAGCTGCGCGCCTTTCTTCAACACAACAACAACACAGTGAGCGAAACATGGACCACCATCGTCACCCCTTAACCCCGTCCGTCCCGTCTGCATCGACCCGCAGTCTGTTGCGCGAAGAGCGTCATCCCAATTCCGTGACGGCACCGCCGGTCAATCGCGGATCGATGACGCCTCGGCCTTGGCGTGGTTTCTGGAACAGTGTGGGTACGGCCATTTTGTGGCCTTTGAGCCGGGGAACCGCGCCATCGTCTGCGCCGCAGGTTAAAGAAAAAGCGACAAAGCCTTGGCAAATGGCGGCCAAACGCAGGCGCAACGTGTTGCTGGCAGTCACGTTGATCAGCACCGCGTTGGCCTCCACCTTGTTTGCCGATTTGCAGCCGGATTACGAAAGTGATTGGCTCAAATATGGACAGCTAGCGCTTTTCAGTTTGCTGTCGGCTTGGGTGGTGACGGGCTTCATGACGGCGGTGATGGGTTTTTACGTTACGTTGTTTGGTGACAAACACGCGTTGTCGGCCCGCAAGGTTCAACACCATCCGCTCGACCCCACGGCCCGCACCGCCATCATCATGCCGATTTGCAATGAAGATGTGCGCACTGTTTTTGCTGGCCTGCGCGCCACCTGCGAGTCGGTCGCGGCAACCGACCACGCGGCGACATTTGATGTGTTCTTGCTGTCCGATAGCAACGACCCCGCCACCCAAAAAGCCGAACGCGCCGCTTGGGAAAATTTGCGTACAGAACTGGCGAAGCTCGCGGCACATGCCGGGCAAGCGCCGATTGAAGTTTATTACCGTCTGCGCCAACGTCGCACCCATCGCAAGGCCGGTAACGTGGCTGATTTTTGCCGCCGTTGGGGCAGTGATTACCGTTACATGGTGGTGCTGGACGCCGACAGTGTGATGAGCGGCGATTGCCTGGTGTCGATGGTCAAACTGATGGAAGCTAATCCTGAAGCCGGCATCATCCAGACTGCGACGCAGTCGATTGGTCATGACACTTTGCACGCTCGTGCACAACAATTTGCCTCGCGCATGACGGGTCGTTTGTTCACGCTGGGAATGCAATTTTGGCAACTGGGCGAGTCGCATTACTGGGGCCACAACGCGATTCTGCGGGTTGCGCCATTTATGAAGCATTGCGCGCTGGCACCGATCAAAGGCACGGGCGGTATGTCCGGCGGCATCATGTCGCATGACTTTGTTGAAGCTGCGCTGATGCGCCGCGCGGGTTACCAAGTTTGGCTGGCGTCTGATCTGGTGGGAAGCTACGAGCAACAACCGCCTGATTTGCTGGCTGAGTTGCAGCGGGATCGCCGCTGGTGCCAAGGCAATCTGCAAAACGCCCGACTGATTGCTGAACCCGGCATTCACCCCGTGCATCGCGCCATGTTTGGCACTGGTGCCATGGCTTATTTGTCGGCCCCTTTGTGGCTGTGTTTTCTGACGCTCGGTACGGCGCTGTGGCTGTCTGGTTCGCACATCGTGGCGGACTGGTTGCTGATACCGTCCGAACTCGTTGGCCTCTGGGTTTGGACGCTGTGCATGTTGTTCTTGCCCCGCATTCTGGGCATTGCTGCCGTGCTGATTAAAAATGAGCAAGCGTCTTTTGGCGGTACTTTCAGCCTGCTGCGCAGTTCTTTGCTGGAAACCTTGATTGCCTTGCTGCAAGCGCCGATTCGCATGTTGGCCCATTCCCTGTTTGTCGCGGCCTCGCTGACGGGTCTCAAGCTGGATTGGAAGTCCCCGCCGCGTGAAGCGGCTGCCGTGCCATGGTGCGACGCTTTGCAACACTTTGCGCCCATGAGTGTCGTCATTGCTATGTTGGCGCTGGGCATTGCCGCCATTGATGCGCGTGCGCTGGTCTGGTTGCTCCCCGTTGGCCTGCCTTTGTTGCTGGCGATTCCGATGACGGTGCTCACCAGCCAGGTCGGCATGGGTCGTGTGATGCGGGCTAAAAATTATCTTCTGATTCCCGAAGAAGCCAAGTCGCCCGCTGTGCTGCGCCGCGCTTGGTTGCACGCCAGCCAACTCGCCAAACCCCGTTTGAGCACGGTTTAACGTTCGTTTTCAGGGTTGGCTGCCGCCTCGACGGCAGCCCATAGAACAACCCGGCTCAGAGTAAGTCAATTATTTCAGTGCTGCGCGATTGTGTAGCGGCTTGCTACCATCCCCCCCGATTGATCTGACACCGTGGCGAACCTGTTTCGCACGGCCCTGCCGCAAGGGGGGTCAATAGCCGATATTACGTCGGTTGCGGTGGGCTCAACCCATGGTTGAGATGGGTGTTGCATAACGCAACACTGAGTTGAGATAAACAAAATGGATTTCACCGTTAGTGTCCTGCTGGGCTCTTTTTTGCTGTCGATTGCAGCGCTTTTTGTGTTCATATGGTCGATGTCCAAAGGCTTGTTTGGGGACGGAAAAGTCGCTGCGGCGGTGATCTTTGCGCCCAAAGAGCTGGGCACGGTTGAAGACCCCGCTGCAACAGCTGTTCAAAAAAGTGGCCTGCAGCAGGCTGTGGGTGCCACGGCACAGGCGATGGAGGCCGAGGATGCGCAAGACCGAATGCGGGCCGACCGCTCTACCTCGCTGGTGGTAGGTGTGTGTCTGACCTTAGCCGTGGTTTGGCTGGTATTGGCCTCATTCGCGGGTCTTATTTCTTCCATCAAGCTGCACGCCCCTGATTGGTGGGTGCAATACGAATGGCTCACTTTTGGGCGCATCCGCCCGATCCACTTGAACCTGGTGGCCTACGGTTGGTGTTCGTTGTCGGGCATTGGCGTGGCCATCTGGATGATTCCGCGTTTGCTCAAGACGGAGTTGGTCGGCGCCAAATACGCGTTGATGGGCGGCGCGTTGTGGAGCATTGGCGTCACGGCGGGCATCGTGGCGATTGCCACCGGTCATTCCGACGGGCTGGAGTGGCTTGAATTTCCATGGAAAATCGACATTTTGCTGGTGATTGGCGGCGCATTGGTCGGCTTTCCGCTGTGGCTCACGCTGATGCAGCGCAAGGTCGAACACTTGTATGTGTCCGTCTGGTACATCGCCGCCGGTTTGCTGTGGTTCCCGGTTTTGTTCCTGATTGCCAACTGGCCCGGTCTGCACTTTGGCGTGCAACAAGCGACGATGAATTGGTGGTTTGGCCACAACGTGCTGGGCCTGTGGTTCACGCCACTTGGTCTGGCCGCTTCTTATTACTTCATTCCCAAGGTACTGGGCAAACCGATTCACTCCTACAACTTGTCGTTGCTGGGCTTTTGGTCGCTGGCTTTCTTTTATAGCCAAGTCGGCGGGCACCACCTGATTGGCGGGCCGATTCCGTCGTGGCTGGTCACGATCTCGATTGTGCAAAGTCTGATGATGGTGATTCCGGTGTTTGCCGTGGCGGTGAACCAGCACATGACCGTGTTGGGTAACTTTCGGGCGCTGGCTTATTCGCCAACGCTGCGTTTTATCGTGCTGGGCGCGATGATGTACACCGCTGCGTCGGTGCAAGGTTCGATGGAAGCGCTGCGCGCTGTCAACACCGTCACTCACTTCACGCATTACACGGTTGCCCATTCCCATTTGGGGCTGTACGGCTTCTTCTCGATGGTGATGTTCGGCTCGATTTACTTCATCATGCCGCGCGTGATGAACTGGGAATGGCCGTACCCGAAACTGATTTCGCTGCACTTCTGGCTGGTTTTGATTGGCTTCGCGATTTACTTCATCTGGCTGTCGATTGGCGGTTGGTTGCAAGGCCTGGCGATGCTGGATGCGAAGACGCCCTTCATGGCGTCGGTGGCGCTGACCTTGCCTTATTTGCAGGGCCGCTCCATCGGCGGAGCCTTGATGACGCTGGGTCATTTGGTGTTCGCCGTTCACTTCTTTGCGATGGGCTGGAAGTTCGGTCCCAAGCGATTGGGCGCTACCTTATTGGGCCACTCCGTGCGCGCCCGCCTCTTGGCTAAAGGAGTCACAGCATGAGCGATAAAACCAGTTTCTGGGAAATGGACGAACTGCGTCTGATCATTGGCGCGATGGTGATTTTGGGTGGTGCTACTGGCGTGCTGGTTGTGCTGCCTTATGTGTTGCTCGAAGATGTGAAGCCGCCCGCCGGACTTAAACCCTACACGACGCAACAACTCGTAGGACGTCAGTCCTACATTGCCAACGGTTGTGTTTATTGCCACTCGCAGCAGCCCCGCGACATCGCCCAAGCACCAGACGCCACGCGCGGTTGGGGTCGTGCATCAGTTGCCGGTGACTATGCCTATGACACACCGCATTTGTTGGGCACCATGCGCACCGGCCCCGACTTATTAAATATTGGCGCTCGCCAGCCCAGCAAAGACTGGCATTTAGGCCATTTGTTCCAGCCGCGCGCCTATACGCCAGGTTCGATCATGCCGTCTTATCCATACCTGTTTGAAGTGCGCCAGGGCGAAGCCAAAGCGGGTGAAACGGTCGTGAAGTTGCCTCCAGCGTTTGCTCAATCAGGCCAGGTCGTGCTGGCCAAACCCGAGGCGCTGGCCTTGGTGGACTACCTGCTGTCGCTGGACCGCACTTACCCGGCCCTTCTCCCCTTACCCGTCGCCGTGCCGAAGGAGCAGCCATGAGCAAGAACAAAGATTCCAGCGAACAGCGTCGGCGCGAGAACGCTGACCCGGATGAGAACGTTCGTCCATTGCCGTGGTTTTTGGTGATGCTCCTCGGCGCTATGGCGATGTGGGGCGCTTTCTATATCTACAGCACGCCATCCGGCGAGGATTCTTCCTATGGCGACCAGCGCACTGTGTCCACGTTGCGCCCGCCGGTGCCGGTGGCAGGCGCTGTGATGTCGGTGGACGGCAAGCAGATTTACGCCAGCAAGTGCGTGGCCTGCCACCAAGCGACGGGGCAAGGCATTGCAGGCGTCTTCCCGCCGCTGGCCGCCTCCGAGTGGGTACTGGGAGATGAAAAAATCCTGACCCATATCCTGCTGCACGGTATCAATGGCGCAATTGAAGTCAAAGGCGTCATCTACAACGGCGCCATGCCGGCCTGGAACACCATGAGCGATGCTGAACTGGCAGCGGTCATGACCTACATCCGTTCCGACTGGGGCAACCAGGCCGCCGCCATCACGCCCGACACCGTCAAGGCGCAACGTGAAGCGACCCAGAGTCGAACCGAGCCTTACCAAGGTGGACAAGAACTCAAAGCCGCCCTTTAAAGCGGTTGAGCCGCCCGTGCGGCTGACCCAGACGTTCGCGGCCAGTCTGTTGGCGCTGCTGCTCAGTCTGGCGGCGATCTTTGCAGCCACCCACCAAGGCCAAGCCTTCACCACCGAAACCTTGCGTCGCAGTGAGGTGGCGCGGGCGCCGCAGCCTATTCCAGACTTTGAGGTACACGATAGCAACGGCCAAAAAACCACCTTGCATCAATTGCTGGGCGCCGACGGGCGGGTCTGGATTGTGGACTTTGTCTATACCCGTTGCCAAACCGTTTGCCTGTCTTTGGGGTCGGTGTACCAACAGTTGCAGCAACAGTTGTTGGCCCGTGGTTTGCAAGATCAAGTGGGTCTGTTGTCGGTCAGTTTCGACCCGGCCAATGACGACGCCGCCGCGCTGCAAGCCTACGCGCACCGAATGCAGATGAACCCCGCCGTCTGGCGCCTCGTCACGCTTTCTCAAGCGCAGGATCGGCGTGGTTTGCTGGACGCTTTTGGCATCATGGTGGTGCCCGCGCCTTTGGGTGAGTTTGAACACAATGCAGCCCTGCACATCGTCGATGCCCGAGGCCGATTGGTTCGCATTCTGGGTTATGACGCCCTCGACCGGGTGCTCGACTGGGCGCTGCTGCCCACCTGATGCACCTGATGAAGCGACTTCAAGGCGTGACGCGGCACACCGCCACCGCCCTCATGATCAGTCTTTTGGCCGTGGCTTTGTCGGTGCCGCCCCTGCGTCGGTTGATTGAACAAAGCATGGTGTGGCACATGGTGATTCAGTTACCAATGCTGGCGCTGGGCGGCTGGCTGTGTCTTGGTGCTCTGCTGTCCAGACGTGCCTCCGAGCGGCTGGCGCCGTGGAATCGGTATGGCCTGACCGGCTTTATTGCCGCCCAAGGCATCGTGGCCTATTGGATGCTGCCGCTCGCCATTGACCGGGCTGTGGTGCTGGCACTGGCGGATGTGACCAAGCTGCTGAGTTGTTTTGTTTGCGGCGCCCTGCTCAAACATTCTGTGCAACGCGCTCCCTTGGCCGTTCAACTCTTTTTTGTGGGGACAACGGTGTCCATGATGATCTGGTTGGGCACTTACTTTGCCACCACTGACCGACGTCTTTGCAATGCCTATTCGCTACAAAGTCAGATTGAAACCGGCTGGGGGTTGGTGCTGCTGGGGGTGGCGTTGGGTGGCATCTGGCTCATACACGCCATTTTTCGCACGCCAGGCGACAGAGAGCGGCGCCTCTTTTAAGATAGGTTTAAGGCGGCAGGGGCAGACTGGCGGTGTTCAATAACCCTCGCGTGACCTGCGATGCAACGCCTGACCAGGCGACTATTTGCATGGCCCGTTTCACGCTCGCCTTCGCGAAACGGCTTCGTCAAAACCATGAAAAAAATTCTTATCGGGCTTCTTGCCCTTGTCTCGCTCGCTTGGGGTTGGGACCTGCTCTTAAATACCAACCCATCCGGCGGCTCTTTGCTGTGGACGATTCGCCAGGAAGGCTTGTACCTGACCGGCCTTTATTCCATTGCCTTGATGTCGTTGTCCATGCTTTTGGCCACCCGCCCCACTTGGCTGGAGCGCCCGCTCGGCGGCATGGATCAGGTTTACCGGCTGCATAAATGGTCTGGCATTCTGGCGATCAGTTTTGCCGCCGCGCACTGGCTGGTCGAATGGTCGTCAGACCTTCTCAAAGCCACGATTGGTCGCGAAGGCCGTATCCCCAAAGAGCGATTAAACGGTTTTTGGGAAGTGTTACGCGATCTGGCCGAGGACATGGGCGAGTGGGCCATTTACGCGGTCTTGGCGATGCTGGTGATCACGCTGTGGAAACGTTTTCCGTATCAAATCTGGCGCCTCCTTCACAAAGTCATGCCGGTGCTTTATCTGATGCTGGTCTTTCACGCGGCCTTGTTGTCGCCGCTTGACTACTGGGTTCAGCCGGTCGGTGGCTTGATGGCGTTGCTGATGGCGGGGGGTGTGATGGCCAGCGTGCTCTCACTGACCGGTCTGATTGGACGGCCCCGGCAGGTGGCGGGGACGATTGCGTCCGTCAATAGCAGCGCGGGCGGTGTGACCGAAGTGACGTGTCAACTTAAAGAAGGCTGGAAGGGTCATCGCCCAGGTCAGTTTGCGTTCATCACGTTTAACCGCCTGGAAGGCGCGCATCCTTTCACCATCGCCAGCGCTGACCGTACAGATCGCACGATTACTTTTCAGATCAAGGCGCTGGGTAATTACACCCGTGGACTGGCCGCGCGTTTGCACATCGGACAAACGGTCAAGGTTGAAGGCCCGTATGGCCGTTTTAATCTCGCGCGTTGCAACCCGCGTGCGCAACAGCTTTGGATTGCGGGCGGCATTGGTGTCACGCCGTTTCTGGCTTGGCTGGAAGCGTTGCAAGCGGATCCGAAAAATGCACCAGCGGCAGACCTTCATTACTGCACCCGAGACAGCGAGACGGACAGTTTTGTCGCCCGGTTAACGTCGCTGTGCGCCACGCTTCCCGGCATTCAACTGCATGTGCACGGGTCGCAGCAAGGGGAGTCGCTAACGGCGCAAACGCTGGTGACGGACCTAGGTCGCGCCAAACGTGCCGAGATTTGGTTCTGCGGGCCACAAGGCCTGGCTACCGCTCTTAAAAATCAAATGACCAGCACCTGGCGTGGCAAGTTGCGCTTTCATCAAGAGGCTTTTGAGATGCGGTGAGTAGGCATTCGGTTCAAAGGGTTGTACGTATTTAAAAACCTTGAGAACCAGCGGCCTTCACCTTATTCGTCATTGCGCACAGGGATTGCCTCTTTGAGGCTGGAGACACTTTCTATGTATTTGCGCAAAATTTGCTGTTCAACTTTGACACGGTCGTTGGGCCGACAGGTGTAGCGAACCGTTAAATCGGTGCTCTTGCCATCATCAAGCGTAATAATGACCCGTGTTTCGGCGGATGGCAGGTCCACATGATGAGACAACTCAAAACTTTTCAAATGCGCATTGGCTTGCTTTTGCCAAATCGCACAAGCCTGATTGGCCGCGTTGGTCAAAGCATTCTCATGCTGCGTGATGTTCCAGGTTCGGTCGATCTTGATGGACAGCAGGTAAATGACAAATTCACCGGTCACGGTGAAATTTCTCACCGTCTGCGTCAGTAGCATCGAGTTTGGAATGGTCATCGTCTGCCCCGTGACCTGATGGCCTTGGCGGGTTTCGAGCACGGTGGTGTACATGGCGTTGATGTCCACAACACGCCCGGATGCATTGCCGATTTCGATGTAGTCTCCAAAACCGAAGGGTCTTGTGACCGTGATATTCACGAATCCAATGAGATTGAGCAGGGCTTCTTTGCTCACAATCAGAATGGCACCCGCCACCGCCGCAAGCGACAGGGCAAAGCCTGCGATTTTGGAGCCCCAGATCGCAATCAGCGTCACGGCAGCCGTGATCATGACCACATTGCGCCAAATAACCTGACGCTCACGGCGAACGGCCAGTGTTCCCTCCGTGCGCGCCAGCATCTTGCGAATGATGCTCAGACTGAGGGGCGTGATGATGAGCGCCAGTAATGTAATCGTCAATCGCGAAAATTCTTCGATCGCGAAGAGGTGCAATAAATCAATAACACGCTCGATCACGACGCACCTCCACCAGAAAACAACCCCAAGCCTCTTGGCTTGCCTTCTGTACCTGATTGCATGAAGAAGCCTTTGTTCTATAAATTCAGTGAAATTTGGCAGCACTTCGGCCTGCCTTCAAACCAGCGTTCTCCATTGAGTCAAACCCCGGTTGAGACGGTGCAGTCTGTTCGGTTGCGACAAGAGACTTGAAGCTTTGAGGGCCTGGCTTTTGCAAGGTCGCCCAATCAGACGGGTGGCCTTGCGGGCGCTTGCTTGGCTGGACGAGACTGGCAGGTGTACGCGGTGGATTGTCGCTTATCGGCTTATCGGCTTATCGGCTTATCGTGGTTTCCAGGCGTTCCAGCACGGTAATGCGCGAACATCAAAAATCTTTTGCTGCTAAAGATTAGCAAGTCTGTTGACTTGCATGGCGCCTGACTCGACGATACTTGCCGCCCTTCATTTGCAGCAGCATTTCGACATGATGCCAACGACTTTTGCAGCGTCCCGACATCACGGCATATTTCTGATTTATTCAAAAAAGTCCATCAGGTCAATGGGCTTTTTACATATCACCAGCGCCACAAAATGACTTCATCAATCTTTCTAAACACAGTTAACTTTATTTAAATAAAAAATTAATTTGTAACAAAAATCATCAACAATAGCGATTTAATAACAAAAATAAATTAAATCCTATGTCAACTTCTCCTGCTTCAGAAGGTAGCAAAAATTCAATGAAAGTGGGGTTCTGTTCTGGGACGGGCATATTGAATCCTTGCACGAACAAATGGGAAACGCGGTCATGGCACGGTCAACTTTCGGAGAAAGTTAACTGGTGGGTTGTTGTTGTTCACCGCGATGATCTTGAAACAGAAAATATTGAAAATCGTGGCGGTACGGGGTTTCCAGTTCACGGCTCAAAGACAAGAGGCTTGGCATCCGCCAGAAGTTCCGGGACAGAGTCGGCCAGCGCATGAAGCGCTCAACCGTGTTGAAGATTACCGGTGAATTCACGATTTTTCGGGCGATAGAACTCAAACAAGCCTTGTTGTCCGATCCCCCACCACTTGAAGTTGACTTGTCAGGGGTGACCGAAATCGACACCGCTGGCGTGCAACTGCTCATGCTGGCTAAAAAAGAAGCGCTTGCCGCGCAACGTGAACTTCATTTGGTGGCGCACAGTTCGGCTGTGATTGAGGTTTTTGACTTGCTCAATGTGGGCGAATACTTTGACGATTTAATGGTCATGGACGCCCGCTCCAAAAGCCACTCCAGGAGTCCCAATGAATCTTGATGACGCACGGGCGACCTTTATTCTCGAATGCCGTGAACTGCTGCAAGACATGGAAAAAGCGCTGCTCGGCGTTGAGCAGGTCGAAGAAAAAGAAGAACTGATCAACGCGATTTTTCGCGCCGCCCACACCATCAAAGGCTCCTCCGGCATCTTCGGTCTGGATCACATGGTGGCGTTTACGCATGTGGTGGAAAGTGTGTTGGATCGGGTTCGTAGCGGAAAACTCCCGCTGGTTGATCAATTGGTGGTGCTGATGCTGGCGTGCTGTGACCACATCGGCACGCTGGTCGAGGCTGTAGCGGCAGGACGTCTCCAACCCGATCCCGACTTACAGCAACAAGGCGCGCCCCTGCTGGTTCAGTTGGGCACCTATTTACCGCCCGCCCCGCAAGCCGCGCTGTCGCCCTTGGTGACGGCGCCGGACGACGACGCGTTGGAACGTATTCATGGCCGGGGCGTTGACACCGACGACTGGCACATCTCGCTGCGTTTTGGACCAGACGTCCTGCGAAATGGCCTGGACCCCCTCTCGTTCATCCGTTATCTCAACACCCTGGGGCGCATCTCCGGCATGGTCACCTTATGGGAGGCGCTACCACAGGCCCAGCTGATGGATCCGGAAACTTGCTACTTGGGCTTTGAGATCGCCTTTGAGAGCAAGGCGAATAAGACCGACATTGAGCATGTTTTTGAATTTGTAATGGACGAGTGCCGCTTGCGGATCTTGCCCCCGCACAGCTTGATTAATGAATATGTCGATCTGATCCAGCACCAGCAAGGTGATTTGGCACGTCTGGGCGAGATGTTGGTGCGCTGCGGCACCCTGACCGCACTCGAACTCGACATGGCGCTCAATGCCCAGTCAGACGCTCCGGCCAAACCCCTGGGCGAGATTCTGGTTGAACAAGGCACCGTCCAGCCCGAGGTGGTTCAGGCCGCGCTGGTCAAACAAAAACAGATCAAGGAAAAGGGCGCCTCGGAGAGCCGCTCGGTCCGGGTCGATGCCGACAAGCTTGATCAACTGATCAACCTGGTGGGCGAACTCATCATTGCCGGGGCCAGTGTCCATCTGATTGCGCGCCAAGCGGGCATCGTCACACTGCAAGAAAGTACCTCCAAACTGTCGATGCTGGTGGAGGAAGTGCGCGACAGCGCTCTGCAACTGCGCATGGTCAAAATTGACGCGACCTTTAGCCGCCTTCAGCGCGTGGTGTTTGACGGCGCGCGCGACTTGGGAAAAGACATCCTGCTGGTCATCAACGGCGAAGATACCAAACTCGACAAAACCGTGATCGAGAAAATTGGCGACCCCCTGATGCACCTGGTGCGCAACGCCATGGACCATGGCATCGAGGCGGCCGACGTGCGTGCGGCCAAAGGCAAACCAGCCCAAGGCACGCTCAAGCTCAACGCCTTTCACGACGCCGGCAGCATCGTCATCACCGTGCAAGATGATGGTGGTGGCCTCAACCGCGAGCGAATTCTGGCCAAGGCGATTGAGCGGAATCTGATCGACGCGGGGCATCAGCTCAACGACAGCGAAGTGTTTGCCCTGATCTTTGAGCCAGGATTCTCGACTGCTGAAAAACTGACCCACCTGTCGGGCCGTGGCGTCGGGCTGGACGTGGTCAAACGCAACATCACTGCGCTGCGCGGCACCGTGCGTTTGAGCAGCGAAGAAGGAGTAGGCACCACCGTGACAGTGCGCCTGCCCCTCACGCTGGCCATCATTGACGGTTTTTTGGTGGAGGTTGGCAAAGCGGTGTATGCCATTCCGCTGGACATGATTGAAGAGTGCGTGGCCTACACCGCCGAGCCGCATCACGATTACACCAGCCTGCGCGGCGAGGTCTTGCCGTTTATTCGCTTGCGTGAACTGTTCGGTATCAGCGGCAAGCCGGTCAAGGGCGAAAACATCGTGGTGCTCAATTACGCGGGACAAAAAGCGGGCTTGGTGGTGGACACCTTGCTGGGCGAATTTCAGACGGTGATCAAGCCGCTGGCAAAGATGTTCAATCAAGTCAAGTGCATTAGCGGCTCCACCATTTTGGGCAGTGGTGATGTCGCGCTCATTCTGGATGTGCCCGCGCTGATCAATCAGGCCATGGCCACAGGTATCAATCCGCCATCTTTCATAAAACCGTAAAAAGCATTCAAAATGAAACTCACCTTTGTCAAAAAAATGGCCCTGTTGGCCGCATCCGCGCTGCTTGGCATCTTGCTACTGACAGGCATTGCTTATCAGCAAATCAACAAGGTATTTGAGGCAGCCAATTACGGCAACGTCAACACCGTTCCCAGCTTGAAGAGTCTGAGCGCGGCGATGGATGTGTTTGCAGATATTAGGGTTCTGACCTATCGCCACATCCTCAATACCGATGAAAAATTGATGGCAGACATTGAAGTCAAATTGAAAGAAGCTCAAGCCAAGCTGGATACTATCTTCAAAGGCTATGAATTAATACTCTCCGACGATCAGGACAAGTTCCTGCTCACGACTGAAAAAACGCTAAGCGCCGAGTACGCCGTTGCGATGAATGAGGTGATGGCGTTGTCCCATGCCAACAAGAACGAGCAAGCGCGAGATCTGCTCTTAAAAACGGCGGTGTTAGCTGAGAAGTTAGGTTCAATGTTTGACGAGCATATGCAGTACAACATGGCACTGGGCAAGAAAGGGGCGGACGAAGCTGCCGCAACCAAAGTCAGTGCCCTCAATTTCTCGCTGCTCATCGCCGTTTTGACATTGGCCGCCATCGCCATCCTCGCCTTCACCCTGACCCGCTCGACGATGCGCCAGTTGGGCGGTGAGCCGGATGCTGCCGCAGACATCGCCAACAAGATCGCCGCTGGCGACCTGAGTACCAAAATCGAGATCAAGTCCGGCGACACCCGCAGCATCATGGCCGCACTGAAGAACGTGAGCGACACGCTCAAGGCGTTGATTGCTGACACTGACGTGCTTGTCAAAGCCGCCGCAGTTGGGCAACTCGACACCCGGGCCGATGCCAGCCAATACCAGGGCGATTTCCGCAAACTGTTAGGCGGTATCAACGACACCATTGCCAACGTGGCCGAGCCGATGAAGGTCACCTCCGGCTACCTTGCCCAGATCGCCAAGGGCATCATCCCGGCCCAGATCACCACCGACGACAAGGGCGAGTACCTCGTCATTCGCAACAACCTCAACAGCCTTATCAAAGTGACGAGCGACATGCTCAAGGAAACTGACGCCCTGATCCAAGGCGGTGCTAATGGCGAATTCGACAAGCGCGCCAATGCAGCGTTGTTTGAGGGCTGCTGGCAACAATTGCTGGTGGGCGTTAATCAACTGTTGGACGGTATTGTCTTGCCGGTCAAAGAAGCGGTGGCGGTTCTCGCCGAAATGGAAAAAGGGGATTTGACTCGAACGGTCAACGGCAGCTACAAAGGGCAGATGGACGACTTCAAGAACACGGTCAATAACACCATCGCCAAGCTCACGCAAGTGGTGGCTGAAGTCAACAGCGGCGCCCAAGCCCTAGCGAGTGCCTCCGAAGAAGTGAGTGCCACCGCGCAAGCCTTGGCGCAAGCGGCCAACGAACAAGCGGCAGGCGCTGAAGAAACCAGCGCTTCGCTGGAGCAAATGACAGCCTCGATTGCCCAGAACACCGAAAACGCCAAAGTGACCGAGGGCATGGCTGCTAAGGCCGCACAAGACGCCGCTGACGGCGGTGAATCAGTGGCCGCCACCGTGGCCGCCATGAAACAGATCGCCAAAAAAATCGGCATCATCGACGATATCGCGGCGCAAACCAACTTGCTGGCCTTGAACGCGGCCATCGAAGCGGCCCGCGCTGGAGAGCATGGCAAAGGCTTTGCCGTGGTGGCCGCTGAAGTGCGTAAGCTCGCAGAGCGCAGCCAAGTGGCCGCGCAAGAAATTGGTGAAGTGGCCACCAACAGCGTTGAGTTGGCCGAAAAAGCCGGCAAGCTGCTCGACCAAATGGTGCCGACCATTCGCAAGACGGCGGACTTGGTGCAGGAAATTTCTGCCGCGTCGAGCGAGCAATCATCTGGCGTGGGTCAGATCAATGTGGCGGTGAGTCAACTCAATCAGACCACCCAGCAAAATGCCTCCAGCTCCGAAGAACTGGCCGCTACGGCTGAAGAAATGAGCAGCCAAGCCGATCAGTTACAGCAGACCATGGCCTTCTTTAAACTCGATAACGCCGTTGACTCAAGAGCTGCATCATCCTTGATACGCAAAAGCAACGTCAGCAAACCCGTGTCTGCCAAATGGGTTGGCGCCAAGGTGAAAGGCAACTCGTCACAGGCTGGCGGTTCAGCCATTGATGAAGCTCATTTCACCAATTTCTGAAGGAGTTCACTATGAAGGCGCTGGTTAAAACCGAAAGCAAGCCGGTGGTTGAACAAAAACAGTACTTGACCTTCACCCTGGGCGGTGAGATGTTTGCGATTGGCATCTTGTGTATCAAGGAAATCATTTGGTATGCCAATCTGACCGAGGTGCCCATGATGCCAGCCTGCATTCGCGGGGTGATCAACCTGCGCGGTGCGGTGGTGCCGGTGATGGACCTTTCAAGCCGCTTTGGCAAGCCGCCGACGACGGTTACCAAGAGCACCTGCATCATCATCATCGAAGTTCAAACCGAGCATGGGCACGAGATCCAGAGCATCGGGGTGGTGGTCGATGCGGTGCAAGCCGTGCTGGAAATTGCGTCCTCAGAGATCGCGCCACCGCCTACTTTTGGCGCCAAGATACAGAGCGATTTCATCGAAGGAATAGGCAAGGTCAACGGCAAGTTTGTGATCCTGCTTCATGTCAACCGCGTACTTTGCACGGAAGAGATTGGCGCAATGGGCGCGGTTGAATAAGTCGGGCATGGGCTAAAGCGCCTTCGTTTGCCGACTATTTTTAGATTTTTACCATCACGGGCATCCCAAGACGGCTCATCTTGTTCAGTGCAGACGCATGGACGTGATTCTCACGGCTTCAAACCCAAGAATGACGACATCCTGATCGGCGAGCGTGGCTTGAAACGCTCGGACGGCTGAAAAAACAGCATGGGCGCTTGTGCCGTGTTTTCCCGCCAGTGAGCGACTGTGCGCGACATCAATATCGCCTCTATCTACCCGTCATAAGCTGGCCCTCTTTTCGTGGATGGCGGCAGGTTTAAATGACACTCAAAACTTTCAAACCAACGCGCGTTACCCGCGTCAGGTCGGGCTTGAATGGCTTGCTTGGCCTGAGCAGTGCCGAGGCCGCCGCGCAGCTCCGCCAAGTCGGCCCCAATCGGCTGAAGCCCGTTTTGCAGCGCGCGGTGGTGTGGCAGTTTTTGGCGCATTTTCGCAATCCGCTGGTGTTGGTGTTGCTGGCGGCCTGCGGCATTTCGGCGTTGACGGGGGATGTCACTGGCGCGCTCATCATCGGCCTGATTGTGGTGATGAGCGTCACGCTGGATTTTGTGCAGGCTTTCCGGGCAGGCCGCGCCGCTGACCAACTGGCGTTGCAGGTGGCGGTGACTGCCACCGTATTACGCGACGGCGTCCCGTGCGCGCGACCCGTGGCAGACCTGGTGCCCGGCGACGTGGTGCTGCTGTCTGCGGGTAACCTCGTGCCCGCTGATGCCCGCGTGGTGCAGGCCTGCGACTTCTTTGTGAATCAGGCGCAGCTCACGGGCGAGCCTTATCCGGTTGAAAAAAAAGCGCCGCCCGACGTACCCCAAGCGGGTAGGCCCGCGTTTGAGGACTGGTCACTGGAGGCCGGGGATGCCGTCTTCATGGGCAGTTCGGTGGTCAGCGGCTCGGCGCGTGTGCACATTGGGCGCACTGGCAGCGCCAGCGCCTTGGGGCAAATAGCGGTCAGTTTGACTCAACAAGCGCCGCCCACAGCTTTTGAAATAGGCACCCGACGTTTTGGCATGCTCATCATGCGGCTCACGGTGCTGCTGGTGTTGTTCACTTTGCTGGTCAATGTGGCGTTGCATCGCGCGTTGCTGGAATCATTTTTATTTGCCGTGGCGCTGGCGGTGGGTCTCACGCCCGAGTTACTGCCGATGGTGGTGTCGGTCACGTTAACGCGCGGCGCCTTGCGCATGGCGGCCCTGAAAGTCATCGTTAAACGTCCGTCTGCGATTCAGGATATGGGCGCGATGGACGTGCTGTGTACCGACAAGACTGGCACGCTCACCGAGGCAAAAATCCGGCTGGAGCGCCATGTGGATGCGGAGGGTCAGGACAACCCGCAAGTGCTGGCGCTGGCCTATCTCAACAGCTACTTTGAAAGTGGTCTTAAAAGCCCGCTGGACGAGGCCATTCTGGCGCACGAAAACATGGATGTGTCCGACTGGCGCAAAGTCGATGAAGTGCCCTTTGATTTTGAGCGGCGCCGTGTCTCGGTGCTGGTCGAGCGGGCTGGGGCGCGCCGGTTGGTGGTCAAAGGTGCGCCCGAAGATGTGCTGCGTTTGTGTACCCATTATCAGAACAGTGCAGGCGCCACGGTGGTTTTGGATGAGGCCGCGCAGGCCCACATTAACGCCTTGTTTGACCGCTTGGGTGAAGAAGGTTTTCGGGTACTGGGCATCGCCTGGCGCGACGTGCCCATCGACCATCCCCATGCGGTTGTTTCGGATGAAAGCGAATTGGTGTTTGCCGGGTTTGCCGCTTTTCTGGACCCGCCCAAAGCCAGCGCCGGACAGGCCTTGAAGGCGATGGCGGGCAGCGGCGTGGCTGTGAAAATTGTCACCGGCGACAACGAGCGCGTGACGCGCCACGTCTGCAGGCAACTGGGCTTCCCGATTGAGGGGGTGTTGACCGGCACCGAAGTTGCGGCCCTGCAAGACGATGCGCTGCGGGCGCGGGTAGAGGAGGTCAACCTGTTTTGCCGCGTGAACCCGGCGCAAAAAAACCGCATTATTCTGGCGCTCAAGGCGCGCGGTCATGTGGTGGGATATTTGGGCGATGGCATCAATGACGCGCCGTCGTTGCACACGGCGGACGTTGGCATCTCGGTTGAAGGGGCGGTTGATGTGGCCAAACAAGCTGCCGCCATGATCTTGCTCGAACACGACTTGATGGTGCTGCACCAAGGCATTCTGGAAGGCCGACGCACCTTTGGCAACGTGATGAAGTACATCATGATGGCCACCAGTTCCAATTTTGGCAATATGTTCAGCATGGCCGCAGCCACCTTGTTTTTACCGTTCTTGCCCATGCTCCCGCTGCAAATTCTGCTTAACAACCTGATGTATGACGTGTCAGAAATCACGCTGCCGCTGGACAACGTGGACGCTGAAGATTTGGCACAGCCCAAGCAGTGGGACATGGTGTTCATCCGCAACTTCATGCTGACTATTGGCCCCATCAGTTCGTTGTTTGACTTTGTGACTTTTTATGGTCTGACGCGTCTGATCAATGCACAGGAGTCGCTGTTTCGCACTGGCTGGTTTATGGAGTCGATTGCAACGCAGGTGCTGGTAATTTTTGTCATCCGCACCCGGCGCAACCCTTTGCGCAGTCACCCTAACCGATGGTTGGTGTTGACCTCGCTGGGCGTGGTGGTGACCGCCCTGTGCTTGCCCTTCACGCCGCTGGCCGCCTATTTAGGATTTTCGCCGCTGCCCTTGTCGTTTTTTGTACTGTTGGCCGGTTTGCTGATCGCCTATCTGCTGGCCGTGGAAGGAGGGAAACAATGGTTTTACCGACATCTGATGACCCCTTGAAGGCGGATGCCGCGCTGACTGACGCCCAGGGCTTGACCCCAGTTCAAGCGGTGCAACGCCTGCACGAAGACGGCCCCAACGCGCTGCCCGGTGACCCGCGTCGCACGCTGGACATCATCATTCGCGAGACTTTGCAGGAGCCGATGTTTTTGTTGCTGCTGGCCGCCAGTGCGCTTTATCTTTTGTTGGGTGACTGGTACGAAGGCTTGGTGTTATTCGGTTTGGTGCTGGTCGTGCTGGCGTTGACGCTGTACCAGGAAGGAAAAACCGAGCGCGCCATGGCCGCTTTGCGTGACCTCACCAGCCCGCGCGCCCGGGTGTTGCGGGGCAACCAGTCGTTGCGCATTGCTGGCTGCGATGTGGTGGTCGGCGACTTGTTGCTGCTCGCTGAAGGTGACCGCATCGCCGCCGACGCCGTCTTGGTGGCGGCCACCGAGATGCAAGTGGATGAATCCCTGTTGACCGGCGAGGCTGTGCCGGTTCATAAAGTCGCGTCGGCGACGTTCGGGTCGCTCACCACGGCGCTGGCGGCGCGGCGCCCCGGTGGCGATCATCTGCCTTATTTGTATGCGGGCACGCTCGTGGTCAAAGGCCACGGCACGGCGCAAGTGAGCGCCACCGGAGCGCGCAGTGAAATCGGGCGCATTGGCGCTGCGCTGGCGACGTTGAACAGTGAGCGCTCGCCGCTCAAAAAGCAAACGGCCAGGCTGGTTCAGGTGCTGGCCTTCATTGCCTTGGGTGCCAGTGTGTTTATGGTGCTGGCCTTTGGCCTGATACGGGGTGATTGGCTGGCTGCTTTGTTGGCCGGTATTGCGCTCGCCATGGCCTTGTTGCCGCAGGAATTTACCGTCGTGCTGACTGTGTTACCCGCGCTGGGAGCCTGGCGCCTGGCGCAGCAAAACGTGTTGACCCGGCGCCTGGCCGCGATTGAAACGCTGGGGGCTATCTCGGTGCTGTGTGTTGACAAAACCGGCACCCTGACCGAGAACCGCATGACCGTGGCGCAACTCTTTGTCCCGGCCCGTGACACCGGCTCCGGCGAGTTATTTGCCATTGACTATGCCGTCACCGTTGAGTTGCCCGAGATGTTTCATACGTTGGTGGAATTTTCGATTCTGGCCAGCGTGACTAATCCGTTTGACCCGATGGAGAAAGCGTTTCACCGTTTGGGTCAGCATTTTCTGGCAGACACCGAACATTTGCATCACAACTGGACGCTGGTGCATGAATACGGTTTAACGCCCGAGTTACGGGCCATGTCGCACGTCTGGAAGGCGGTGGATGGCGAGGCGCATGTGGTCGCGGCCAAAGGCGCCCCGGAAGCGATTCTTGATTTGTGCCATCTGGCGGCGTCCGTGCAGCACCGTATCGCTGCGGCCGTTGAAGCCATGGCGTCACAAGGTTTGCGGGTGTTGGGCGTGGCGCAAGCGCGGTTTGTCGGAACCCATTGGCCCGCGATTGAACATGATTTCGAGTTTGAGTTTTTAGGTCTTTTGGGGTTGGCGGACCCCTTGCGCCCCGAGGTGGCGCAGGCGGTGGCGCAATGCCACACGGCGGGCATTCGGGTGGTGATGATCACCGGTGACTACCCCGCCACCGCCCGCGCCATTGCCGATCAAGCGCAATTGGGCGGTGGTGATTTGAACGCGATACTGACCGGCGACGCGCTGTCGCGCCTGCCCGATGCCGAGTTACAAACCCGCATGAAAACCGTGCGTATCTGTGCCCGCATCGCACCCGAGCAAAAGTTGCGCATCGTGCAAGCCCTGAAGGCCAACGGTGACATCGTCGCGATGACCGGCGATGGCGTTAACGATGCCCCGGCGCTCAAGGCCGCGCATGTGGGCGTCGCCATGGGCGGGCGCGGCACCGATGTCGCGCGTGAAGCCGCCTCGCTGGTGTTGCTGGACGATAACTTTGTCTCCATCGTGGGAGCGGTGCGGATGGGTCGGCGTATCTTTGACAACCTGCGCAAATCCATGTCCTACATTTTGGCCGTGCATGTGCCGATTGCCGGTCTGGCGTTGCTGCCGGTGTTGCTGGGCTGGCCGACGGTGTTGTTTCCGCTGCACATTGCGTTTTTGGAGTTGGTGATTGATCCTGCGTGCTCCATGGTGTTTGAGAACGAGCCGTCGGAGCGTGATGTGATGCAGCGCACCCCGCGTGCGGTGGATACGCCTTTGTTAGCCGGGTCTATTTTGTGGCTGGCGTTGCTGCAAGGCATCGGCGTTTTGCTGGTCGTTTTGGGGGCTTACGCGTGGGGCGCCACTTGGTTGAGTGAACCCGCCGCACGGGCTTTTGCTTTCGCAACGTTGGTGACGGGTCATGTGGCCCTGATTTTCTCGAACCGTTCGCGTACCGGCTTGTTTTGGGCTGTGATGCGCACTCCCAACCGAACGCTGTGGATCGTCACCGGGTTGACGCTGGGCCTGTTGGGGTTGACGCTTTACCAGCCTTGGCTGGCCCGACTGTTCTTTTTTGCACCCCTGTCGCCGCGTGACCTGCTAATAGCGCTGGCTTTAGGTCTGGTCAGCGTGGTGTGGTTTGAACTGGTCAAGCGCAGTCGGCATGGCGCTTGATCTGCGTGAGCCGCTTTAAACGGTATGCGCCATGCGTACCTTCAGCACCTTGTCCAGACTCACATTGACTCTGATCTTTTCTGCATTCAGGGGTGCCCGAATTGAAAACCTGGGGTCGCTTGTGTCGCGGTACAGGTATTGATTCAAAGGCATTCCCCCGGCATTAATAATGCTGACTACATGGGGCGTGTTGGCTTGCGCGCCTTGCGCGACGGACACCGCTTTTTCGCCATTAATCAATTGCACGTAGGTGCCCGGCGGATAAAACCCGATAGCGGCTGCCATGGCCGCACCCAAGCTGGCGCTGTCGGCAGGCGCCCCCAAAAAGATAGACTTGGCCGCACCCAGCGGGGACATGGCGAGTCGTGTTTTGCGGGCCGCCATTTTGGCGACAAAGCTGTCAGCCATGCGCAAAATCCGGCGGCACGCTATGTTTTCAGGTAAACCACTGGACTCGTCAAGTTCATGATGCCAGCGCACGAGATCGAGTTCGTTTTTGTCGATAACGCCAAAGTTTTGCAAAATTTCAAGACTCTGTTGGGGATGCGCCTGAATCAGTTTTTTCTGGCTCTCGTTGAGCATCGTGCTTTGGGCCGCCAGGCAGTCCTGGGGCCGGGCCATGCCAATGTTCATGACCAGAGCGGCGCGAAACAAAGAGCGCTTGAGGGGTGTTGGCAGCGCCAGTTTTTCTGCCGTCAACTCGCACACGACGGCCACCAGCAGCGCGTGTGTCGCGCAATAGCCCAGTGAGGCTTGGGCGAGCGCCTGAAATAGAACGAACAGGCCTTGGTCCGGGTCGCTTTTGAGTAACGCCAATGACTTTTTTTCGATACCTGCAAGTCGCTGCAAGGGGCTGATGGCGGCTTCAGCCTGATAGAGCAGCCCGCGTAAAACTTCTTGCAAATCAAGCCAGCCCCCGATGACCTCGGTTTCCTTCATGTAGTCCGTGGGCAAGAGTTCCGAGGGAAGGCCTGCGCGTGCAATAACATCCACCGTGGCACCGTTCTGGAGCAGGTTGTGAATCATCCGCTCATAACTTTTTTGCCAGGCCTTGGCGTCGCTGCTGGTGATGGAGGCTTGGTGGGCACTCAATATTTCTTTGTGATGCTGCGAGTCGATGGGGTGCCCTTTTTTCAGCAACAAGTGACCTTTGGCATCCCACACATCAATGGGCAGGCGCCGGCCCAGTTCGAGCCTGGAGAGGGGCAGGAGAACATAGCTCATTAAAGATGACCTTCGTGGGAGACCAGCACGGGTACGCGTGGGGCCAGGGCGCACATGAGTTCGTAACCCACGCTGGTGCCCCATTGCGCGACCTCATCAATACTGAGAACTGTGCCGTTGGCCGCGCGGCCCCACAGCGTCACCGGGCTGCCAAAACCGGCGCTTGCGCCAGCGTCAGCTAGTGCACTCAGATCCACGGCGAGCATGTCCATGCTGACGCGGCCCAGCGTGCGGGTGCGTACCCCGTTGACCAACACTGGCGTGCCGGTTGGGCAAGACCTTGGATAACCGTCGGCATAACCACAGGCCACGATGCCGATGCGCAGCGCCTGTTCAGCGACAAAAGTAGAGCCATAGCCGACGCTGGCGCCAGCGGCGACCTCTTGCGTCGCTATTATTTTTGAGGTGAGCGTCATGCCCGGTTGCAAGCCCCAGTCGCTGGCGCTGTGCGAGGGAAAATCCGGGGCGCTGCCGTAAATAGCAATGCCGGGGCGTACCCAATCGGAGGCGACGCGGGTGTCGGGATGCGCGCTCGCGTCGGTGGCGTTGACGTTGTGGCGCAGCGTCGCGGCGCTGTTGCTTAACGAGCGTTCGCCGGGCAAGTCGCGGGTCACGGCGGCAAAAACAGCCATTTGTTGCGCGACGCCGAGAGCGCCGTCGGCATCGCTGAAGTGGGTCATCAGTGATATTTCATCCACTTGGGGTAGGGCGTTCAGGCGCGTCCAGGCGGCGCGGTAGCGTTGGGGGGTGAAGCCCAAGCGGTTCATGCCCGAGTTCATTTTGAGAAATACCCGGTGTGGCACATTGGTTTTGTGGATGGCGAGCATGTCAATTTGCTCGTTGCAGTGCACGGTGTGCCAGAGGTCCAGACGCGAGCAAAGCTCTAGGTCGCGCTGTTCAAAAACGCCTTCAAGCAACAAAATTGGCCCGCGCCAGCCCAAGGTGCGCACGCGCTGGGCCTCTGCCAAATCGAGCAGGGCAAAACCGTCGGCGCCGCGCAAGCCGTCAAATACATGTTCAATGCCATGGCCGTAGGCATTGGCTTTGACAATCGCCCAGACCTTCGCATCAGGGGCTGCCAGACGGGCACGCGCCAGATTATGGCGAAAGGATTCGGTGTGAATAGTGGCTTGTAGAGGGCGTGGCATGGCGCGGATGGAGGGCAGGTTTTAAAGAGCTATTTTGCACCCCGGTGCCGTGCTATAACCCGTATCGTTCGGAGATCCCTTAAAAAAAACCCACCGTATCAGCAACCCTGATGCGCGCCTTTAGACAATGAAACGCGGCTTCTTCACCATCATGTCAGCGCAGTTTTTTAGCTCGCTGGCCGACAATGCGCTGTTTGTTGCAGCTGTCCAATTATTAAGAACCCGCCATGCGCCCGAGTGGCAACAAGCGGCCTTGGTGCCCATGTTTGCACTGTTTTATGTAATTTTGGCGCCTTTTGTCGGTGCTTTTGCCGATGCCATGCCCAAAGGCCGGGTGATGTTGATCAGCAACTTTATCAAGGTGATAGGTTGTTTGTTCATGTTGTTTGGTACGCATCCTTTGATGGCTTACGCCATTGTGGGTTTGGGCGCTGCGGCTTATTCCCCAGCCAAATACGGCATCCTCACTGAACTGTTGCCCGCCTCGCAACTGGTCAAAGCCAATGGCTGGATTGAGGGTTTGACAATTGGGTCCATCATTTTGGGGGTGTTGGTAGGGGGGCAGTTGGTCGGTCCCATTGTGGCGCCTTGGTTGCTGTCATTTGATTTTCCGCTGATCGCCACCAGTGTGGATACGGCACCGGAGGCCGCCATCAGCGTGCTGATCTTTATCTACTTTCTCGCGGCATGGTTCAACGCCCACATTCCCTTGACCGGGGTGCCTCTGCGTCCCTTGCCCAAGCGTATGTTGTCGTTGTTGCCTGATTTCTGGGTTTGCAACACCCGTTTGTGGCGCGACAAACTGGGCCAGATTTCACTGGCCGCGACGACGCTGATCTGGGGCGTAGCCGGTAACTTGCGTTTCATTGTGTTGGCCTGGGCCGCTGCGGCTTTGGGCTATACCGTGACTCAGGCCTCGGCGCTGCAGGGCGTGGTTGCCATTGGTATGGCGGTGGGCGCGGTG
The DNA here is from genome assembly GCA_903823025.1 of uncultured beta proteobacterium. GTDB lineage: Bacteria > Pseudomonadota > Gammaproteobacteria > Burkholderiales > Burkholderiaceae_C > Rhodoferax. Next base: position 77,965 of record CAIJRK010000003.1, read on the forward strand.
GTGGCGTCCATGCGGATGCGGCTTGAAGATGGCCCCCGTGTTATCACGCTGGGCATTGGCATGGGTTTGCTGATCATCTTGCTGATTTTTATTACCAATGTCTGGGTGGCTGCGCCCTTTTTGATTTTGTTGGGCGCTTTAGGTGGTTTTTTGGTCGTGCCAATGAACGCCCTGTTGCAGCACCGGGGTCACAATTTAATGGGGGCCGGGCGATCCATTGCGGTGCAGAACTTCAATGAGCAGGCTTGTATTCTGGCGCTTGGGGCCGGTTACAGCTTGTCCACTGGTCTGGGTTTGCCTACTTTTGCCGCCATTACGGTGTTTGGTTTGGTGATTGCCGGCTTCATGTGGCTCATCAAACGCTGGCATGAACGCAATTGCATCCGGCATCGCGTGGAGGTTGAACATTTGCTGGAGATTGCCCGTCACGACCATTTTCACGATTGACGTATTTCGCTACAAACTGACACATGGCCGACACACGTTCCCGATATCCTGACGCCATTCAAAGAGTGCGTGCAAGTCGATAAAAGGAGTCCCTATGTCATCCGCTGTGTTTCGCGTAGAAAGCGCTTATCCCATCATTGGCCCCTTGCTGCCGGGGTCGGTTTCCACTAAATTTTTATTGTTGGTTGACTGTGCGCTGGCGGTTGTCGTGGCCGCGAAAAGTTTCACGCTTCCGTTTGGACAAGAAATTAGAGTCGTGCACATTCCCTCGGGTGAAGTTATTTACCGCAAAACGGCAGAACAGCCGGGCGGCTTTGACGAGGACTTTTAGGCCTTTTCGGAGTGCTGTTCCTCATGGGTTATGCCGGACGCTGGCGTGCCAAAATCTACCCATGCCAAGTTTCTCAACCCAAAAACGAAAACTGGTGGGCACCTTGCTGGTGGCACTCCAGTTTGGACTTTTGTTAGCGCTGACCGCGTTAGCGATACCGACTGTTTTACAGCACACATGGCCTTTGAGCGTTTTAACGATGTTGGCTGGGTCCCTGACTCTCGCCGCCTGGACGCTGGCGCACAACCAGCTTGGAAATTTCAACATTCACCCCAGCCCCAAGGAGGGCGGGATGTTGGTGACCACCGGTCCCTATCGACTGATTCGCCATCCCATGTACACGTCAGTGTTGTTGGGGGGCGCGGCGTTGGCATTGATGGCCACCCGTGTGCCTACGGGATGGGTGCTCTGGTCGGCTTTGGCATTGGTTTTGTGGGCTAAATCCAGCCTTGAAGAGCGCTGGATGCGCCAGCACCATGCCGGTTATGGCGCCTATGTGCACAGGACTAAACGCTTTGTACCTTGGGTTTTTTGAGTTTGAACTGCCGTTCGGGGCGAACCTTCATCGACAAGGTTATGGGTAGGGCGCAACAATAGGGTTATTTTTGAGGCAAGCCAACCGCTTGATGCCCATGTTAGACAAACAACGCTTTATTCAATCAACCCGGTGGCTTCGTCCGGTGATTCGCTGGTCCACGCGCTTTGCGATAAATTCCCCGTCATGGCTTCCCTCGGTCGTTCGCAACTTGCCTTTGCGTCTGTCATCATGGGTGCTTCGCGGCTATCACATCGCCATGCGCTAGGTCGTAACAGCGGCTTGCGGCAGCTTCAGTTCTGAAGCCAAGATAAACGGTTCAAGCCCAGCACGGGCGAGGGCCGCGTCACCGTCGCGTCAAAAGGGTGTGCGGCGGCGCCGACGGCCTTGAGAATGCGCTGCACATAAGCGCGGGTTTCTTGGTAAGGCGGCACGCCTTTGTAGCGCTCGACCTTGCCTTCTCCTGCGTTGTAGGCGGCGGCCACCAGCGCCACATCGCCTTCAAAATAAGCCAGCAACCAACGCAGATAAGTCAGCCCACCCCGGATGTTTTGTGCCGGGTCAAAAGCGTTTTTGACATTGAATCGCAGGCTGGTGGCGGGGATGAGTTGCATCAATCCCTGCGCGTTTTTAGGCGAAAGCGCCAGACTGTTGAAGTTGGATTCAGCGGCAATAATGGCCAGTGCCAGTTGCGGCTCGACCTGAAACTGGGGCGCCAGATTCATGACCAATTCAAAAATCTTTCGGGGCGCAATCGCTTCGTAATCTATTTGCGGCGGTTTGTTTGTGATGACTTCGGCGGGCGCCTGCTGCGCCATGGGATGTGCGCGCATACAGTCGGGCACCACGGACGTCGGGTTACCGACGACGTTCAACATGTGCTTGGCAGACTGAACACCTTGTTCGGCGGCGGCCTGAAAAAAGAACGCGGCAGTAGCATCGTTGCGCGGCACGCCTCGTCCGTTGGCATACATCCAGCCCAGGTTGTATTGGGCTTGGGCGTCACCCAGGCGTGCGCTTTTGCAATACAGAGTTGCCGCCATGGCCGGGTCTCGCGTGACCCCTTCGCCGTTCTCCAAGGCGAGCGCTTCGGTACGAAGCAGGACGGCGAGGTTGTTCTGGGTTGTGAGGTCCTGGGCAGACGCGGCCAAGGGTGCCATCGCACTCAAGGCCGCGAGCAACAGGGCGGATAGCGTTGAAAATAGAGGCTGCATGGACGCCAAGTGTCCGTGCTGTGGCCCGCGCAGACTTTGCGTATTGTCAGCGCGCGATTAAACGCAAGCGCGCCGCCGCCTCGCGCAAACTCGCCTCGGTGCTGTCCCAACCCATGCAGGCATCGGTGATGGAAACGCCGTAACGCAAGTCTTGTAGCGCGCCTAATTTCTGGTTGCCTTCAAACAAGTTGGACTCCAGCATCACGCCTTTGATCGAGCGGTTGCCCGCGCTGATCTGATTCACCACATCTTTCATCACCAGCGCTTGCAAGGCGTGGTTTTTGCGTGAATTGCCGTGGCTGCAATCGACCACGATGTTCACCGGCAACTTGGCCGCGATCAACTCGGCCTCGGCTTGCGCAATGGCGACTGAATCGTAGTTGGGCACCGAGCCACCGCGCAAAATCAAATGCCCCAGCGCGTTGCCCCGGGTTTTGGTAATGGCGACTTGACCGGCACCATCAATGCCCAAAAATGAGTGCGGTTGGGCGGCGGACAACATGGCGTTCAACGCCACTTCCAGATTGCCATCGGTGCCGTTTTTAAAGCCGACCGGGCTTGAAAGACCGCTGGCTAATTCGCGGTGCGTCTGGCTTTCTGTCGTGCGGGCGCCGATGGCGCTCCAGGCAATCAGGTCGCCCAAATACTGCGGCGTGATCGGATCCAGCGCCTCGGTGCCACAGGGCAAACCCAAGTCGTTGAGGTCAATCAGCAAACGGCGCGCCAGTTGCAGGCCTTCTTCGATGTGAAACGAGTCGTCCATGCGCGGGTCGTTGACCAGACCTTTCCAGCCCACGGTGGTGCGCGGCTTCTCAAAATACACGCGCATGACGATGAACAACTGGTCTTTCAGTTCATCGGCCAGCGCTTTAAGACGATGCGCGTAATCCATCGCCGCTTTGATGTCGTGAATCGAACACGGCCCGACGACGACAAACAAACGCGGGTCGCGCCCGGTCAAAATGTTGGACAACGTGTGGCGCGCCTGGCTGACCGTTTGGGTGGCTTGGGCGCTGGCGGGCACATCGTCGTGCAGTTGCGTGGGCGACAGCAGGGTGTGCTGCTCCACCACGTTGAGATTTTCAAGTTCGGAGGGGAAAGGCATGGCAGATTCCTGTTTGCAATAGAGAAAACATTAAACCAGACGCGCCCTGCCTTGCCCTTCGCTGAACTGACAGCGCGATTGAAGGTGCCGCTATTTTTGCAAGGCTTCGTCCAGCACTTCAATCCAGTGCCGCACCGGCGTGGTCGTGCCGCTTTGCAAATGCGTGATGCAACCGATGTTGGCGGAGACGATCACGTCGGGTTTTTCCGCACCAAAGGTGTCGTTCAAATGGCCGAGTTTGCGGTCGCGCAATTGGTAAGCCAAGTCCGGGTTGATGACTGAATAAGTGCCCGCCGAGCCACAGCACAAGTGCGCCTCGCAGCCGGTGACTTTGACGTCAAAGCCCAGCGCGCCCAAATGCTGCTCCACGCCCCCGCGCAGTTGCTGGCCGTGTTGCAACGTGCAGGGCGGGTGGAACGCAATGTGCGGCAACGCCTTTTGGGTCGTGGTTGTGTTGTCGGACAAAGGCAACTTGTCGCGCAGCGATACCGCCAGCTCGGGTAGCCATTCGCTCACGTCGCGGGTTAGTTCGCTGATGCGTGCCGCCTTTGCCGCATACACCGGGTCGTCGCGCAGAATGTGGCCGTATTCCTTGACGGTGACGCCACAGCCCGACGCGTTCATCAGAATCGCTTCAACGCCGGAGCTTGCTTTTTGCCCTTCGATAAACGGCCACCACGCATCAATGTTGGCGCGCATTTCGGCTTTGCCACCCTCTTGGTCGTTCAAGTGAAACTTGACCGCGCCGCAGCAACCCGCCTTGGGCGCAATCACGGTTTGAATGCCCGCTGCATCAAACACGCGGGCAGTGGCGCGGTTGATGTTGGGGGCCATCGCCGGTTGCACGCAGCCCGCCAGCATCAAGATTTTGCGGGCGTGTTCGCGCGTGGGCCAACGACCGGCGTCTTGTTTGACGGGAACTTTGTTTTGCAATGCGGCTGGCAGCAGCGGACGAGCCAGTTGACCCAACGCCATGGCCGGGGCAAACAGGGGCGACGGCAGGCCTTCTTTCAGCGCCCAGCGTAGCGCACGTTCGCCCAGCGGACGCGGCACTTTGGCGTCCACCAGTTTGCGGCCAATGTCGAGCAAATGGCCGTAATCTACGCCGGACGGGCAAGTGGTTTCGCAACTGCGGCAGCTCAGGCAGCGATCCAGATGTTGCTGTGTTTTGCGCGTGGGCGTCGCGCCTTCCAGCACTTGCTTCATCAGGTAGATGCGTCCGCGCGGGCCGTCTAATTCATCACCCAGTAATTGATAGGTGGGGCAAGTGGCGGTGCAAAAACCACAGTGAACGCATTTACGAAGAATGGCTTCGGCGGCGAGACCGTCGGTGGTGCCTTTGTATTCGGGGGCTAGATTGGTTTGCATATAGGAGGTGTTATTTCAGCGCACGCTGTCAAGTTAAAACGCCGGGTAAAGACGACCACGGTTAAAAATACCGGCGGGGTCAAACTCGGCTTTCAAGCGTTGGTGAATCAGGGTCAGTGCAGGTGTCAAGGGGCTAAAGCGGGCTTGGGCTGCCGTGCCAATGTCATGCGCCATGAAGAGGGTCACCGTGGCGCCGACTTTAGCGACAGCTTGACGCAGTTGCGTCTGGACCGACAATGGCGCCCACAGCCAACGCTGGCCGCCGTGCCATTCGATCAGTTGCGCATAGGGCAGATCAAGCACGGGCGCGGTTTGCGGCAAACTCAGACGCCACAGCACCAGCGGGTCGTGTTCTTTTGAGGTCGGCTGGGCTGTTTGCCGTGTTTGTGAGGTTTGCGGTACAAAAAATGGCGAACGCAAATCACGGCTGTTTTCCCAATAAGGAAAAGCTTGCGCATTGTTCAGACGCGTACCGGGCACGGCTTGCGTCATCTTGCGACACGCTGACTCGACGGCTGCAACGGCACCACGCAGGCGTACCCATAATTGTTCGGGTTGACCTGCGGCGGTGTCATCGCGCACCCAGCAACTGGCGTTCAGGGGCAGCGGCTGGCCGCCCCATTGGTGCAGTCGGGCTAACGCTGCGGCTTGATCTAATTCAAAAACCAGGGTGGCTTCAGCTGGGGCTACCGGCAGCACCTTGAGTGAAATCTCGGTCAAAACACCGAGCGTTCCCAAGGCGCCCACCATCAGGCGCGAGACGTCATAACCCGCCACGTTTTTCATAACCTGCCCGCCAAACGTGAGTAAGTCGCCTTTGCCATTGAGGAGCTTGACGCCCAAAACAAAGTCACGCACAGCGCCGACACTGGCACGGGATGGCCCGCTCAAACCCGCCGCGACCATGCCGCCAACAGTGGCCTCGGGGCCAAAGCGGGGCGGCTCAAAGGCCAGACATTGCCCTTTTTCAGCCAGCGCGGTTTCCAGCGCTAGCAGCGGTGTGCCCGCGCCCACGGTCACAACCAGTTCACTGGGTTCGTAGCTGGTGATGCCGCTGAGGGGGCGCACATCCAACAATTCGCCTTGTAGTGATTCGCCGTAAAAGTCTTTGGTGGCGCCACCGCGAATGCGTAACGGGGTGCAGTCGGCGGTTGCGGCACGAATGCGGTCAGTGATCTGACGGAGTGAAAAGTCCAGAGTATTCATGCGCCAAATAGTAAGGGGCAATCAGCCCCTTGCGTTTGAATTTTTTGAACCGTTTGGATGCTAAAAATTTAGTCACTAAAGTAGTTGACCGGCAACCCAGGCACTTCAACCCGCCTTGAAAACACACAACCGGACAACGGGAAGGCCGCCAGTTCTGCGGCGCTGCGGCCATGGCGGGCGCTGGTGAGGAATATAGTTTTTAAATCGTCGCCGCCAAAACAAGGCATCGTGGGGCACTGCACGGGCGTGGCAAATTCGGCCAGCAGCGTGCCATCCGGTGCAAACTGGCAGACCCGGCGACCCTCAAACAGGGCGACAAAGTAGTTGCCCTGTATGTCCACGGCAGCGCCATCCGGGCGACCCCGGTAGCCGCCGTTATCTGGGGTTGGGTCAAACTGCCAACCCGCCGGTTTGGGGATGAATTGGGCCAGGATACGAGGCCTTGTCAAGGCGTTGGTTTGCACCTCAAAGTCCCAGGCGTGCACGGTGTGGCTGGGCGTGTCGGCCCAATACAAGGTGCGCCCATCAGGACTCCAGGCCAAGCCATTGGCGGTGGTGACGGGCCAGGTGCGCGGGTCGATCTTGCGTTCTATTTGGGGTGCGCGGCCACCCCGGCAGTCCAGTGAATAAAGCGCGGCGTTGCGGGCTATTTTGGTTTCGTCAACCGTGCCAATCCAGAAGCGCCCCAGTGCGTCGCACTTGCCATCGTTGGCGCGCAGATGCGCCGGGTCGGCCTCAAGTGTGGCGATGTGCACCAGCGGCCCGTGCCAGTTGCGGGCACGAAAGACGCCGTGGCGCAACGCGATGACCAAGCCGCCGCTGGCCGCCGGGGCGATGCAGCCCGGCTCACTGGGCATGTCCCAGGTTTCCACCGTGCCTTGCGCCGGGGCCATTCTCAAAATTTGTTTGCCTGAAATATCGACCCAGTACAGGCGCTGCTCCTGCGGATGCCAAAACGGCGATTCGCCGAGTTCACAAGGTTGGGTAGTGGCGGCTTGCCAGGGGTTGTTCGCGTGCATGAGATGTGGTTTTTCGATAATGGCGTTGCGCCTCGGTGGCGGGTTTAACGCGCAGTCAATGCAAGATAAGCCGTGCGTGTCTGCGGCGACACGGCCGCCAGCAATTGTTCATAAGTCGTTTTGTGGCGCGCCATCAAGCGGGCTGATGCCACTGTTTTGGAACGGCAAAACCAGTGACAGGTGTGTTGCATTAAAAACAGTTCGGCTGACAGCGTAAAGGCCTTGTCTTTGGGGCTTTTGTTTTGCTCGTTTTGTGCCACTTGCGTGAGGCCTTGCGCGTGCAGGCGCAGCGCGGCTCGCATATCAAATGTAGCGTCGGGAAAAAGTTGGTTCGCGTAGGGTAAGGCCAGGGCGAGTTTGCTGACCCGCGCATCGGCCTCGCTGACTTTTGAAAACTCGGTAGCCAAGCGATTGAACTGCCCGCACAGCGCGGTCTCGGACGTGCTCAGGATGTTCCAGATTTGGGTCTGGCGTTGGGGATCCGTTTCGCCGAGCGCACGCAGGTAACCGTTGGCCAGGTCTTCCATCAATTTTTCAATCTGGTGTTGTCCGAGATGATGGCCCAACAGGGCAATGCGTTTGTTTTGATCTCTTGATTTGAGTGCGTAGGCGCTGATAGCAATCAACATCAGCAGCGTAAATAGTTCCATGAAGTCGTGTCGGTGTCGTTGAAGTAGGACTTGAGTGTAGTGGTGGCTGAAACTAAAAAGCCCACTGATGCACAAGGGCACCAGTGGGCGGGTCGCCTCAGGGCGACGTCAGGCGGCGGTTGCCGACTGGATTAACGGTTGTAAGCGGTTTCGCCGTGCGACGTGATGTCGAGGCCTTCGCGCTCGTCTTCTTCGCTCACACGCAGACCGATGGTCAGATCCACAATCTTGTAGGCAATGAAGGCCACAATCCCTGACCATGCCATTGTGATGAGCACGCCTTCAGCTTGAATAAACACTTGGCTGGCGATAGAAAAATCGGCTTTGCCTGTGCCGCCCAAACTTGGGGCCGTGAACACGCCGGTGAGCAAAGCGCCCAAAATGCCGCCTACGCCGTGGATCCCAAAGACATCCAGCGAGTCATCGGCGCCGAGCATTCTCTTGAGACCACCAATGCCCCACAGACAAATAAAGCCAGACAGCAAGCCGATGACAATGGCACCCATTGGGCCGACTGAACCGCACGCCGGTGTAATAGCAACCAGACCGGCCACCGCACCCGAAGCCGCACCCAGCATGGAGGCTTTGCCTTTGGCCATCGTTTCACCGATACACCAAGCCAAGATGGCAGCAGCCGTAGCCACCAGCGTGTTGATGAAGGCCAGCGTTGCGCCGCCATTGGCTTCCAGGTTGGAACCAGCGTTAAAGCCGAACCAGCCCACCCACAGCAGCGAAGCGCCCACCATTGTCAGTGTCAGGCTGTGCGGGGCCATGGCTTCTTTGCCGTAACCGATGCGTTTGCCCACCATGTAGGCACCGACCAAACCCGCCACAGCGGCATTGATGTGCACCACAGTGCCACCCGCAAAGTCCAGCGCGCCCTTGCTCAACAGATAACCGCCAGCGCCCCACACCATGTGGGCAATCGGCAAGTAGCTAAACGTGAACCAAATTGCGCAAAACAGCAAGACGGCGGCAAACTTCATGCGCTCGGCAAAGGAGCCGACGATCAGGGCGCAGGTAATGCCTGCAAACGTCGCCTGGAAGGCGATAAAGATGAATTCAGGAATCTTCGCCGTCGGGGTGAACGTGTCGGCCAGCGAGTCGGGCGTCACGCCTAACAGGAACAACTTGTCAAAGTTGCCGATGATCAAACCTGAGCCACCGAATGCCAGTGTGTAGCCATAAATGACCCACAGCACGGAGGTCATGGCGAAGACCACCATCACCTGCATCAACACCGACAGCATATTTTTGCTGCGCACCAAGCCGCCATAAAACAGGGCCAGGCCGGGAACAATCATCAAAATGACCAACAAAGTGGACATCATCATCCAGGCCGTGTCGCCTTTGTCAACGGTAGCGACAGGCGCGGCCGGGGCGGCATCCACCACGGCCGCCATAAGGGTTGTCGCGGATGGGGCTGCTTCCGGGGTTTGTGCCAGTGCAGCGCCACCACAGGCGAGCAGACTTAAACCCAAAGCCAGGGAGGTCAATAGTTTTTTCATAAGAGTGTGTTCTCGTATCGGTTGAGCGAGGGCGTTACAGCGCTTCCTGACCGGTTTCACCGGTGCGGATACGGACGACTTGTTCAAGGTTGGAGACAAAAATCTTGCCATCACCAATTTTTCCGGTGCGCGCGGCACCTTCAATCGCTTCGATGACGCGATCTACCAACTCATCCGCAATAGCGGCTTCAATCTTGACCTTGGGCAAAAAGTCCACCACATACTCGGCGCCCCGGTACAACTCGGTGTGACCTTTTTGACGGCCAAAGCCTTTGACCTCGGTCACGGTAATGCCCTGCACGCCGATAGCGGAAAGCGCTTCGCGCACCTCGTCCAGCTTGAAGGGTTTGATGACGGCGGTGACGATTTTCATTGGTTCTCCTTTGTCGGGTATTGATTTGACATGGCTTTACACGCATGGTTCATGCCAATAAATGCTTGAGTTTCAGGCTCATGGGAGACGTTTTTGGTAAATTCTTTGGACTAAGATAAATGAATAAATAAATAGAATGCACCATTTAAGTGCGTTAAATCCGGGGCCATCACGTCGGGATGCGCACCCTTTTAGAGAGGAATCCACATGAGTCTTTCTTTGGTGCAAAGCCGCGCCTTGCTGGGTCTGGACGCTGCCGCTGTTACGGTGGAGGTTCATCTGGCGAATGGATTGCCCAGTTTTACTTTGGTCGGGTTGGCTGACGTGGAGGTCAAAGAGGCGCGTGAGCGGGTGCGTTGTGCGATTCAAAACTCGGGCCTTGAGTTCCCGTATAACAAACGCATCACCGTTAATTTGGCGCCAGCGGATTTGCCCAAAGATTCGGGACGTTTTGATTTGCCGATTGCGCTGGGTATTCTGGCCGCCAGCGGGCAGATTGATGCAGCCCGGCTGGCCGGTTATGAATTTGCCGGTGAGTTGTCGTTGTCCGGCGAATTGCGCCCGGTGCGCGGTGCGCTCGCCATGAGCTTGGCGTTGCACGCCGGACGGGTCGTGACCCAATTGGTGTTGCCCCCGGACAGTGCCGAAGAAGCCGCGCTGGTGCCTGATGCCCAGGTGTACCGGGCGCGTCATTTGCTGGACGTGGTTCAGCATTTTTTGCCACAAACCTCTGACGCGCCACCGCCGGAGCCGTCGCCGGGCTGGTCGCGTGTCACGGCCATTGCACACGCGCCAGCCCTTCAGTACCCGGACATGGCGGATGTCAAAGGCCAACTCGGTGCCAAACGGGCGCTGGAGATTGCAGCGGCGGGCGGTCACAGTTTGTTGCTGATGGGGCCGCCCGGCTCGGGCAAGTCGATGCTGGCGCAACGCTTTGCAGGTCTGCTTCCTGCCATGACGACTGACGAGGCGCTGCAAAGTGCGGCGGTTGCCAGTTTGGGCGGGCACTTTTCATTAGACCGTTGGGCGCAGCGTCCTACTTGCAGTCCGCACCATACGGCCAGTGCCGTGGCATTGGTCGGCGGCGGTTGTCATTTTCAGAAATTGCTGCGACATTTTTGAATAGGGTGCGACATAACGTAGTATTAGCGTTGTCAATTTCCATTTCTGGTTGGTGCCCACATTTGCCGATGATAGGTGGGCATTCGACTCGTTAACTATGCCTATCCAGTTCAAACAAGACATCCTGAAATCACCCAAAGTTGTCAGTCTCCCCAAGCTTAAATTCGAAAATATGGCGTTTGTGGCTTGGTCTTACAGTGGAATTTATAAGAATACACAAGATGATTCGCAGCCGCAGGTTCTCGTTGGCTTTCGACAGCTAATTGCTGACAAACTCCTTTCTGACGAAGTTACTCTTCGAAGAATTCCTCTTACCGCTGTCGGTCAAGTACGGATTGGCTCAATTTGGCAAGCGGGGACCAGCAACTCTGCAATTCGCTTTGAAGCACGCTTCTTCGATGTCAGTTTTGAACCCGGTCATTGGCGGTTTGTTTCGTTTAATAGCTTGTGGGAAGCCAGAAGGCCAGACCTCTATCCCATGGCGATTCACCGTCTGAAGTACGTAAAAGATGAGAATTGGTATCTCGAATTCAAATTGCCAAGCGGGGGAAAATTAATTGTTTCCTGCATCGAATTTTTCTCAAGGTGCTACGGCAGATCTGACGAGTTGAATCGAATTCTTGCAACATATAGTTGGAATGATGCGTACCAGCGTTTCTATGCACCACTAGATGAGCCACCAGAAGCCGACAAGTGGACAGTAAAGCTGAAAATGCGATTGCGTAATGGAGACACCACTTTCTTGGCGCACGCGAAATACGATCCGTACACGCTGAACGCAGCCAAAAGCATTCACTCTCAAATTGCAGCTGAGTATTCTCCAGGCAATACACGCCCATTGTTTATTCAAATCGGCCCTTGGTTTCAGGGACCAGCAGAACTTTTCTGTAGTGGCATTCCGTTTGACGGCGGGCGCTCTTTTCTCGCTCATCAGATCAATGGTTGTAGCGATCCTGACGGCATCTTGATTGAACGTAACCGTGAAAACACCAACAAAGTGGTAGAAGCTGAACAAGAGCTAGAGAGTGAGGGCACTGCATGGGCAGGCGTGCACAAAAATCGCTTGGTTCGGCCTCCCTCAATACTTGATCTAACAGACATCGATGCACCTGACCATAGAGCAAATGGCGTGGAAGTTCTTGATGCAGTGTTTTTAACACTTGGAATCCCTCGACACATAGTTGATAAATATGAAGCGCGCATTAGCTCTGGGGCCAAGAATCGCCCCCAAGGAAATGATGAGTTGACATACTCATCCGGCGAGCGAAAAGGCAATGACAAAGGAATTGGCTACGCATCACTTCATGCGCCAGTTCAGGTTGAGATTAATGGCGCTCTTTTAGATATTTGGCATGCAATACAGGCCCTAAAAGTTAAACATAGTGACATCATTAAAGCTGTAGATTGGTTTTGCATTTCAGATGGATTCCACTCAGAAGGAATTCCAAAGTTGATTGATCTTGAGGCGATGAAAGAAAATTCTGACTACATCATCCCAAACATTACAAGAAAATGGTGTTTTTTTGACTCAGACTTGAGTCGGATGCGCGGCATCATGGTTCTGCGGCTTATCGCCAGTGGTCTTCCAATTTACATTGTTGAAATTGAACGTCGAATTCGGAAGACTGAAGAAGCCGATGGTTCTATTAATGAATTAGAGGAACCATATCGTGGGTTCGTTACTGTAATTGGTTCAGAAAAGGATTTTCAAGTATGGCTAATCAGATTTATGTCTGACGTTCGGTATGTCCGAGGCATTGTGAGCAAACTAGTCCCTTTCTCTCCCGGTAGAGCAGACACATTCAACCACCAAAAATCACGTGGGGGATGTGTATCGGGCGAATCAGCTGTTCTGAAAGCATTGGAAAAGATGGGGGTATTCATCGCAGCCAAGGGCATCAAGGCACAAAAAAGGATGATTTGGTAATCTCAGAAGACTACTCGCCCGATGACGGTTTAAGTCTCCAGTTGCCAATGCACCAATGGATGGGTGCGAAAAGTTCAGACTATACAGGGCGGAATCAATAGGTTAGATTAACAATTGGCCCGTGGCTTCGAGTCACAGAGCTAACAAATCAGAGTACAAAGATTCTGAAGCGCTTGAATTATTCAATTCTGACTGGCACGGCGGAGAATTCCCGCACAAAGGTGAAACTTGATCGCTTGCGTGGCAAGTGGCAGTTGAACACGAGCTAAGCCTTCAAAGGCTTACTCAAATATGGCCGTTTATGGGGCGGTTTTCGACTCCTGCTCCTCTCCCGAAATGTTGATTTAGTGGTTAGCGGGGCTAGTGGAGTCGGTCGTATCCGCCGGAAGCCGACGGCCACCAATACCTGTTTTCGGGTAGACCAGTTTCATGATTTAGGAGGCCGGTCAGCCGCGTTCATGGGTTTATGGTACGACTATCTCTGGGGCAATTTAAATACAAGGTTCTGGCTGCAGACTGTACCGTTTCTGCGCCTGTCGTCCAGTTCACCATCAATAATTGTGAATAGTGCTTCCAAACCGAAGCGGCTACATCAAGAGTGACGTCTTGCCCGAGTTCACGGAGTGCGAGTTGGACATTGCGCGCGTCTGATACCTCATTTTCATCCAGTTGCAGAGCTACATTTGAGGCGCTGCTTTGGACCCATCGGGCTAAATCTGACGCAAATTTCTTCGCGTCTTCGTCCATCAGTCTGTCGAAATCAAGGCTTCCAAATTCACGGCCTACTGGTGCCATTGAATCCCAGGCCAAATCTTCGTCAGAGAATTTATATCGACCGCCAGGCATTGAACTTGCCGAAATTCGATCACTGGGGCCAATCCAGAACTCGTGATATCCGTAAACACGGCGACTCGATGAATGGCCCCATCAGCGGGTGTCTCTCCTACGTAAAACGCACGCCGAAATGTCAGATCGGTGCCATCCTCAAATTGGACGTGAACACTGTCATTTGAAAAATCGGTCGCCAACAGGTTGCCTTCAAAAATGTCTTCAGCAGAGCGACCAAGTCTCTTTGAAAGTGCATGCTGCCAGTTCTCCAGCATACCGATCCATGGCATGACTGCTCTTTGTTTGAGATGATTAAGCTCTTCTTGGGCTGCAGCCCGGATATCGTCCTGAGATGGAATGTCGTCCTCACTAAATATGCGGTCCAGGTATGCTCCGCGCGCGTCCATGGTTGCGATGGCGTAGTCAAGCTAGGACTGGAAATCAGTCGGCGGGGTCGGTGTACTCATATCAGACCTCCATCTTTCATTGCGGACTTCAATGACATCCATTAGAAATCCGGAAGTGTTTGGGACGCTTCTAGCGGGCTTACGATAGCAGTTTTGGGTTCAAACGGCCTCTTCGCGGGTCATTCGCTTAGCGAGGAAGTTCCACAAAGGCGGCCAGCCAGATTGACCGTTTTTGGGTTCATTGTGCAACTGGGTCAATGCTGGCTCGGAAACAATCTCTTTATGGAGCCGGTAAATCATGGCAGGTATATTCCCCGCCCCTTGATGCGTGTGACTTCGACAGTGTCCGAAGGGTACTGTACGCACCGCATTGGTGACGGTGCGTTCCAACGGTGGTGACCGCCTTGAAACACCTCAGCCCGTCGAAGGCCACTTGACAGGGCGGACAAAACCCATCGGCCAGCGCGACGCCAGCAACGTTGCATGGCACTTCTCGTGTGTGTCGTAGCGATCAACAGTCTTAGTAAGCCTGCTGAGCTTGGGGCTAATCAAGTTAAGTTATTTAATGTACGTTCGTACATTAAAATGGCGGAATGGCACGCCCTAACAATGATGAAACTCATCTCAAGCGACTGAGAGACCATTTCGCTGTTAATCAGTGCATGCCTGCGTATGCGGGTATCAGTCGTCTTGTTGGGTTTAAGACCAAGAATGCTGCAGTCTTGCTTGTTCAGAGGTTGAGGGACGCTGGGTACGTGAAAATCGTTGAGGGCGGTAAAGTCGTTCCACTACGCCGATTTTTTGAATTACCGCTAATGGACATGCATGTACGAGCTGGCGTGCCCGATGCGATTGATCCTCAGACGTGGGCACCGGAGACTTTTACCCTTGAAGGGTTCCTGTTTGGCAAACCATCCAATTCTGTAGTTATTCGGGTCAAAGGTGACTCCATGCGTGATGCCGGAATATTTGATGGTGATTTCGCTGTAGTAGAGAGGTCGCAGACAGCGAACAGCGGGCAATTTGTGGTTGCTGCTGTGGACGGTGAATTCACTCTTAAAGAGTTGAAGTATGAGAATCAGCGTCCTGTACTGATGGCACATAACCCGAAGTACGCACCGATTTACCCTAAAGCTGATTTGATAATTTTCGGCGTCGTCCAAGGTATTGTCCGAAACTACGTTTCAGAGAAACAAATGCAAGCACCACCCCTAACAGGAGCAAAAACATGACTTCAACAAGTCGAATTGAATGGACAGAGCAAACTTGGAATCCAACGGTTGGATGCACCAAAATTTCCGCAGGATGCAAACATTGTTATGCCGAAGCTATGGCGCATCGATTGCAAGCGATGGGCACGCCAGGTTACGAAAAAGGTTTTGAGCTAACTATTCTGCCGCAGCGCTTGGACGATCCGCTAAAGCGAAAGAAACCAACAACGTATTTTGTCAACTCGATGTCGGATTTGTTTCATGACCTTGTTCCTGATGAACACATTGATGCCGTCTTTCGTGTTATTCAACAAACACCTCACCATACGTATCAAATTTTGACAAAACGTGCTGCACGAATGGCACGATATTTCAAAACACGTGCAGTCCCCATCAATGCTTGGCTGGGTGTTTCAGTGGAAAACCGCAAGCAAGGTGTTCCACGAATTAAATACTTGCGAAAAGTACCTGCACATATCCGTTTTCTGTCTGTGGAGCCGCTTCTGGAAGACGTTGGAGAACTTGATTTGACAAACATTCATTGGGTGATTGTTGGCGGAGAATCGGGACCAAAGGCCCGGCCCATGAAGCAGGAGTGGGCAGATTCGGTGCATACGCAATGTGACGAGCAAGGGGTTGCCTTTTTCTTCAAGCAATGGGGTGGTTGGGGTGCTGATGGCAAGAAACGTGCAAAGGCTGCTAATGGTCGGCTACTGAATGGGCGGACCTGGGATGCAATGCCTGAAAATGTGGGTATGTAATGCAAGCTTGACTGACAGGGAGGTTGGGCAGTGGCTTGCTAAATTAAATAACTAACAGCACACTCATGGTCAAACACGCAGACAAATACCAATGGACAATCGGCACTTTACCGCCACCCATCGATCCCCATAGTTTGGTGAAGCACAAAATAGTGCGCGGCTACTTGGAGCGTTACATCCAGGTACTGATGAGCAACTACAACATGGAAAAACTCACTCTGTCCATTGTTGATGGATTTGCTGGCGGGGGCGAATATTCATCAGAAGACGGGTCACCGTTTCACGAAGGGTCACCGTTGATTGCGTTGACAACCATTGCAGCCAAAGAAACCGAACTTAATGTCGGTCGCTCAAAGCCTCGAAAGGTCGATGCAAAGTATTATTTTGTTGAAAAAGTCAAATCCAACTTCAACTACCTTGATAAGTTACTCCGTACTCGGTTTCCATCATCAAGATTTGGCGTTGACATCGAGTTGCTGAACGGTACATTTCAGGATATGGCGAGCGGGATCATTGCTGACATCCACCGTCGCGCTGGGGGCGAGAGAGCAATTTTCCTTCTTGATCAATATTCGTATGATCAAGTGACAGGGCCAATGTTGAAATTTATTTTTTCACAGGTGAAGGGTGCTGAGGTCATTTTGACATTCGCCGTTGACTCCCTGATTTCGTTTCTCGCTGACAACAAGGCAAGCCGTGCAAAGTTGGCACAAATGGGAATGGATGCACACATTGATTGGGTTGCACTTGAAGAGTTGAGGTCAGCGCCACCGGCAACGTGGCGAGCAGCCATTCAACGTAACTTGGCGAGAGGCCTTATTGAGTCAAGTGGCGCAAAAAACTTCACTATTTTTTACATCACGCCAATGGGCAACACCTCTTGGACATATTGGTTCATTCATCTCTCAAACAGTCCCAAGGCTCGTGATGTCATGATGGAACTTCATTGGCAGTCTGCCAACCACTTTTCGCACTACTTGGAGCCTGATATTTTCACGCTCGGGTATCAAGCGAACCTTGATCGAAACGCCACCATGCAGGATGCACTTGAATTGGGGGAAAGTCATCAGTTTGATGCATTAGCAGCCAATCGGTGCAGGACTGGGTTGACTGAGAAATTGGTGCCAGCCATTTACGACGGAAAACCAACTCAATTTTTTCAATTGCTTGACTCAATGGGAAGTCTGACGCCTGCTACGGTAGAAATGATTCGTGATGCTATAGACCCAGCGATCCGTTGCGGTGACATTTTGGTGACTTCAACGGACGGGGTTAAAAGAACCAAAGGACATTCCGTGAAAGCGAACGATGTCTTGCAGCCTTCACCTCAAATGACGCTGATTTCCTTGCCCGGAATGGGCTACCGTTAGTTGTAACCTTTCTGATTTTTGAAAGTGAAGTGGACGCTTCGGGCGTTTGGTCGTAGAGTCCAAATTGATGACCTGTCCACTGGCAATTAAACGCGACAAGGATATTTGAAGGGTGTCTGGCAACCAGTCCGTTTTTTCGAGAATGTCCGCAAATTCGGTTTGACCAATTGCCTGAATACCAGAGGATAAAAAGTCCACCCAGTAAGCATCAACGACTGTTTCATCAACAGTTGACGGCTCAGTGTTGGTGTCTGGTTCGTCTGAAAACATGTCACGGACACGAGATTGTTTCTCTCGCTTGTCAAGTTTTTTCGTGGCCCGAATTTGTTTTTGAATCAGGTCAACGCCCTGTGAAATTTCCATGAACTCAATCAATCCTTTTGGATGAGAGGTCAAGTAGATTAAATGGTATTTCGGGCGCTCCTTACTTGGGTCCATCACTCGAACGTAGCCAGTGCGTGGACGATATTCATTTTTTGTTGGCGATGGCACACGACTTTTGATCCCATCACGATAGCTGTTCAGAAGCAGCTTTTCTCGCTCGTGTGGCAAATGCCCATCAAGGGTTTGAACTGTATCGTGAGATGTGCCCAAAAAGGCGGCAATGTCTGACTCCCAATCGGTCATCGCAGCGGTTCGATTGATAAAGTCGTAAATGAAGTTGATCAGAAACTCAGACCGTGGTCTTTGAAGTAAGGGTCGTAATTGATCCACGCCGACATCCTTCCATCCTTTGGGATCGATGAAGAAAAATACGAAAGCTTGGTCACCACACCAAGTCAATATGTCTTCGCGAAGATCCAAAAAATTCCCTTGAAGGTATTTTGAATTTACACCTTCAGGTGTGAATGCTTGCAGGTAAGCGGACAACCGTTTAAAAGCGCGTAGATTTTTTTCGATGTACAGCGCACGTATGTTTGCCTTAACCCCCAGGCTCAATAACTTTTTGCGACACGAATCCATGGTCTGCAACGAAATGGCAATTGAAGTGCCTGCCATTGATTCTGACTCATCACCCCAAGGGCCTGCAAAGCAGTCAACGTACCCGATTTCCACAATCCGTTCGCGTTTGGCACTCATGCCGATGATCAGGATGAGCTTTTCAAGATACGCTTCGAGCAACTTATGCTTCACCAGAGCCTGCTCACGGCCAATGTAGGTGTCAGGGATGAACTGTGGGATTTGAGTCATATTGACTGTAGATTCATAGATGGCTATTGCACATCGGTCTGAGCCGCTGGCGTGGTGGACACAACGAGTTTGAGTTCAGTCAAGAGCTTTCATGTGTGCTACCGATTGGCACACAATTTCAGACGCCAGATTTTTTCAAAATCCTCTCGACGGATGTTACTCGGTACTGCGTTTTCTCATTCCCATATTTTCACGGGCTCAGAGATCGCGAACAGTCTCTTTTAGATTGTGTGTGTCGGCGCAAAGATTTGCCGCAGGGACATCGTGCGGGCTTTGGCTGAGAGAAGCAGGTGCTGGGGCATAAATATCGCACTTATTTGTCATATATCTCATATGGCAAATAAGTGCGATAGTATTTGACGCATTGATATGGAACGATGCAATGCGTGACGAAGATTGGAAAAAGTGGGCGACCAACACCATCAAGGCAGAACTGGCCAAAGTTGGTGTCGACTATGAAGAATTAGTGCGCCGTTCCGCTGCTATTGGTGTGCAAAAAAGCTATACCGCGCATTGCGGCCAAGATCAATCGTGGCACGTTTAGCTTCATGTTTTTCATGCAGTGCATGAAGGCATTAGGAAAAACCGAAATTCGGCTGTGACCTTTGCTGCTAAAGCTATCCAACACCCGGTGCCCACCGGCAACAAACAACAAAGTTACTCATGACCACCACTTTTAGCGATCTACTCGACGAGCTGACCGAAGCAACCCAAACAAACCGCGACAAGGGCACACAATTCGAGTTGCTTATTGCCAATTATTTGAAGACCGATCCCCAATATGCAGACCGTCTCAGCGATGTTTGGCTATGGGGTGAATGGCCTGGTCGCTGGGGCAGTGATGATGGCATCGACATCGTTGCCCGTGAGCATGGCACTGGCGACTATTGGGCGATTCAATGCAAATTTTTCTTACCAACACATTCACTTCAAAAAGCCGACATTGATTCGTTCTTTACAGCATCCGGCAAGCTCTTTACGGACAACGAAGCAACGCACAGTTTCAGTAACCGGCTGTTGGTATGCACTACTGATAAATGGAGTTCCAAGGCTGAGGAAGCGCTGAATGGCCAGACCATTCCGGTATCGCGCCTATGGTTCAAGGATTTGTCCGATAGCCCTATTGACTGGTCACAGTTCAGTCTCTCCAACATCAAGGATATACGTCTCAAAAAGAAAAAGGAACTCCGCCCTCATCAAAGTGAAGCCACCAGCCTTGTCATTGAAGGATTTTCTAGCAATGATCGAGGCAAGCTCATCATGGCTTGTGGTACCGGCAAAACTTTTACATCACTGCGTCTGGCGGAACAGCTCACGCCGCCCAACGGGCGAATTCTATTTCTCGCGCCATCAATATCGCTGGTTTCGCAAAGCCTGCGCGAATGGACAGCCGAAGCGCTCACGCCGATTCATGCCTTTGTCGTTTGTTCAGATACCAAGGTTGGTAAGAATGAAGAAGATATTCGCACCCACGATTTGGCCTACCCGGCCACTACGGACGCAAACAAGTTAGCGTTAGCTGCTCAGGCCATTAGTGCCGATCGGCGTACCGTGGTGTTTTCGACTTACCAATCGATTCAGGTGGTTGCAGATGCGCAGAAAAAAGGCTTTGGTGAATTCGACCTCATTATTTGTGATGAAGCACACCGCACCACGGGTCTGACCTTACCGGGTGAAGACGACTCAGAATTTAACAAGGTTCACCACAATCACATCGTTCGCGCCAAGAAGCGGCTTTACATGACGGCCACCCCCCGTATTTATGCCGATGCTTCAAAAACGAAAGCGGGCAAAAGTAATGCGGTTTTGTATTCGATGGATGACGTATCCACCTACGGTCCCGAGTTTTACCGTCTGGGTTTTGGTAAGGCTGTTACCAAAGATTTGCTGTCTGAATACAAGGTGCTGATCGTTGCCGTTGAAGAAAGCAAGATGGCAAATCTGGCAAACGCATTCAATAACGCCTACAAAATTGACGGCAAGACGGCCATTGATATTCGCTTTGCGACCAAAATTATCGGTAGTTGGAAAGGGCTTTCAAAGCAGGGGTTAAAGCTGATCGCTGAAGACGGCCAAGAGGAAGCCATGACCGAGGACGTGGCCCCGATGCGCCGCGCAGTCGCATTCTCAAGAACAATCAAAGATTCGATTCAAACGAAAGATATTTTCGGCAAGCTGGTCACGTTGTATCAGCAGTCGCACACCGATGATGAGGACGGTAATTTGGCTCGGTGTACGCTTGGCCATGTGGATGGCGGCATGAATGCGCTAAAACGGCAAACCTCTATTGACTGGCTCAAAGGCAATGTAGACGAGGGTGAATGCCGAATCCTCTCAAACGCACGCTGCCTGTCCGAAGGCATTGATGTTCCGGCACTCGATGCGGTGGTGTTTTTTGACACACGAGAATCTATTGTGGACATCGTTCAGTCAGTTGGTCGCGTCATGCGCAAGAGCGATGGAAAGAAATACGGTTACATCATCCTGCCAGTCTGTATTCCATCCGAGAAGGTCAAGGACTACAACACCTACATCGAGAGCGACCCGCAATTCAAAGGTATCTGGAAGGTCATTAAAGCCTTGCGTGCCCATGATGAATCATTGGTTGATGAGGCAGAATTTCGACGCAAGATCAAGGTGATCGGTGAGGGTGCTGGCGGTGGTGACGACGGTGGCCACGGTAAGGGTTGTGGCGGCGGTACTTTGCCGTTGGACTTTCCCATGTTGCCCATTGATGCCATTGGCGATGCCGTTTATGCAGCGATTCCCCAGAAGTTGGGCGACCGCGAATACTGGAGTGAATGGGCCAAGAGCGTTGCGACGATTTCCGACCGATTGAGTGAGCGTATCAGAAGTTTGTTATCCAATCCTACCGCAAGAAGTGCCTTTGACGGTTTTTTGAAGGGTTTGCGCGACAACCTGAATCCAGCCGTCAGTGAAACCGATGCCATTGAAATGCTGGCCCAGCACATCATCACCCGTCCGGTGTTTGAAGCGCTGTTCGAGGGCTATTCATTCACGAAAAACAATGCGGTGTCGAAGGCCTTGCAATCCGTGACCGAGGTCATGGATGATCACGCAGTAAGCAGTGAAACCGAAAGTCTGGAAAAGTTTTACGCCAACATCCGTGAGCGTGTCAGTCTGGCAAAAAGCGACAAGTCACGTCAGGAAATCATTCGCAACCTGTACGACACTTTTTTCAATAACGCTTTCCCTCGCATGGCCCAGCGCTTGGGCATTGTTTATACGCCGGTGGAGGTGGTCGATTTCATCATCCACAGCACCGAGGCGGCACTACGCAAGCACTTCAAAACCGGCCTGACTGACAAGGGTGTTCAGATCGTTGATCCCTTCACCGGGACGGGCACATTTATCGTCCGCCTGTTGCAGTCGGGTTTGATCAAACCCGAGGACTTGGCGCATAAATACCAGCACGAACTGCACGCCAATGAACTGGTCTTGTTGGCCTACTACATTGCCGCCATCAATATTGAAAGCAGCTATCACGCCCTGACCAATGAATATCGGTCTTTTGAGGGCATCGTCTTGACCGATACCTTCCAAATGGGCGAGAACGATAAACAGCAAGACTTTGAAGGGTTTTCGCCGGAAAACAGCGAGCGAGTCAATCGACAGCGGCAGCAGGATATCCGCGTTGTTATTAGCAATCCCCCGTATTCGGCACAACAGGATAGTCAGAACGACAACAATCAGAATATTGGTTACCCGTCACTTGACGGGCGAATTCGCGATACCTACGCAGCCAAATCTGGTGCTGCAAACAAAAAGAATCTTTACGACTCCTACATTCGCGCTATACGCTGGGCCTCAGACCGCATTCATGAAAAGGGCATCGTAGCGTTTGTCACCAATGGCTCATTTCTGGATGCGAACAACATGGACGGGTTACGCAAATGTCTGACTGAGGAATACAGTCACCTGTACGTTTTCAACCTGCGCGGCAATCAGCGAACCTCTGGTGAGGAATCCAGAAGCGAGGGTGGGAAAATTTTCGGGTCAGGCTCACGCACTCCGGTTGCCATCACGCTGATGGTCAAAGACCCAGTACATTCTGGGCCTTGCGAGTTGCACTACCACGACATTGGTGACTACCTTAGCCGGGAGGAAAAGCTGGCCATCATTGACGGCTTTGGCAGTATCGACGGCATGAATTGGCAAAGCCTTGCCCCCAATGCTGAGGGGGATTGGGCAGAGCAACGTGATCCGGCATTTGACAAGTTTCTACCGCTTGCAAACAAAGATGATGAGTTCGTCGGGTTGTTTGAAATTTGGTCGAATGGTTTACTTGCCGCACGGGATGCATGGGTTTACAATTTTTCTCGCGATGCATTAAAGCAAAACATGTCTCGAATGACGGATACCTACAACGCTGAAGTCGATAAGTATGCAAAAGTCTGTAGCGACAAACCTAAAGCTCAATGGCCTAGTCCTGATAGTGTTGTGGATAGTGACCCGAAGAAAATTAGCTGGTCAAGCAGTCTGTTGCCGAATGTAGCCAGAGGTCGTAAAGCCACTTTTGACTCCACTTCAATAGTTACCGGGATGTATCGCCCATTCAGTAAGTGTTATTTTTATTTTGACAGCTTGATGAACCATCGTGTGGCACAGTGGCTCCGACTTGCCCCAACATCAAGGCATTGGAATATTGTTATATCCGCTACGGGTATCGGTGCCAGCAAAACATTCTCCGCACTGGTTTCGACGTGTATTCCAAATTACCACATGCACGACACCGGTCAATGTTTTCCCCTCTACTGGTATGAAAAATCAGAGGATATGCGCAAGTCCGCTGACGATATGTTTGCCACGACTGGCACTCCAGACGCTGATGGTTACATTCGCCACGATACGATTACCGATTGGGCTCTGGCTACCTTTCAAAAGCACTATGCCGATTCGACCATCATCAAAGAAGACATCTTTTGGTACGTCTATGGCATCCTGCATTCACCTGAATACAAGCACCGGTTCGCCACCGACCTCAAGCGGATGTTGCCGCGCATCCCTTTCGCCGAAAATTTCCATGCCTTTTGTGAGGCGGGACGGGCGCTGGGAAAATGGCACTTGGCCTATGAGTCGGTTGAACCCTATGCGCTGACCGAGGAAAGCAAGCGCCTGGTAATGGAACCAGGCGACTACCGGGTGACCAAGATGAGTTTTGGCAAAAAAGACGGTAAGCCTGACAAGACGGTCATTGTCTATAACGAGCATCTGACCCTGCGCGGCATCCCGATGCAAGCCTATGACTACGTGGTCAATGGCAAACCCGCCATTGAATGGATCATGGAGCGGTACGCCCAAACCACCGACAAGGATAGTGGCATCAAAAACGATCCCAATACTTGGTCAACCGATCATCGCTATATCGTTGATTTGGTTAAACGTATTGTGCGTGTCAGTGTTGAGAGTGCCGAGCTTGTAAAGAGTTTGCCAAATTTAAATTAAGCAAACGGATTTTTGACTACCTTGACAGGCTTTAGCTTCACCGTATCTGGAAGCTGCTTCTCCGCCTCCAGTGCCTTGACGATACGGCCAATGAGCGATTGCAGCTCTTTGGCCAGCGTCAGGCCCGCTTGGTCTTTGGTGAGCACCACGTCACCTGTGATTGACACGCGATCGACCCGGTTCTCAATCTCCAAGTCACCGATGCGCAGCACATCACTTTCGTTGGCGTAAGGCTTGAATTCTGATGTCATAGCTGAGTTCCTCAAGGTTGAAGGGCGCGTTTGATGGCGTCCATGATGCTGCGGGAGAGGTCACGCAGCGTAAATTCATCTTCGGTTGGACTCTTTGGCTTGTTACCCCCGCGCGAAGAGGTCGGTTTTGGCAGCGCCATGCCACTGTCTCGGATTTTCTGGGACAGCCCCGGCAAGGCACTGACACCAATCATTTTCTCCAGATCGGAGACCGAGATCGAGGAATAATCACGGGTATCGTCGTTCGTGATCACGTAGGCTCCAGCCCGCTGTTGGGCAGGGCTGTAGAGCACTTTCCAAAGATGTGTCGGCACCAGCACGTTTCCGATACGCTGAATATCGTTGCCGATAAAAGCAGGCCCCGACACCACATAAACTTCACCTTCGTTGAGCGCCAGTTGTCGCGCCGACTTTTCAATACCAGCCCAGACCCCCGCATTGTTGGCATGTATTTGCGGAACCATGTTGGCCAGTGAAAACGATTCTGCTTGCGCTGATCGGGTAGCGAAATCGGCATTGGGGGCCATGTGCCCACGATCGTAGCCCGAGCGGGCGTAGTCGCGCAGTTCAGCCCGATCCTGAGTGGGTAAGGCGCTCTCAGCATGAAATGAATCCTTCCTGGATAGCGTCTTTGCCGCCACCAGATTAGCCCGTGTCAGGTGCTCGGCTGAGTAGAGGGGGGTTCGGCTGATACCGGAGTGCAACACAGCGAAAGCCTCAAAGCAGACCTCCTGTGTACGAGCCTGTAGTTTGGGATTAGTGATGGTGGGCGCAACGCCGCTGGCGAAGTGTGCAGAACATTGAGTAGCAGCAGCCCAAGTCGGCATCGCAAGGCAGGCAACCAGAGACAAAGTAAGCGGGAGAAATCGTGACATGAGCAAGAGTACGTAGTAAGGCATGGACAGCTTGATGTGAAACACATCCGTTGCAGCTTAAATTTAAGCGACACTAACAAGCAATGAACAGATATTTAACGATTCTCGCGTATTTCGCACTCATTTCGTTGGTTTCTACGGTCAGTCCTCCTGCTTCCGCCCACCGAAGTGGGTGTCATCGGTGGCACAGTTGCCCCTCGGACACGGGTAGTTATGTCTGTGGCGACACAGGACACAGTAACGAATGCGGGCGATCTGACGTAGTCTCAGCTTCCCGAAAAAACGCTCATAGCTCTAAACTGTCGGCCAAACCAGCACGAGCACTGAACAACCACCTACTTAAGTAGGTGGGTTCGCGCGGGTCGCAGAGGACTGGAAGTCCACCCGATTCGCTCCCCGCGCTGGGGATGCAATTGCGAATACTTGTGTGGTTCATCCAACGCCAAAGAGAAGAAATAGCATGGCTAAAGCTGACCGGCTGGAAGCCGGTGGTTTTAACCTTGTGATTGAAAATAAAAAATTCTGGCACCGGTCAACTTTATCCGAAGCCGACCGTCAAAATTGAAAGTCAGCAATGGAGCGCCACGTACTTCGGTTGGGCAGCGATTGCGGGTATTGACGACTGGCAGCTTGATGGCAGCCCAATTGCATGATTTTCGATGCCGGTGTGCCGCCGCTCACAGGCTTCGGCATCGTGCCCGAAGCGGTCAGCCGCCGCTGGATGGAGCAGTCATTCGCCGACGCTGTCGGTTACAGACAGCGGACATTCGCCATGCAGGTATGGGTTTCATCCACTGGGCGGCTCATGTGCAGCGTTAGCGGGTACTGACTAACGGCTGCTTTCTTGAAGTGCAGCAACAAAACTTTGGGCGCAAGACAGCAGTTATTAATGTCGGCCAGACATGGTGCAACAAACTCCAGCCATTCGCCTGTTGAAATTGCGTTCCTTCAATTAGTCATTCAGTTTCCAGGCGCTGGTTCATATCAATGAAAAGAGGTGAGAAGAAATACGGTTAGTGCGCATCTTCCCCCTTACTTATTCAAGCTACCAACCAAGCCTCAGTTGCACGCAATGCATTTCCGGTTCGGCTTGGATCGAATTTGAACGCGAGTTCAACGCCTGGAGCAAGTAGCCCTCGCTTCTGCCAATCTCCATTGTCGAAAACGTCTAAATGAACAAAATAATCTTCTCCTGCATGGTCTTGCACAAAAATATAGCTTGTTTCGCCACGCATGCCATTTTTCACCCGACCAAACGTAAAGCCGTTCTTTTGAAAATTGCTTCGAGTGGCTTCATCTGGCGCAAGTTCTTGAGCCTGGCCGCCAATTTCAGTGAAAAGTGATATCAGTATCGATATCTCTTTTGAGTCTATTCCTTTTCGATTTGCATCATTCGAAAGACAAAAACGAAGTAGGTTAAGAATTGCTGTGCGATTTTCCTGTTCGAAATCACAAAAATTGACCCCGCGAGTATCGTAATACCGAATTTCATTACTCAGCTTTCGGAGTTCCGGCATGAGCCACTTTTGGAAACCTTCAGCGATAATGGTTTTCAACATTGGTTTCGAAGCCTTTGCAAGCAGGTTGCCAAGCCGACGTGTATCGCATTCGTGCTTTCTGAATTCCTCGTCTGCTTGCCGCCTATACGCAGATGCGCGTCCAATTGCCAAGCTTGGCAAGCTATCTAGTTTTGCTTCCCAATCTGCTGTTGAATCAAAGACTTCGCTAAATTTTTCAGCAATATTTGCACTGTGCAGGAAAAGCCCCCAAATTCGATTCGCATGATGCTCACCGGCCTTTTCTGTAGAGCCCCAGCCCCCATTTATAAGACTCTTGGTTACTTGGTAGAGTTCACTAATGTTATGCCGCTGATACGCTAAGGCCAATCCAAACATCGGTGCGGGGTCATCAGGGTTGAGTGCACATGCACGCTTAAATTGATTGACAGCGGTAGCATGGTCATCAAGTTCGAACGTTGCCCTAGCATAAAGACGGCATAAGAAAGATGAGTCGGATTCCGCAAATAGCTTATGACGAAGTTCCCCTTCAATTTGAACCAGTGCTGCTCGATCTTCACGTTTAACGGCTGCCTTTATTTTCTTTGATATGGCAATTAGTGATGCAGGTGTGTTTGACGGAATGTAGTTAAGATCTACCGGAGAAATATTCCGTTCTAACTGAAGTTTTAGCGCTGATTCAGCGGTTGCTTTGCTCTGCATTAGCCACTCTGCCGCTTTCGATCGCATTGCGAGGTTTCGCGGGTGCGACCTAAGTAGATCACGTATTGAACTTCCGAGAGAATAGACTTCTGAGTTATCAGCTTCAAGCCTGGTAAGAAGGGACGTCTTTGAGAGTTTGGAAATTGCCTCTGCCGCTTCATCAACGCTACATTCCAAAGCGCCGCAAATTTCTGATCGGTTTGGGGTATCCAGCGCAAACACTGTCTCAAGTACTTGATTTTCTAATTCGGAAAGCTGGTCCAGCAGGCTCGTAAACGAGAAGGCCAATACGTCTTTTTCAGACTTTTGCAAAGCCTCCGATATTTCAGCGCCAGAGACATAAAGATCAATAGTAATGCGTATTGCCAGCGGGTTGAAGTTACACCCGATGGCAATTCTTTCCAGCAGGTCATTATCCTTTGTAGGATGCCCTTTGCTGCTCAGATATGCCCTAGCCAAGGCGATTGCCCCTGACTTGTCTAAGACGCCCAACGGAACATTCTTGGCACTATCAACAGGAATTCGGCTGGTTACTACAACTTTCCAGTCTTCTGGCAATTCCTCATAGAAGGAATTAAAAGTTGTGGGCGAGTCACGTAAGAGAGTTTCCAAATTGTCCAAGCAAAGAAGTAGTCTTTTCTTACGTAGCCTATCT
Organism: uncultured beta proteobacterium; assembly: GCA_903823025.1. Taxonomy (GTDB): domain Bacteria; phylum Pseudomonadota; class Gammaproteobacteria; order Burkholderiales; family Burkholderiaceae_C; genus Rhodoferax. The sequence goes on from CAIJRK010000003.1 coordinate 106,004, forward strand.
TTCAATTGTTCAAAACTATTGAAATCCTCTCCAAATATCTCTGACGCCTCCTTGCAGAGAATGTCTTTCATATCCTCCAGGCCGGCCGGAGCAGTGAGTATTTGAACCCCCGTCGATGTAAGTCTTTCCTGCTTGAATGAGGTCCACAAAACACCGTCAAAGAATTGTGCTGATTCGGTGGAAAGACAAAAATCAGATACCACTTGCTGCATAAGACTTGTCTTTCCAACCCCTCCCTTTGCAACCAGTGCTATTAGTGGAGCGCGTCGGTTTTTCAGTTCCTTTTGAAGAACTGCAATGTCCCTAGCACGGCCAACCAAACCAGTTATTGAATGTTCGAAATCTGCTGGCAGAACAGCTGGGACTGACCAACGCTTTTTGTACATCCAGTCTTCTGGTGGCTCCTGTAGAGTTCCCTGGTCTGCATTCTGGAATGCAAGAGAGACTTCAAAAAATCCTAGCGCGTCAATAGTCGGGTCGACAGCAATAGTCGCGCAGCGATACCAAAAACAATCAGGAAACGGTCGATTTGGATGACTGATTGCATTCCGAATATCAAATATTTCGAGCGCCGTACTTAATTTTTCAAGAGACGCTAAAAAAGCCGCATCAGAAGTTCCAACTGCACAAATTTGGGCTAATGAAAACACTTCGCCAAGATATGAGTTTTCAACGATTAAACGAGATTTATGCGTTGAGTCAACATCGTTCGCTATGCTTGAACGAGTAAGGATCATTTTCCCCGTCTCAGTGTGGGAGGCTTGCGAGCCTTTTTCCCTAACATACCGGCCCAATGCGCGCTCCAATTCGTAGACAATCATCGCGCATTTGATTCTTGCTATTGAGTGCTGTTCCAAAGCGTTCCCCCTAAATTGTTATTCTGGATCGAAAATTCAACCGCTTCACCGCAAGTATCGCCGTTTTCGTCGTAGTAGACACCCCCAACAAAATTCAGAAATCAATGTCAGGTATCGGGCAAGCAGTTTCGGAAGTTGTATAGCCGCTTCGGGTCTGTTGAAGTCAGTGGCCGTGAAAATCGACATTTTCTTGCTCGGTGTCTGCAAGAGACCCATACCCGACGCTCACCGGAACCGCATGAATCCCGCCGAAAAGTGGAAAGCTGACTTTCAATTTCGCCGGAAGCAGTCGCTCATCCTCGAGGCCAAACAATTGAAAGCGGGCGGCCAAACGGAGATGCGAATTTACTTGACTGTGCGGCTCCTGGGCAGCGGTTGCGATCCTTTACAAATGACTGTTTTCACGACAAGTATATAGATTGATCTCCGTGGTGCCATGCTGACGCCACGGAGTTGGCAAATCAATCCTTTGTCCGCTCAGTCATTTCAAGGTCATCCTCTACTTCAATGCCCAAGTAGCGTACCGTGCCCACTAGCTTGGTGTGCCCCAAGAGCAATTGCACAGCCCGAAGGTTCCTGGTTCGTCTGTAAATGACCTACGCTGGCGATTTAGGGGGTCTTGCCGTGTCCGGGTATGCCAGGTGCGGGTGATCGGCCGCCGCCGGACACTCCGCCGGTCGTGCTGGGTCGCCCGCCCCAGCCAGTTCCTGTTCCTGTTCCTGTTCCTGTACCATTGGACCCGCCACCCCACCCACCGTTTCCGCCTTTGCCGCTTCCCTGTGCACTCCCTGCCTTACTACCGCCTACGCTACCTTTTGCCATGAAAATCACCTCTTGCAACGCCCCGAGCCGACCGAATGGCGGCGTTCTTGTCGGGCGTCGGGATTGATCTTGCAACGAATTAAGTTGACCGACAGAGGAAACGTGGAAATGCATATACCAACCGTTGGTCAGATACTTCAAAACGGGCTGAGCCAGCCATTTCAGCCGCTCACCCTGCGTCGTTCGATGGAGCTGTTCCCAACCGCCCTGGGACTTGAGCCGCTCAAATCCGACCTTCCGTGCGACGACTTTCTTGCCAACTTCCTGAGCGGGCACCGGACGTACCTGGCCATCATCCGCAATGGTTTCGGGAAGGATTTCAAGAACTTCAAAAACTACGCGTTGCAGAGGGTGGAGACGACGTCGGCGGTTCGCCAGCGGCTACTGAAAGCCGTGGATGAAAGCGAAGAACTGCTGGCAATTCTGGCGAACGGAATGCTTGAGGGTGACTTGATCGCGCAACTTGCGCAGCTGACCCGGGCCGCGGAAGGCACGCTATACCAAGTGATGCGAACACTCTCATCTGGGTCGCTGAAGTGCCCACACTGCCAAGCCGAATTGATTTCCAGACCAAAGCAGTGGTGGCGTGAGCAGGCCTGCGAATTGGGTGAGGCGGAATATTGCTTCGTCGACCGGATCCTGTACGACGCACTGGCCATGACATTGCTTCCCTTGGTCTTCGGGTCCAATTGTGTCCAGAAGAAACAAGCCGTGGAGCAGCTAGCCGGCCTGTGCGATGCCGGTGCCAACTTGTTCGGGAATTGGTTAGTCCTCGTACGGCACGCTTACCGGGCAAAAGACTTAGCAGCGCTGGCCACCCGGGCGGGTCTGTACGGTCCTTCCCCAGACAGCCACCTGCAGCGATGCGCCCGTGGTGAAATGCTTACGGCCGATACGATCCAAGCGGTCACGGCGCGGCTGAAAAACCCAGTGCCACTGCGAAACCTCGGCATGCGCATACGTGTCCTGGCATTTGCCATTGACTTCATTGTCGCTGCGGACAGTGGCGCATCTCCCTTGGACTGGTCTGCCGCACAGGCTATCGTGAGGGTTCGAATCCTTCGGTTGTTTCAAGACCTACAACTCAGCTTCACGACGGGCGTTCGACGTGAAACGACATCGGCCGAGATGACCGCCTGATTCCCGTCCGCAAATGATTGCCTCTGGCCGTCACAAGCCGCCAGGCTTAGCTGCCGGCAGCTGAAGCTGGATGTCGCCTATCGGACGCCACAGTGTTCGACGCCTGTGGGCCATATCCAGCCATTCGCCAACGGCAGCTTTGTGGGAAGTTCAATTCCCACGTATTTCCTGTTTGTTACCTGTCATTCAACGCCCTCGGTAAGCTGGGCCGGAGCGCGAAGCGCGGAGGGCACCAACGACTGCAAGCCGTTGGCGTCCGCTTGACCAACCAGTTAGGCCGGTTTTTATGATGCTATTGCGCATGTGTGTGCCGTTTTGCGCGCTCTCTTCGCCAGGCCTCAAGGAGCGCGGTGTTGCCACCTGCGACTTCCAGGAGCATTTGAAGGGAAAGGATTGCTCCCGGAATAATGCCCTCTTCATCGACCTCTGCATTCGCGTAGTCTGGATTGGTTGGAATTTCAACGTTGACTACCCACCATACTTCAATCTTTCGCAGAAGCTCAATTAAAACGTGGAACTGGTCTGTGTGGTTGGACTCCGCTAGGCCCGTAACTACCGCGAAGATTTGGTGAGCGAGAAGATTTCTGCTCTTCTTGAGTATCTCGAAAGTTTTTAAGACTCCGTCGTTTATTTCTTGTTGCTCAAGAAGCCAGTTGAGAGATGCGTAGACCGCGCTTTTGTTGCGCGCAAGAACCTTTGCTTCGTACTCGGGACAAACAGTCCAACCTTCTTCCGAGCAACCAAGTGAGTAAAAGTCTCGGATGCGATCAACTATTGAGTTCTTGAGAATCTCAAAGGTGGTGATGAACATCGTGGTCATGAAGAGCGACGGCCTGACCACGTCCGGATCGAGGAAGCGTTCCCAGCGTTCTTCGTGTGCGCTCATAAAAGGCCTAATGAATGAAAGGGACTTCCCCGTCCCAAGCTATCCGCGCCCCGTCAGGGTTGCGGTTTATGGCAAATAATGGACAGGATGGAGAGGGGAATCTTTTCATCAACTCAATTGAGATGGGAAATCATGGCTATCGTAACCGTTGGAATCAACCTCGCAAGAACGTCTTTGCCGTCCACGGTGTGGACGAGTCTGGCAAGCCGTACCGGAACATAGCGGAGGCCACCAACGACGAAACTGTTAACGTCAGCTTGACCAACCAGTTAGACAACGATTATGTGGCCCGAATGTGAGCTATGAGAGAGGACGCAAGCTCGATATAGGTTCGTGCTTCGGCTTCGCTAAGGTTCAGATTAATCGCATGTGCTGCTTTGTTGCGCAGTTCGTGCAACTTGTTAAAGATGGCCAATTGCTTCTCGTCGATTACCTTACATTTCAACAGATAGTTGCCAAGCCGGAGGTCGTTCTTGAATACGTCGCTTGGTGGCTGATTCCAGAATGAGCTGGCTACTGCCATAGATACCGACTCTAGCTCTGACCAGGCTTCAAGTATTGCCGCGCTCGCTGAGATAGACGCGATATTGAGTAGGCGATTGCTGGACGTACTCAATGCTGGCGGCTGCGATTTCTGGCTGATCGTGGATTCGGTCGCTGCAAACTCTGACTTGAGCTGTGCAAGTTCTTTTGAGAATTCCAACTCAATTTCTTTGTACTTGAGTTTGCGTAGAAATGGGAGTAGCTCGATCACAGGCTTGCGAACCATTAAGGCGACGAGCACCACGGCTACTGGCCAAGCTAGCGCCTTGATCGTTTCTGCTGCGAACGTAAGTGCATCCATGGTGTAATTTTTGAGTTGCCTAACGAGGCTGTGCAAAAGCCCTGATTGCGCGTGGCGCCAACAGGTTGATCGGATACGGATTTGATTTCATCGCCTGGCGCCCCCTTTTATTGCTTCTCAGTTTTTTTTGCACCCATTCTCGCATCGATGCGGTCTGGTCAAGCTCTTTTGGAACTTGCATGGCTCATCTTATCGCCCTCTTCGGTAGCCATGGTGCGCCAAATTTTCAATGTTGTGCACCAGGCAGTACAGATTCCACAGGGTGTGCACCTTACCCAGAAGCCGAGCCCACTTCGAGCCATGATCGCGTGCGACGAGTATTTGATGGAGCGAGGAGAGGAGGCCAGACTTCGGTCTCGGTTAAAGTAACGCAACGGGAGAAACTTTGGCTTCAAATCATGAATATGCGGTAATCGGCCATAGCCGCGCAATGGTCGGCCGATTCCTCGGAATCGTGGCGGGACTGGTCAGTTCAGGTCTAGCCGTTCTAATCGCCACCGCAATAACTTATGCTGAAAGTTGGGGATTTTTGCACGCCCGCACGTATTGGACATTGCCTCTGACAGCGGCAATTTTCTACACCGTGGGTCACTTGGCCTTTGACAAGTGGGCCTGGAGAACGTGGTTGGTCCATTTCATTCTGGATATTCCTGACTTGCGTGGCAAGTGGGACTGCGTCGGCGAAACCCTTGATCCCAATACCGGTGCGGTAACGTACACTTGGACTGCGGAAGTCACGATTTCGCAGGGCTGGGAAAAGATCAGGATCTACTCCCAAACGAAGCAGTCGCGTTCGCGTAGTGTTGCCGCTTCCATCTTGGTGGAAGAAGACGTTGGCTATATCCTGATGTACAGCTACCGCAACGAGCCGGGCCCCGGTGAACCTGAACTGAAGGCGCACCACGGCTATGCAGAATGGCACATCACTTCTGATGGAACCTCCGCCGATGCGACCTACTTTAACGGTGGAGGCCGCTATACAGGCGGCCGCATGAAACTTACGAGGAAGACACGTGGCAACTGACTACTCAACCCGCCTTGGCAGAGTAAACGAACGACGTAACAACACCGCTGTTGCTAGTCTTAGTAAGAGCGCCTCGTTCGCCGAGAACAGCGCTTTTCTTGATTCCGTGACAGAAGGCTATCGGAACAAGACAAAGTCCAAGAGCTTTCAGTATGCTCTGGTGTCCATGCAGGAGGTGGATGCGCAATACACCGCCATCAGCTATCGTGAGGCCGAAAGGGTCGCAAAGCAGATTGATTCAGGACTTATAAGACGCGGCAAGTATGTGACGATCGAACTCCAAGGTTCACTACCATTGAATGTGCATTTGAGACGTGTGAGCGACGTCGATATGCTCGTATGGCCGTTGACCTTCTTCATCTTTGATAACTATGGGGTTGCTGCTTCCAGCTACACCGTCAGCACGAACAACACTGTTTCCGAAATATCCTCCTTGCGTTCTGAATGCTGCTCGGTGATCCGATCTTCATTTCCTGCGGCGAAGGTCGATGACTCTGGGGCGAAGTGCATCACGGCGTCAGAGGGCTCTCTTCTCCGTGAGATTGATATTGTTCCATCCGTTTTGTACAAGACTGCGGCCTATCAAAGAACGAATAATGACGAGGACAGAGGGGTTCAAATCTGCGACAAGAAGACGAATGAGCTGATCACGAACAACCCATTCAAAGTGCGTTCCTTGATCAATGCGAAGGAAGGCCGCACAAGCGGCGGGTGCAAGAAAGCCATTCGCTTGCTCAAAAACATGAAGGAGGACTCCGATACTTCGATTGTTCTGTCCAGCTTCAACATCATGTCGCTCGTCTATGCGATGCAAGACTCCGACCTCGTGCACGTGTCCTACTACGAGGGCAAAATCGTCGCCTCGCTGCAAAACTGGTTTTATTCTCTTGCGCATGACGAAAGTTATTTGAGACGGCTCGACACCGTGGATGGAAGCCGGAAGGTCGTGCAGTCGGCGGCTGATGTCACTGCGGTTTCGCAAATGTCTGATGAGCTGAACACGCTTGTGTTGCGAATGGCGCAGGAGTTGCAGCCCGACATTCCCACCAGCTTCCCTGCGTGGCGAGCCAAGGTTGAAAGCGAGTTTTTGATCTAGCGGTGGAGTGCCTCCTCGGGCTGGACCAGATCTGATACGCTGGCAGGGTCTTCACGAGGGGGATACTCCAAATACTGGTGGTTAGTGGGTCACTTCTGGATGGGATTCAACAGCCAGCCAATGACTGCTGATGTTGACGTCTAGCTAACGCATCTGGCCGAGTCCGGCCCGACACATCTCAGAATCCAGGGACAGCAAACGTTGCACAAGCGAAGTTCACTCAACCAGAGTGTTTTTACTGATTGAATGACTGCAATCGGCACATTAAGTTTTCACGGTGGATGACAGCTTTGGGTCGGTAAGAGTCAGTTGCCGGAAAACTGCGCACTTTTCAGCTTGAAGGATGGGTCCAGACCCTTATGTACAGTTCCCAGTTATGAACAGTTTGATTCGGTAGTTCGCGTGGAAGCCGCGTGGATTTGGCATCGAAAGAATCCCTTCTGCCGCCCAGACTCCTAGATACTGAATTCACCGATTTCGTTAGACCCGGCCTAATCAGCATTGCACTGGTGGCCGAAAATGGCCGCGAGTTTTACGCCGAACGGACGGACTATCACAGGGATGCCTTGCGGTGCCTTTGTACAGGAAACTGTGCAGCCCTTGCTGGTGTTGACTCAAAATAAAGTTCTATCCCAACGAATAAACTTCTATCCTGAGTAATAAAGTCCTGTCCTGATGACTAAATTTGCTACCCAAGTGGTGTACTTTTCATGAGATTTTCGATTCTCCTGACTGCGTAATTTTTGGCCTTCTCAAGTGTTTCAATGTCTTTTTCTGAATCATCACCAAGATCGTCAAAAAGGGACTGAAGATCAGCGTCTCTAACCATCGCTGCCGCCATTTCTAGCGCTTTTCGGTTGGCTTCACGTTGTTTTAATGCCATTATTTTTCCTTTTGGGATAGAACTTTATTTTGTGCGTTCTGTGTTTTGAGCAGTTGTGATGCAATTCAGGATAGAACTCTTTAATTTCACCGTTGAGTGTTGTTCTATGTAAATCAACGACTTACAACAGCTTCAAGATAGAACTTTATTTGTCGCTAACAGCTGGGGCGTGTACCTGGTGCGGCTTGTAGCCGATCTGAGTTAACGAAACGTCTGCATGTGTGGTTTGAACAGTTGCCAGAGTCCGCCACCATCATTTACGACTTTAAAAGTGATTGGCTGTTGCTGGCGGATGCCTTCCTTGGCTGTGCTTACAGAAATCCCCCCGCCAATTTTGGCGAACCGCTGCACTTGAGGAACTCCAGTATTACTCACCCGGTCTTTGAGCGGGCATAGAACCGCATCTACACCCAAGATTGGCCCCCACACCATGCTCTGGCTGATAGCGGGCTATCGTGCCTGGCACCAGTTCATGGAGAAGATTTGGAGGATCGAATAAAAGTTAGTGATATTCCGATGACTTGGCGAAACGGCATGACGTTGTGTATGTCAAGACCGGAAGCAACGCTTTGGCGCAAGTGATTACACGTCTGGCAGGCTACGATGGAAATCCAGATGAAACTGAAAAGCTCGTTATCGCTCTGCGCCGCGCCAATATCATCAATGGGCCGACTGCGGTAACGCTTCTCGGACGCTACTTTGATGAGCTGCGCAATTGAAAATCATACTTACCGAAATCGACAGCACACCATCGAGCGCAGCAACCAATAGACACGGCACCGCACGGCGATGCAGATTGTGGTGGAGACGTTACGCGCTCATAGCGATGGCCGATGCCTTGGCGATATTCTCACTGGTCAACAAATGGAGTTGGTCACGATTGGTTGCAGTGGCCCGAATAATCTCTAATCGCCGCTCGGTAGATAGCACGCAGGACACTGGCGAGGCTTGCCGCAACTGGTTGCCGCGCTCATCCGTACCCAACGCAGTGACCCAATCCCGTTCTCTGAGAATTCGCACCCATTCGTCTCGCAAGGGCTTGGAGCAAACGCTGACATGGGTATCCCACCGTGCCAATCTATCTAGCACCTGCTTAATCAGCGTTTCGTCCCCTCGCATCAACTCAATGGCAGCAGTGTGCAGCGCGAGGCTTCTGGTGTCTTGTTCCTGATGGTGCATAGTGATGAAGATTTTGCGCCAAATGTCCTCTGGTTACCGGTGACGGTGCCAGGGCAGAATGATTGGTTGCTAAATGGTTGCACTCACAACAAACTGCAACCTTTTCGCAACCTTTCTAAGGTAAACATCACTTACCGCAATCATTTGGCAACATTGTTCGCATTGCTCCAGATATTTTATTGTCAACAAACTGTCAACGGCATAGCTGGATAAAGCACGGGTAATGCTGTTTTAGACTGTGTTCTGAGTTCTTTGTGCCTGACAAAGCAGGGTCTAATGCTGTTTTATTGGATGGACTCATAAGCCATACGGATATCTAAATTGCTTGGGAGCCAGTATTTCTTTTTGGCAATCGTCACAACGACTCCAACTCCATCAGTCGCCGCAACCACACTCTCCAAAACCTTTTCCGTGATGTCCTTCTGCACCACCTCGTGAAAATAGGCCATCGCCACCGCAAGTAACTTCAACCGCCCGTTCTTGCTCTGATCATTTCCCGTCAACAGCCTTAGTAAATCGTTTTCCAGTTGATTTTTCTTTAACTTCGTGGCCTTGTTGTTGGCAGGTGTGAGAGTGATGTTTACTTTATGGCTATCACGCAAATACCCAACAAAGCCTGAAACGGCAGCACGTTGCCCCGGAGTTTTGCCAAGGTATGCATCCAGCATTTTTTGATCAGGTGGACAGATATCTTTTGTTGCAGCATGAAGCAACAACGCAGCCGCTGGCGTCATGGCTAACCGAATCGAACGCCAGGTTGTTTTGCCTTCTTTTTGCCCGGTGAGAAGTTGATCATGGTAGCCATCAAGGATCGATCTTTGCGCCGTTCCTGTTTCAAACTTTTTCAGAGTGGCAGCAATTCGCCGCTGGTCAGAGTCTTCAACTTTCGCTCCTGCGTCTGGCACCACAAAACCTGCTTCCTGCATCCACTTCATTGGAAGCAATACCTTTCGTAACCCAGGTGTTCCAAAATGCTTCAACAAGATGGCGTATTCAGGAATCGATTTCCACTGTTTTTCAATATCCAGAAAGAACGGCAAGTACCGATGGAGCGTAATCGCCGCCTTATGTGTACCAACTTTCCCACCAAGCCACTCTCCAAAATTGGAAAAGTGCAACGCTATAACGGGTACTGAAAATCCAGCACAGTCTATCGTTATGCGTTTTTTTAAGAGTTCTTTCCAGTAGCATGACTCGCACTGTTTATTGCGGCCAGCAGGCATAGGTTGATTGCATTCAGGGCAAGGTATTTCGCCAATAGTTAGACATGCATGGCACAGCAGTCGTCCATCGGGTGAGGTTTCCAGTAATCGGTGTCGATGACACGCACCACAATTTCCATGGTCAGAACGGGCGCATTTTTGACAGACACGCTTATCGTGATCAAAGCGTGAAACACGAGTCAGCCTACTGGAAAGAACTCCACAAATTTCGCATGGTTCTTGTTGCCGGAAATAGGGTGAGCAACTGTTGCACACGGGACCATATTCAGTAATTTTTCCAATTGAATACTCAACTACCCCACACCTTGCGCATGGCTTGTCAACCTGGCAGTTCAAACAAACAGCACTGGCATCATTTTTTGGAAGCCGTGCAAAGTTGCCACACTTCGGACACATACGCCGTTTAAAAACTCGTGCGTAACACGTCGAGCAGAATTTATGGCCTTTGTGAACGCGCCAAATCTTTGCAACATTTTTTCCGCATTCGTCACACATTTTGGAATCATGAACAGGCTGAGTCATCGCTGTGCCATGTCAAGCTTTCGCTGCAATCTCGCCATCATGCGTTTCACCTGATACCTTGGCCGTGGGCCATTAAGTCGTGCGGTTGACCGCGTTGATTTTTCACGCAGAGCGCTTGGTAAAGATGCCGAAGTCGTTCTAATCCAAGCTGGCGAAACAAGCCCGTGACCAGCGAGACCTTGTTTGGTGATGTTTGATTTTTGCAAGGCTTCATCGAACTGAATCTTACTGGCCGACATCATTGGAAAAAGTGCTGCCAGTAATCTTTCACGGTCATGTGTTTGAAGAATTTCCAGATGGTTTCCTGGCTGCATCGGTATGCTGACGGGCAATTGAACGCCAGTCAGTCTCAAGAATTCACTCAAAGGCTCGTTCTCGCCTCTCTGCGCCACCCGAATAAGCGACACAAAATAATTGGACAACTCAAACCATGGCGTGATGCTCATGGTGCTTCCCTGAAACGGCCCAACGCCATTGCGCAAAACATCGTCAGCCATCAGTTGAAATTTCAAGGCATCTGGCAAGCAACTGCGAACAGTTGCTGCACGCAGGTCAGACTTGCACGTCGCACAAACCGTTATCAGCACATCTTCTGCCTGCAAACGGTGATATTCAACTGGTGCATTGCAAATGTGGCATCGATCAAGCAAAGCATGACCATGTACTTGGCATCCCGTGTGCCATGCAAAACGCCACGGGAGGCGGAAATACGGTCTCACATCGGTTTTCAAACAGGTCGGACAGTATTGAATGCCGCTATGACGTTTGGTGTTTCTGGCCCCAGGAGCAACAAACCATGTCCAGATTGCTTTTTCTGGTGGTTTTTTGCCATAGATTTGCTTGGCAATCGGAAGCAGACTGGCCGAGTTCAGCACGGTTTTTTTGATCCCGGACGCAGCACAAATCTGATCAAACCTGTCCTCATTAAAGAACCTGTCAGCATCTTGCGTCCAAATTCTCCACTTCGGCCAAACCGTCAACGTCAGAGTCATTGGGTCGCACCCTTGTATCAGCGCAGCGCGAACCAGCCATGAGGAAATGATTTCGTCAGGCATCAGTGGCGCTACAACCGACCATCGGGAATTCACAACACGAGTTCCCTAATGCCCCGAGTTGGACGAACCCAAGCTTTGCTTTCAATGATCGCTTTGTCGATCTGTTCCTTCCCACTGGTAATGGCTTCAGTGGCACACTTGATCAGTAATTGATGCAAATTACCTGTGTTTCCTTCGGAAAGGGTATGCAGCAAGCTGGCCAGCTCGGGTGTGTGGAGCTTGGACGGTTTTTTCAGAGGCAGCACCTTCTCAAAGCCCGCCAGTAGCTGCTGAAAGTCTTTGTTCAACTCCCACAAGGGAAGGCTCATAACTTCAAAGCGGCTTGCGTGCTGTGGATCAGTGTGAAGCACCTGAACCGCTTCTCTTGTGCCAACACCGACGATAGGGATCGCCAGTTCATTGCACAAAAGCTTGATCGCATTCATGACCTCACGCTGTTTAACAGGCGTGCCTGTCAGTAACGAGTGAAATTCATCAATGATCAGCAATTTGACATGACATAGGCGGAAAAGATGAATGACCTGATACCTCAATTTTGAAGCAGGATCGGTCGCCCGGTATGGCGTGAAAAAGCATTCCAAAATTGAGATGTAAAGCCCTTTTTCGTCTGCGCTTGGTGGTGCTTCGGCAATGATGATCGGTTTGACTGGATCGGCATTGTCATCAACATAGCCTTTGCCGCACAAATCCTTAAATCTGCGCACCAGAGTTGTCTTGCCGTTGTTGGATTCGCCCACGATCAACAAATTTTGCATTCGAGGTTTCGATGGCTTGTGCATCAACCCTTGGAGGTTATCAAGGATTTGTTGGCCTAGCCGGTAACTGATCCATCTAGGCTGATCCATGAATTCAATTCGCTCCTTGTCAGTCATCCCCATGATGTGTCTGAAATCAGGATGTATGTGCTCGTAATCGGTTGTAGTGGTCATGCGATGTCTCCAAAGGAATCCAAGTCACCATCAACCAGACCGGAACTTGTCGCAAGCGAAATAATTGGGGTTTGAACAGGCGGCGGCAATGGTGCAGCAGGAGACACATTTTTTTCGTGTTCCTTGCGGCGTTGACTTTGGCGACGAGCCGTTTTAGTGCGTTCTTTCGATTCGTCAACTTGAGTGCGCAACTCAGTAATGGCGTGCAAAATTTGGTGTTCATTGACGCTTTTTTTGCCTTCACGTCGCAATGCATCACGCGCTTGCTGATATTCCCAAATACTCATTGGCGGGAGTGCTTGATCTGCAAATGGGACTTTGAAATATTGTTTTATTTCAGGATCAAAGAACCAGATCGTGCTGATGTCACGCGGGTCGCGTCTGAAAATGAAATCTCTTTTTTTTGTTTTATCAACCGGGTCGCCCGCATTGATCCACTGTCTCAAAATGTCCGCGTAATAGGTCATGCCGTCAATGGTCACACCAAAGGCTTGAATTGTGCGACGAAAGTGCGGCAGGAAGTCGAGTAAGACTGTTTGCCGATTGGCTGGTATGGGTGGAATGCCAATGCCCTGAACACCGGCATTGCCAAATATGCCGATTTCCCACTTGCGCATCGGAGTCATCCCGATGCCACTGTGCATTTTTTGGTGATACACCTTGCAAATCAGTGTCACCAGCCAAGTTTCAAACTCAGATTTGGTCATCACCGCCTGCTTTTCTGAGTCGTACCCTTCTTTAGCCTTGATGTTGGAAAACGTTGTGCCTGGAAGTTCATGAACCTCACGCATGAAGGTTCCCAATACGCGTTCGATATGTCCACCATAACGAGGTGTTTTGACCGGTCGGAATTCCAGGTTGATGCCGTACATCGTGCATGATTGCTGGAAATTGTCCGAGCGAAAGTCAGTACCGTTGTCAACATAGATTTTTTTGGGAACGCCCCAAACCGGCCACGTTGCACCAACCTTGTGCAATATTAGCCATTCGTCTTTGGGTAGGATTGAATGCGCCACACACATAGCAACCGATGTCTCCGACGGGGCATCAAAAGACAAGTAGTACCCTGTAACCATCCGACTATCGATGTCCATTGCCAATGAAATCCAAGGCCGTCCAATCGGCTTTCTGTAAAGGTCATCAACCAGAATGATGTCCGCAGGGGTATGGTCAATCTGAATGACAGCAAGTGGAAAATCAGCATTCGGGAAATGCCCTGGAACGGGTAGAAACCTGTTTTTTGCTTTTTCTTTGAAACCACGCCCTCGAAGCCTCTCTTTTTCTGAAACATCAGCAACCCTTGATCTAATCGTCGATGGGTGGGGTGGCTCCACGCCGCGTAATTGGCACTGACGAAGAACTTCAATCACGGTTTTTGTGGGAGTCGGTCTTTGCTGGGTTAGGTAGTAGTTTTTGATGACCTCAGTAATAACGCCCTCGGCCTGGCTGTGTATCCGGCCTCTACCTTGAGTCCAGCCGCTTTTCTTGGGGATAAGAGCCGCTACATTTTTCATCCCTTTGTACTTTTGCAGCCAACGGTAAATGGTGGCAGTATCAACACCAACTTCCTTGGCTCGCAACCCAACCTCGCGGCGACCTGGTGAAAACGCACTTATCAAAGGTTGGATGGCTGCAAATCGTTCTTCGGCCACTTTCCAATCTGAGTCACCAATTCCTGCAATGTCCAAGTGCGGATCATGTTTTATCTCAGAATCATCATTGGTGACTGATTGGAGTTCAAGAATTCGCAAGGGTTTGCTTCGGCCTGTTTCAACCGCAGTACCAACGACCGATTCAAAGTCAATGATCTGCTCAATGCGGTAGATCAAGTTTTCACTTTTGACCAAAGAGCCAACTTGAACATCCAGACGCTGCCTAGAGGCTTCAAACTCTGGATTTGGCATATCGTCTTTATCACGCATGAGTTGGTATCCATAATTCAGTGAAATCATCCAGCGGACGTGAGATGTCGCAATCCAACTGCCTTGTCGCCAGTAAGTGCCAGATATGTGCTCTACCTTGACGCTCAAACATACTGCCCATGAAGTGCCTAGCCAAGATGTAGTGATAGGGCGCAACGCCCATTGCCCGGACGTTCTCAAGAACCCACCGTGTTTCCTCAATGGCAAAGTTCATGCGCTGGTAAATTGCTAGAAAACTGATGTTGTCGAAGACAACATCTCTGATTCTGGATTCGTCATGGACATGGAACTCCCATCCCTGCTCTTTGGCATAGCGATAGGCCGCTTTCCACTTTGGCATCCATTCGCGCCAATGTTTTCGCCACTCTGATTCTGGCTTTACTTCGATCAGCATTGGTTTCTGGCAAGCTAAAAGCGAAGCGTCCTGATGGATGCGGTAATAAACGAGAAAATCAGGTGTGTAGGTGTAAATCCGCCCATTGTTGTGCGTGAACGGAATCTGGACAGGTTGGGGAATGATGTCAAGAACGCAGAGGCTGAATTCTTTGCGGATCAGGAAGTCGCGTTCAAGCGTGGATTCGTAAGGAATTGCAGTCTCACCACGGAAGGCGTAAACGCCAGACACGCTCCTGCGGGTCGGTTTTATTTTGCGAGTTTGCTTGGGTTTAACGGAGTCGCATTGATTTTGCATAAATTTGAACGAAGTCGCATCGAATGTTAGTAAAAAAGTCGCATTGAATTCAAAAAATACCGATCTAAGTCATTGATCTACATAATTCATTGTCGCATTGATTTTGAAAAGTCACAGCGGTTCGCCACCCCGGCCCGGAGAAATCTCACTGGCGCATCATGGCGTGCTTTTTCTCGATGAGTTGCCTGAATTTCCAAGGGCTGCGTTAGAGGCACTGCGTGAGCCGCTGGAGTCGGGCACTATTACGATTTCACGGGCGGCGCGGCGGGCGGAGTTTCCGGCGCGCTTTCAACTCATTGGGGCCATGAATCCTTGTCCCTGTGGCTATCTTGGGTCGGCACAAAAAGCCTGTCGTTGCACGCCTGACCAGGTGTTGCGCTACCAGGGCAAGTTGAGCGGCCCGCTGATTGACCGCATTGATCTGCACGTTGAAGTGCCCGCGTTGCTACCGACTGATTTGATGCAAGCCAGGGCCGGCGAGTCAACCGCCTTGATTCGCACGCGCTGCACCGCAGCCCGGGCGCTGGCAATAGCGCGCCAAGGCAAGTCGAATCAGGCGCTGCAAGGGCAAGAAATTGATACGTTTTTGCTGCTGGACGAGGCTGCTGTCAAGTTCCTCAACATGGCTGCTACGCGTTTGGGTTGGTCGGCGCGCAGCACGCATCGAGCGCTAAAAGTGGCCCGCACCATCGCCGATCTGGCCGGGACACGCACCACCACGGTGGCGCATGTGGCCGAAGCGATGCAATACCGGCGCGCTTTACGCACCAGCGCTTAATGAACCCTCGCGTCTCCTCTTTTAGGAGAGGTCGGGTTTATTTAAGAGCGAGGTCATCGCTTCCAAATTCGTCCCTTTGAAGGGTTGTGGATTGACCATCAGAGTTGCAAAAAGACGACTCACATCAACCGATTGAATCAGCAATTGACCGCCGTTGGCCTTGATGAAATCTTTGATCAACGGGCCATCGCCGGGTCTTGCAAAAGGATTGGGCATGAGTTGGCTGTCATGGAACTCGGGCACGCCATGCAGCGCATCAACCAGCAGTCCCATCATTTGCCCGCCGTGACGCACGATGATCACCTGGCTGCTTTTGTCGATGACGGAGGAGATGCTGTGCAAGAGATAGCTGAGGTCAAAGACCCAAACCGAGCTATTGGTTTCACCCTCTCGCTCCATCCCCAGGAGGCCGATGCACACTTTGCGGTCAGCCCGGGGTACCGCCGACATTTTTGAAGCCGGGAGCGCCTCTTGTACTGATTCGGCGGGCAGGGCAAACAAACTGGCGTTGATAAAGAAGGTGGCAAATTCACGCCCGCCCATCTCTATTAAGTCAGATTTCAGCACCGTTTTACCCTTGTGCCCCGTGCTCAAACGGTCACGGACTTCGCCAAAAGAGTGAAATACGACGGCCAGCACCTCATCGCGGTAACCGTCCGAGACCTTGAATTCACGGTAACCGCTGGAGGCGGTGCATCCCAGAATGGCGTAATGCCCATCATGAACGACGATGCGTGAGGCACTGTGACCATTGGGTAGCGCCAGCAAAGAGGGCTCCATTTCCAGGATCGATCCCACCGGACGTTGGGCGTCTGCGCTGGCGATAACGTGGCCTTGGCGATTGATAAATAAGGCCTTTGTTTGGGCTTGGTTGCCCAGTCCAGCGTGCAGCATGGCTAACAACTCGGGCGTGGAATCAAACACGATGCCAATACCGCCTATCACCCGGGCATCGTCTTCGGGATGTCGAATGGCGGCATGGTAAATGTAGGTGGGCTGACCGTCGTAAAGGGGCGTGGCTGCAAAGGGCGTGACGTAGTAATCCTGTTCGGTGCGCAGCGCCAGCACATGCGCCAGCGTGACTGCATCAATGGCGGGACTTGGCGCTGTTTCGCTATTTTTATGGGCGTGCGTGCTGGCGATGATGTTGCCGTCCACGTCATAAACCACAAGCCGGGTATAGACGGTGTACAGGCGGTTGATGTACGCCAGAATGCGGGTCAGGCGCTCAACAACTTCGTGGTCTCGTTCGGGCGCGGCCAGCGCGACCCGCAACTCGGGTGTCAAGGCCCACCAGCGGCTATCGTTGGCGCGTTCATATAAGTTGCGGTCCAGCAGGTCAACCAGCAAATGCGACATAAATTCTGAATCACGCAGGCTCGACGCCAGCACGGTTTCATAAAGATCACCAATGGATTTTGAAAACAGTTCGTTGCTGCGCGCTCCGGTCTCGCTGATTTGGGTCAGGATGGTCTTGAGTTTGACCAGTTCGCCGCGCTGGCCCGCTGTCATCACCTGACCATTCCAGACCACGCGCTGAATAGTTTCGGCAGCGGCCATGATCTCATACAGCGGCGGCGAAAAAGACTGGGCGTGTGACAGCAAACCTTCGGCCACACGGGCATCCAGCGAGGCCAGTGCTGTGCTGCTTCGCCCGGTAAAGGCCACGTCCACCGGCACCATCACCTGGCCCAGCCAGCCGGGCGGCCCTTTGTAGCCTTGATAGCCCTCGGCGGCAAAGGTTCGCACCAGATATTCGCGCCCTGAAAACATCATCAATCGGGGTGCCTTGTCCGGGTTGACCGGCACCACGGAGCCGCGTGGAATCCACAGGGCATCGGCACTTTCAATGACGTGATGGCTGGCGTCGAGCAGCATCATGTTCGTGCGCCCCGCCGGGTCGCGGTGCGACTGGAAAATGCCTGCCATCTCTTGTTCAAAGTTAAAGCACAGGCACAACACGCCCACGACGGTCCCGCTGTCGGGATGCAGCATCCGGTGCGAGTAAATCAGAGCCTGCTTTTTGGATGGACGCAAATCGCTGGCCCGAAAAGTTTCAATATATGTGGCGCTGCCCAGTGCTTGTGCCAGCAACGGGTCGGTGCTGCCTTCCAGCGGCGTGGATTCATCAATTTGCACCAGCACGTTGCCTGCTTTATCAAGCAAAATAATTTCGTCATAAACCGTGTATTTGCTACGGTAGGCGCGCAGCCGTTGGCGAATGGCGGGCGCGTTGTCACGCAGGCCCGCGACAAAGGCACACAACTCATGGTCGGTGGCTAAAAAGCCCACATCAGCGGTGCGCTCGTAGAGATTGCGCACGACGATGTTGATCACATATTGCGCCTTGGTGCCAAGCTCATCGAGCACCGTCGTCACCTTCTCATTGACCAGACTGGCGACCAATTCCTGCTCCAGCCGATTGAAGCCTTCGCGCGTGGCCGCCATCGTTGGCAAAATAGTTTTGGCCTCGACCGGGCAATTCATCTTGGCCGATGACTCGATCATTCGCCACATCAGGTTCAGTTCGCGCAACGATTGTTCGCAGCGAATGACGTCGCGCATGTAGGGTAGAAAAGTGTCTATTTGAAGCGGAGTGACGTGGTCCATCATGTTTCTTCGTGTTGTTGACGGGCGATGGATGCTTGACGTGCCGCCGGTCTGTTTCAGGGGCGATCAATTTACGCAAAATTGGTGCCATAGCGCCTATTATTTCATTGTCGCCAGATGCGCTGGTATGCCGTTTGCGCCAGCCGGTTTGCCTTGGTTTACTTTCGCTACCATCGTCGGCATGAAGAAATCTTTGCGCCCCACCCTGGTTCCTTGTCCTTGCCAAAGCGGGCAGTCTTACGCCACTTGTTGCCGCGTTTGGCACACGGGTTTGAGCGAAGGTCAACACGCCCCCACGCCCGAGGCGCTGATGCGCTCGCGTTACAGCGCCTACGTGCTGGGGCGGCTTGATTACCTGCAAGCCACTTGGCATCCGACCACGTTGCCGCTTGATTTGACGTTGCCGTGCGTCAAATGGCTGGGATTGGAAGTGCGCCACATGCAAACAACGGGCGACGCGGGCGTGGTCGAATTTGTGGCCCGCAGCCGCGAGGCGGGTCGGGCGCAACGGCTGCACGAAACCAGCCGCTTTGTGCGCGAACGTGGCCGTTGGTATTACCTGGACGGCGACCTCAAAACGACTTGATTGAAGCGGTGAGCCTCAAGCCAAATGTTTGCCCACAATCCCTGCCAGCTCAAACATCGTGACTTGCGGTTTGCCAAACACGGCGAGTAACTTGGCGTCGGCGTTGATGGCGCGTTTGTTGGCTGCGTCTTGCAGGTTGTTGGCTTTGATGTAGTCCCACAGCTTTTTGATGACTTGGGGTCGCGCCACCGGTTCGCTGCCAATGACCGCCGCCAAGGCTTCGCTGGGTTTCAAGCCTGAGCCGGGTTTGGGCACCGCTGTTTTGCGTGGCGTTTTAACAGCGGATTTGGCGGCTGCTTTCGAGCTTGCGACTTTCTTGGCCGCTACTTTTTTAGTCGCCGCACTGCTTGTTTTAGCGCCCACCGTTTTGGTCGCTGCTGCAGTTTTGGTGGTGGTTGTGCGCGGGGGGAACTTGGACGGTGCAAATTCAAAATTGACCTTGCCCGCCTCAGCGTCCCACGCCAACATCGCTTTAAAACCCCGGCGCGTGCGCATCGACACAAACTTGTCCAGTAAATCTGTTTTGCCGGTGGTCAACAACTTGCTCATTTGCTCGCGCACGATGGGTTGTTGCAGAATGATTTGCCCGCTTTTGAAGTCGCAACTTGGCGTGGGTTGTGCCAAGGTCGGAACCGATTTCTGACACACATAGCTCTTGCCGTGTTCAAACACTGCGCTGGCGCATTTGGGGCAAGCGCCCAGCGATTCTTGTCCACTGAAGTCGATCAACTCACCGGATTCTTCACCTTTTTTGTCGTCGCCAAAATCAAATTCCAGCTTGTAGTTTTTGGTTTCTTCGTCGAATTTGATGACCATTTCAGCGGTGAAAGGCCAACCCGCTTTGGAGCGGAAACCTTCCAACGGGCCAATCTTTTTGTCGCGCAAAAACTGTTCGACTTCGGCCACTTCAAAGGTGCGTCCTGCCGGTGTTTTTCCGAATGAGAAGCCGCAGCCGTCTTCCTTGCCGGTCAGGCCGGTGCAGTTGTAGCGCCGGTAGTTTTCTTTCACAATGCCGCCGCAGTTGGGGCAAGGGCTGTTGAGCGTGGCGAAGTCGCCGGGAATGGTGTCGCGGTCGTATTCTTTGGCTTTTTTCACCAAGCGTTCAGTCATGGCGACGATCTCGGCCATGAAGGATTCGCGGCTCAATTTGCCGTGTTCCATCTGCGTCAGCTTGTATTCCCATTCGCCGGTGAGTTCGGCTTTGGACAACTCTTTCACGCCCAAACCGCGCAGCAGCGTCATGAGCTGGAACGCTTTGGCCGTGGGCATCATTTCGCGGCCTTCGCGCAGCATGTATTTTTCGGCAATCAGCCCTTCGATGATGCTGGCGCGGGTGGCCGGCGTGCCCAAGCCTTTTTCTTGCATCGCCTGGCGCAGTTCGTCGTCTTCCACGGTTTTGCCTGCGCCTTCCATCGCACCCAGCAGCGTGGCTTCCGAGTAGCGGGCGGGTGGACGGGTTTTCAGGGCTTTGGGTTCCACGGATTGGGTGTTGACCAATTCGCCCGGCTTGACCGGCACTAGGTTGCCCGCGCTCTTGTCGCCGCTGTCAACGACTTCGTCAGCGGCTTCCTTGCCGTAAATCGCCAACCAGCCGGACTTGACCAGCACCTTGCCTTCGGTCTTGAAATTGTGGTCTGCTGCCGTTGAAATACGCGTGGTGATCTGGTATTCAGCCACCGGGAAGAACACCGCCATAAAGCGACGCACCACCAAGTCATAAATCTTTTGCTCTGTTTCTGAAAGACCGCTAGGCGCTTGCAGCGTCGGGATGATGGCAAAGTGATCGCTGACCTTGGCGTTGTCAAAAATGCGTTTGCTGGGGCGGATGTAGTTGCCGTTCAGGGCGGTGAGCGCGTGCGGTGCCAGATGCCGCATATCGCTGCCCGCCAGCATTTCAAAGGTTTGTTTGACCACCGGCACGTAGTCTTCGGGCAGGGCGCGTGAGTCGGTTCGCGGGTAGGTCAAGGCCTTGTGGCGTTCGTACAGACTTTGCGCAATCGACAGCGTGGTTTTGGCGGAAAAGCCAAATTTACCGTTAGCCTCGCGCTGCAGACTGGTCAAGTCAAACAACAAGGGCGACGCTTGCGTGGTGGGTTTGCTTTCTTCTGTGACACTGGCTTTTTGACCGCGCACGGCATCGGCTACGGCCTGTGCTTCACGCTGGCTCCAGACGCGATCTGCCCGGAGTTCGGCATCCATCTCGTCGGTGTTGCCAGCCGCTGCGTTGGCTGCCGCACGCTTCCATTTCGGGTCAAACCACTTGGCGGTGTAGTCACCGGCTTGGGCGGCAAAGGTGGCGATCACTTCCCAATAATCGCGGCTGATGAATTTGCGAATTTTCTCTTCGCGCTCCACCACCACGCTCAGAGTCGGCGTTTGCACCCGGCCTACGGTGGTCAAAAAGAAGCCGCCTTCGCGGGAGTTGAACGCGGTCATGGCGCGGGTGCCGTTGATGCCGACCAGCCAGTCAGCCTCGCTGCGACAACGCGCTGCATCGGCCAACGGCAACATCTGCTCGTCGCTGCGCAAGGCGTTAAAGCCATCACGAATGGCTTGCGGCGTCATCGACTGCAACCACAGCCGCTGGACCGGGAGTTTGACCTTGCTGTATTGCTGGATCAGCCGAAAGATCAGTTCGCCTTCGCGCCCGGCATCGCAGGCGTTGATGAAGGCGTCTACGTCTTTGCGCTTGGCTTGTTTGACGATGGCGTTAAGCCGTGTCTTGGTTTTGTCCATCGGCTTCAAGTCGAAGTACGGCGGAATCACGGGCAGGTTGGCAAAACTCCACTTGCCCCGCTTGACGTCAAATTCCTCGGGCGCCTGAATCTCCAGCAGGTGACCCACGGCGCTGGTGACGACGTATTTTTCGTTCTCGAAATGCTCATCGTGCTTGTCGAACTTGCCCGCCACTGGCGTGAGGGCCTTCACAATATCTTGGGCCACAGAGGGCTTTTCGGCAATTATTAATGTTTTCATTTCACTACAATCCAAATTCTCGCGGGCGCACAGGCGCACGCACACAGGTGAGCGCGCACACGCACGCCCATACGAGTTCACGATACCAAATTTTCAGCCGTGCCAAAAAAAGCAATTCCCAGCGTTCGTCGCCGCATTCAAACCCGCCGCTCGGGCGTGCATGGCAAAGGCGTGTTTGCCGTACAAGACCTGGCCGAGGGCGAGACGCTGATTGAATATGTGGGCGAAGTCATCAGTTGGTCGCAAGCGCAAGCGCGTCATCCGCATGACTCCAACGACCCCAATCACACGTTTTACTTTCACATCGATGAGGATCACGTCATTGACGCCTTGTTTGGCGGCAACTCGTCACGCTGGATCAACCACGCTTGCGACCCCAACTGTGAAGCCGACGAACAAAACGGGCGCATTTTCATCAAGGCACTGCGTAATATCCCGGCGGGTGAAGAACTCAACTACGACTATGGCCTGATCATCGACGCTCGTTACACGGCCAAACTCAAGGCGGAATATCCCTGCTGGTGTGGCGCTGAAAATTGTCGCGGCACGTTATTGGCACCAAAGGCTGGGCGCCTGAAAAAATCATGAGCACCCCAATTAACGCTATTCACCCGATTCGCTGGCCCGCCGAAGCTATTTGGGAAGCCGTGGAACCTGATCTGCCTGGCTTTACGGTTGAAATCGTGGGGCAGCTGGATTCGACCAACTCTGAGTTGATGCGCCGCGCCCGTGCCGGACAAATGGCGCCGGTGTTGCTGGTGGCCGAGCGGCAAACCGCAGGACGAGGTCGCTTGGGGCGCGATTGGCACAGCGAGGCCGGGGCCAGGGCCGCAGGCGGATCTTTAACGTTTTCCATCGGTTTACCTTTGTCACCGCTGGACTGGTCGGGCTTGTCGTTGGCCGTGGGCGTGAGTGTGGTGCAAAGCCTGCATCCTGATTTGCGTTTGAAGTGGCCCAACGACGTGTGGCTGCATGACTACAAGCTGGCGGGCATTTTGATTGAAACCGCCAGTTTGGGTGAACGGCGTTACGCCGTGGTAGGCATCGGTCTCAATATCAAACCGCGTGATGGCATTGGACTGGCCACGCCGCCCGCTTGGCTGGGCGAAGTTTTGCCGGGTGTGGACGCGCCGCAAGCGTTGCTGCGAATAGTCGCCCCGCTCATTCAGGCGATCAAGGCATTTGAGGCGCACGGGTTTGCGCCATGCCAGACCTCTTTCAACCGCCTTGATGCGCTGGACGGCTTGACCATCCGGTTGAGTGATGGCACGACGGGCGTGGCGCAAGGCGTCGATGCGGTGGGAGCTTTGCAGGTATTGACCGCGCACGGCCTACAAAAAATCACCAGTTCCGAGGTGAGCGTGCGCCCTTTAAGCCCCTTTGGCTACGAAAATTTTTAGCCATGTTACGTTTGATTTTTCTGTTGCTGATTTTGGTGAATGGCCTTTATTTCGCATGGTCACAAGGCCTGTTGTCCGGGCTGGGTTGGGCGCCGGTTCAGCAGTCCGAGCCACAGCGTCTGGGTCAGCAAATTCGCCCGGAGGCGTTGCGCGTGCTCACCGCGCAAGAGCTGAGTCAGCCTGAAGTTGTGCCGGTTCCGGTGCCCGTTGGCCCGGTTGCGCCAGCTTCTGCCCCACTGGTTAACGCCCCGCCAGCCGAATAAAGGTTGGTGTTGCTTTACATGACGTGATGTCACCTCATGTTGCGTTAAGCGAGCTTGGTGCTGTCATCGGCGACAAAGCGCACGCTAAAGCACGCACCCGGCGGCATCCGTCCCGGTTGGGTATCTTCCAGCGTAACCGTGGCATTGTGTTGATGGGCAATTTTCATGACGATGGGCAAACCTAGCCCGGAGCCATCGGCTTCTGTCCCCAAAGCACGGTAGAACGGCTGAAAAATCAGTTCCCGCTCGGCCTCGGGCACGCCCGGCCCGGAGTCTTCAACCTGCAATACCAGCGTTTTCCCAAAGCGGTCAATCAGCACCCGCGCTGTGATGACGCCAGGAATTTTCGAGCTGGAGGGGGTGTAGTTGATGGCGTTGTCCACCAAATTTCTGATGAGTTCTTTGAGGAGCGTGGGGTTGCCTGCCAACTGACCGCCTGGCGCACCAGGCTGCTCCCCTTCATAACCCAGATCAATTTGTTTTTCGAGGGCGCGCGGCACACAATCGCGCACCACGGCCATCGTTAACTCGGCCAAATCACAGGTTGTACTCGGCATGGCGACCCCGTTGCTTTCAGCCCGAGCCAGGGCTAGCAACTGGTTGACGGTGTGGGTTGCCCGGATGCTGGCGCGGCCAATTTGGCGCAACGAATGTTTAAGTTCTTCGGCGCTGGCGCCTTCACGCCGTGCGAGTTCGGCCTGCATTCGCAAGCCCGCCAGCGGCGTTTTAAGTTGATGAGCGGCATCCGCCAAAAAGCGTTTTTGAGCGGCAATCGAGTCTTTGAGTCGCATCAACAAGTCATTCACTGAATCGACCAGCGGGGCCACCTCCAGCGGCACGGTTTGTGAATCAATGGGACTCATGTCGTCAGATCTGCGTGCTCGAATGCGTTCTTCGAGCTGGTGCAGGGGTTTAATGGCCTGCACCAACGCCAGCCAGACCAACAGCACGGCCATGGGCAAAATCACAAATTGCGGCAGCATCACCCCTTTAACAATTTCTGTCGCCAGCACCGAGCGTTTTTCCATTGTTTCGGCCACTTGTATTAACGTGGGCTTGGCGCCGGGCAAGGGCTGTAGCCAGGTGTAGGCGACCTTGACTGCGATGCCCCGGACTTCCGCCTCACGCAGGTAAACCTGTCCAAAAACAACGTTTTTCTCTTCGGGAGGAGTCGGAATTTTTTGTTCGCCGCTTAAATGCTCGCCGTGTGCACCTTGCACCTGGTAATAAACCGTATCGGACTCGTCTGCGCGCAAGAGTTCGCGCGCGGGACGCGGCAAATTAAATTGAACCCGGTTGTTGTGGGTCGTGACCAACTGCGCCAACGCCCGAACATCAAACTCAAGCGAGCGGTCAAAGGGTTTGCCTGCAATGTTTTGGGCGACCAGCCAGGTCAGCATCAAGCTCACGGGCCACAGCAGTAGCAGTGGCGTGAGCATCCAGTCCAGAATTTCACCGAACAGGGAGCGCTGCTCGCGGTGGAAGATATTCACGGTGTCAAGAATGCAGCAGACGCCGTGGCAAGCGGAGAGTCATATTAGTTAGGAATTTTTTCCAGACAGTAACCCAAGCCGCGTACCGTGGCGATGCGAATCGGGCCTTTTTCGATTTTCTTGCGCAAGCGGTGGATGTAAACCTCAATCGCGTTATTGCTGACCTCTTCGCCCCATTCGCACAAGCGCTCAACCAATTGGTCTTTGCTGACCAGGCGACCCGCGCGTTGCAGCAGCACTTCAAGTAAACCCAACTCGCGGGCGGACAATTCCACCATCACGCCATCAATGGTGGCCACGCGGCCTGACTGGTCATAAATCAGCGGACCGTGTTTGATGGTGCTGCTGGCTGACCCCATGCCGCGCCGACTCAAGGCCCGCACGCGGGCTTCAAGTTCACTCAGGCTGAAGGGTTTGGCCATGTAATCGTCGGCGCCATAGTCCAGACCTTTCACGCGCTCCTCAACGCTGTCGGCGGCGGTCAAAATCAGCACGGGCAAGGTAGAACCCCTTGCCCGCAATTTTTTAAGAACCTCCAGCCCATGCATTTTTGGCAGACCCAAATCCAGAATCAGCAAGTCAAATTCGGTGTTGGTCATGAGGGCAGCATCAGCCTCAGAGCCGCTGGCCACATGGTCCACGGCGGCTCCCGAACTGCGGAGGGTTCGCAGTAAACCGTCCGCCAAGACCTGGTCGTCTTCTGCAATCAAAATTCGCATAGTTATCTCTTTTTATAAGTGAAGAAAGTGTGGGGGGTGGCCGGTATCTGCTTGCGCGTGATTCTAGGCGCACGGCACGCGCCCCACGCTTTTTTGCCGGGCGCTTTCAGGCCGCATAGGCCTCCAGCCCAATCGCCACGACGGCGGCAACGTCGCGGCCAACGGCGGCGCGAAGTTCTTCTTCGGCTTGCGCCACGGCTTGTTGAAAGGCCTGCAGCCAAGCCAGGCCTGCTGGCGTGAATTGAATGCGGCGCGCACGCGCGTCACGCACATCGACTTGGCGCGTCACCAAGCCCCAGGCTTCACTTTGTTCCACCAGTTTTCCCATGGCCTGTTTGCTCATGTGGGCGCGTTGGGCGAGATCGGTCAGGCGCGAGCCTTCCAGCGCCAAATGGCGCGTGATGTGAAGGTGTGACGCGCTCAAATGACCGCGTGCCGCTAGGTTGGATAGGGCCAGCGGTACGTCTTCATTACGGGCCATCAAGGTCAGCACGCGCGCGTCAAACCGCTGCAAGGCCGAGGCCATCCAGTAGCCCAAATGGGTTTGCCGCCAGCCATCATTTAAGGAAGGATAAATCATTTGTAAATAGTAAACCAAATTGACTAAAAAAACTGTTTACAGATTTAAACAACACAAGATAAACTACCTTTCAAGCATCCAGTCTGACGCAGAGGCTAGGGATGTATTCGGTTTAAGCCATTGATATTCAAGGAGATTTTTATGAACCTGCCCGTTAAAACCCCAACTCCCATTAACGCTGAAAAAGCCAAAGCTTTGCAGGTTGCTTTGGCTCAAATTGAAAAACAATTTGGCAAAGGCACCATCATGCGTCTGGGCGAAGGCGAGGTCATTGAAGACATTCAAGTGGTGTCCACCGGCTCGCTGGGACTCGATATTGCGCTAGGCGTTGGCGGCTTGCCACGCGGTCGTGTGGTTGAAATTTATGGCCCGGAATCGTCCGGCAAAACCACGTTGACGTTGCAAGTGATTGCCGAGATGCAAAAAATTGGCGGTCAGTGCGCGTTTATCGACGCCGAGCACGCGCTGGACATTCAATATGCGCAAAATCTGGGCGTCAACCTGCAGGATTTGCTGATCAGCCAGCCCGATACCGGCGAGCAGGCGCTGGAAATTGTGGACAGTCTGGTGCGCTCCGGTGCCGTTGATTTGATCGTGGTGGACTCGGTCGCCGCCTTGACCCCCAAAGCTGAACTGGAAGGCGAAATGGGCGACTCGTTGCCTGGTTTGCAAGCCCGCTTGATGAGTCAAGCCCTGCGCAAGCTCACCGCGCACATCAAAAAGACCAATTGTATGGTGGTTTTCATCAACCAGATTCGCATGAAGATTGGTGTCATGTTTGGCTCCCCCGAGACGACGACCGGCGGTAATGCGCTGAAGTTTTATGCCTCGGTGCGACTCGATATTCGCCGCATTGGCACCATCAAAAAAGGCGACGAGGCGATTGGCAATGAAACCCGCGTCAAGGTGGTTAAAAACAAAGTGGCGCCGCCCTTTAAAACGGCTGAGTTCGATATTTTGTTTGGCGAAGGCATCAGCCGCCACGGTGAAATCATTGACATGGGCGTGACGGCCAACATCATCGACAAATCGGGCGCCTGGTATGCCTACAACGGCGAAAAAATCGGGCAGGGCCGCGATAACGCGCGGGAGTTTTTGCGTGAAAATGCCACCTTGTCGCTGGAGATTGAAAACAAAGTGCGTTTGTCGTTGGGCATTCCGTTGCTAGCCGGTGCGCCAGAGCCGGAAGTCAAGCCCAAAGCGTCCGGCAAAAAAGCGGCTGCTGTCCCGATTCTGGCCGCTTAACGCGCGCGCCCGCCATTCGCCGCTTATGTCGTTTGTCAAACCTTCACTGAAAGGCCGGGCCTTGCGCTTGCTCAGTGGGCGCGAGTATTCGCGGGCTGAACTGGTGCGCAAGCTTCACAGCTTTGAAGAAGAGTCCGGCGCGCTCGCTTTGGTGCTGGACGAGCTGCAAGCCAAAGACTTCATCAACGAACAGCGGGTGATTGAATCGGTGGTGCACCGCCGGGCGGCCAAGTTGGGCACGGCGCGTATCAAGCAAGAACTGCAAGCTAAAGGCCTGAACCCCGAGGCCGTAACCGAGGCCTTGACCGATTTAAAAGCCACTGAGCGTGAGCGCGCACAGGAGGTCTGGCGCAAAAAGTTTGGTGCGCCACCCGTGGACGCCCAAACCGCCGCCAAACAGATGCGGTTTCTGGCATCGCGCGGGTTTGGCGCTGACGTGATCCGACGCGTGGTTTCAGGCAAACTTGATGATTATTCGTGTTGATCTGCGATTTAGAATCGCTTTTCGCGCGTCCGTTTCGTGCGTCGTCAGCGGTTCGCACTGTCCGCATCCGCCGCGTTTGCCAATCAGCTTAACTGCGTTCGAGCTTTCCCTTCTCAACCACATGAAAGATGGCGTTTTCTCATGGTTATGACTTACGAACTTTGGATCAAAGACACCGCCTCATTTGGCAGACCACGGAGCAAAGAACTTAAAGCAGTCGATAACGCGTTGAATGCCTACAAAAAGGCGGAGCTAGAGTCAACAGGCTCAATTTTGAATGAGAAAAAGGCATTGCAGCAAGCAATGGCGACCTGGAAAATTGCCCAGCAAACCAAGGGGCAGGATTGGAAAAAGAGCATACGAAACAAGAACCGGGCGGTCGAAAAGCTGGATGGTGAACTCGGACATGTGATGGTCGGCGCCGGTGGGCTTAACCATCGCGGTGAGTCAATGATCGACGCCCGGGAACTCCTGGCACTCAAAATCGTCTCGGAGGCGATCAAGCAGAACACGCGGTTGATGTTCTCGGGTCAGACTCTCAGCGTGAGAAATTCCAAAGGTCTGGCCGATTTGAATGGCGTGCGCACCGCGCTGGATACGTTCAAGGTGGCCGCCAAAGACATCAAGAACGCGGCGACAGGGATGGGGGTCGCATCGCCAAACCTCAACTTGGAGCTTCAAAAGTTGCTGGCGAGTTTGTTTGGAGAAGCGAGCGCGAATGAAGCGCGGGCTGCACTGGGTCCCGTTTTTTCCGAGTTTTTGACAAGTGTCACGCCGTTTGTGGGCGCGCTCAGCTCGGGCGCGAAAGCCATCAGTAATTGGGGCCGTGCAGCCAAGACGCTCTACGATAAAAGTGGCATGAAAGACGCTGCCGGGTCATTTGCGCCAGGGGACCCGGCTGCCGCATTTGACGCCGTGCTCCAGATCATGACGCGCGAAATGAACATGTACGCCACCACGGCTTCAGTTCACACGGTGGGCGCCACCGCGAAGGCGGCGTTCACGGTGGTCGATTTTGGTACGTTGAGCACAACGTTAATAGGCGCGGCGGAGAGTCTGGCGTTAGTTGTGCAAAAAATCTACTTGTTCGCTCGCGACTGGAATGAAATGAAGGCCGTGAATACGCTGCTAACTGCGTCAGCAATTGACTTGACCTTGTTCAAGACTTGTCCGTTGCTGGGTTGCTATCTGATCGCCAATTCAGACACCAGCGCAGTTATCAACATGGCAGTCGCGGATTACGGCAAGACGAACTGGCAACTGGACGTTGAAACAATGGTCAAGAAGGCAAAGCCCGTGTTTGAAAAAGCGCGTAGCGTCATTCAGGCGTCCCGCTATGAAATCGTGGGGATGCGCGGGATGAAAGGATCGGCTATTAACCGCACAGCAAAAACGCTGGGTCTTCCAACAGGAAAACTCAGCGGCTTTGTGGCTGACATAGCGAAGAAAGTTGATGCGATAGCGCGCTGAAGTTAAAGCCCCAACATGAGTTTCATGTTTTGCACGGCGGCCCCGCTGGCGCCTTTACCCAAGTTATCAAGCCGGGCCACCAGCACTGCATGGCGAAAGCCATCGTCGGCGTCTTGATTGGCAAACACGCGCAGTTCCATTTGGTTGGTGTCCACCAGCGCCAGTGCATCCAATTTGTTGTCAGGGGTGGCGGGCATCACGCTGACGTAGTTGCAGCCCGCGTAGTGTTTTGCCAGCGCTTCATGTAAGTCTTGCGCGCTGGGCTGCCCCGGCAAAAGATCAAGATGCAGCGGCAATTGCACCAACATGCCTTGTTTGAAGTTACCCACCGAAGGCGTGAACACGGGGCGACGCAGCAAGCCTGAATAACGGATGATTTCAGACAGATGTTTGTGCTTCAGTCCTAAAGCGTACAACTCAAAAGCGGGTGCTTCGCCTTTTTCGTAGGCCTCAATCATGGGCCGTCCGCCCCCCGAATAACCGCTGACGCCGAACAAGGTCAACGGCGAATCTTTGGGAATCAAGCCTGCATCCACCAAGGGCCGAATCAGCGCAATCGCGCCTGTGGCATAGCAGCCCGGATTGGCCACACGCCGGGCTTGCGCGACCTGGGTGGCGTGACCGGCTACCAGTTCCGGAAAACCAAACACCCAGCCGGGCGCGGTGCGGTGAGCGGTGGAGGCATCAATAATTTTGGGGCCGGGCTGGCCGGTTAATCGCGCCGTCTCGTCGATCATGGCGACGGATTCAATCGCTGCTTCGTCGTGCAGGCAAAGCACGACCAAATCTACTTGGGCCATCAAGGCCTGCTTGGCGCTCGCGTCTTTGCGCAACTCGGGCGTAATGCTAACCAGTTCGATGTCAGGCATCGCTTGCAGGCGATCCCGAATTTGGAGGCCGGTGGTGCCGGCTTCGCCGTCAATAAAAATCTTGTGCATGGTGAATCTCGGTCGGATTGTCGGAAGGCACCTTGTAAGGCTGGGTAAAGTTTGGTGCGTTGGCGCATGATACATTCGACAGCTGCATAGTCCAGTGCCTGCCGCCCGGCTTACAAGCAGGCGGTTGGATCAAAAACTACCCACTCCCGAGAGAGTCCCCCATGAAGATTCACGAATACCAAGCCAAGGAAATCTTGCGCCAAGCTGGTGTACCGGTGCCGCGCGGCATTCCGGCTTTCACCGTTCAAGAAGCGGTGGAAGCCGCTCAAAAACTGGGCGGCCCTGTGTGGGTTGTCAAGGCACAAATTCACGCCGGTGGCCGTGGCAAGGGCGGCGGCGTCAAGCTGGCTCGCTCGATTGAAGATGTGAAAAAGCTCGCAGGCGAAATCCTGGGTATGCAACTCATCACCCATCAAACCGGCCCTGAAGGCCAAAAAGTCCGTCGTCTCCTGATTGAAGATGGCGCTGACATCAAAAAAGAATATTACGTGTCGGCGGTGACCGACCGTGCCAGCCAACGCGTGGCGTTCATCGTCTCCAGCGAAGGTGGCATGGACATCGAGGAAGTGGCCCATTCCACTCCTGAAAAAATCATTACTGAAATTGTGGACCCGGCCCTCGGCCTGACCGACGCGCAAGCCAAAATGCTGGCTGACAGCATCGGCGTTCCTGAAGGCTCGACCGCGCAGTGCATGGACGTGCTGCAAAAGGTTTACAAGGTTTACATGGACACCGACGCTGCGTTGGTCGAAATCAACCCGCTGATTCTTGAAGGCGACGGCGGCATCAAAGCGATTGATGCCAAGTTCAACTTTGACGCCAACGCGCTGTACCGCCATCCAGAAATCGTGGCCTACCGCGATCTGGACGAAGAAGACCCAGCCGAAGTTGAAGCCAGCAAGTTTGATCTGGCCTATATCAGCCTGGACGGCGATATTGGCTGTTTGGTCAACGGCGCGGGCCTGGCCATGGCGACCATGGACACCATCAAGTTGTTTGGCGCAGAGCCTGCCAACTTTTTGGATGTGGGCGGCGGCGCGACCCCCGAGAAGGTCACGGAAGCTTTCAAAATCATGTTGAAAAACCCCAAGGTCAAGGCCATTTTGGTCAACATCTTTGGCGGCATCATGAAGTGCGACACCATCGCCACCGGCATCATCATTGCCTGCAAGGCGACCAACCTGAGTGTGCCGCTGGTCGTGCGCATGAAGGGTACCAACGAAGATTTGGGCAAGAAAATGCTGGCCGAGTCCGGTCTGCCGATCATCAGTGCCGACACCATGGCCGATGCGGCCCAAAAAGTGGTTGCTGCTGTTAAAGCTGCTGCATAAGGAATAAAAATGTCCATTCTCATCAATAAAGACACCAAGGTCATCACCCAAGGTATTACCGGCAAGACCGGTCAATTCCACACTGAAAAGTGCCAAGAATATGCCAACGGTAAAGAATGTTTTGTCGCGGGTGTGAACCCTAAAAAAGCGGGCGAATCCATTTTTGGTATCCCGATTTTTGCCTCCGTCAAGGAAGCTGCCAAAGACACCGGCGCCACCGTGTCCGTCATTTACGTGCCACCAGCTGGCGCCGCCGCCGCGATCTGGGAAGCCGTTGAGGCCGATCTGGATCTGGCGATTTGCATCACCGAAGGCATCCCGGTTCGTGACATGCTCGAACTGCGCAACAGAATGCGCGCCAAGGAAGCCGCTGGCGGCAAGAAAACCCTGCTGTTAGGCCCTAACTGCCCCGGTTTGATCACGCCTGACGAAATCAAAATCGGCATCATGCCTGCGCACATTCACCGCAAAGGTCGCATTGGTGTGGTGAGCCGTTCCGGCACGCTGACCTATGAAGCTGTGGCGCAATTGACCGAAATCGGTCTGGGCCAGTCCAGCGCGGTCGGCATTGGTGGCGACCCCATCAATGGCTTGAAGCACATCGACATCATGCGCGCCTTCAATGACGATCCTGATACCGACGCCGTCATCATGATTGGCGAAATCGGCGGTCCGGACGAAGCCGAAGCCGCACGCTGGTGCAAGCTCAACATGAAAAAACCTATCGTTGGCTTCATCGCTGGCGTGACTGCACCTGCAGGCAAACGCATGGGTCATGCCGGTGCCTTGATCTCGGGTGGCGCGGACACTGCGGATGCCAAGTTGGCGGTGATGGAAGAGTGTGGTTTCACCATCACGCGCAATCCGTCTGAAATGGCGAAACTGCTCAAAGCCTTGTTGTAAATTGTTTGGCCTGCAAAGGCCAAAACAAAGACTTCATTAAAGCCGGATTGTCTTGAGGGACAATCCGGCTTTGGTGTTTTTAGTGCCAAGTGTTTCTTACAGAAAGAAGACCGTGGAAGAATTTCTCACCGCTCATTTTTGGCTTGCCGTAGGTCAAATCATCATGATTGATGTTTTGTTAGGAGGCGACAACGCTGTGGTTATTGCGTTGGCTTGCCGCCAGTTGCCAGCGCATTTGCGTCTCAAAGGCATTTTATGGGGTACAGCGGGCGCCATTGTGTTGCGCGTCATCCTGATCGCCTTTGCTTTGACTCTGCTGCAAGTGCCGTTCTTAAAGCTGGTCGGTGCCGCCTTGTTGCTGTGGATAGGCATCAAATTGCTGGTGCCCGAGGAAGAGGGACACAGCAACATTCAGGGCAGCGACAAGCTGTGGGCAGCGGTCAAAACGGTGATCATTGCCGACTTGGTGATGAGCATTGACAACGTGATTGCCATTGCAGGCGCCGCCACTGGTGCAGGTTCCCAGCATCAATTGCCGCTGGTGATTTTTGGTCTTCTGGTGAGCGTGCCCATCATCATTTGGGGCAGTCAATTGGTACTCAAATTGATGGACCGATTTCCGGTCATCATCACAGTGGGTGGCATGTTATTGGGCTGGATTGCCGGTACGATGGCTCAAACCGACCCGGCTGTGAAGAACTGGTTGCCGCAGGGGCCGCTGTGGGGTTACGCCATGGGAGCCACCGGTGCGTTGGGCGTCTTTTTAGTAGGTTCTGTGCTTAAAAAACGTGCAAAACTCTCAGGCGCTTGAGATGTTCATCAACCAGTTTCAAAAATAGGAGGCGGGTATGCCGAAAGTGATTATGTCGATTGACGGTGCTGTAGTTCAGGAGGTCGCCTTAACCAAGGCGCGCATCACTTTGGGTCGGCGTCCCTACAACGACATCGTGATTGACAACCTGGCGGTTAGTGGGGAACACGCGGTGTTGCATACGGTCGGTGGCGAGGTCTTTCTGGAAGACCTCAACAGTACCAATGGCTCTTACGTTAACGGCCAGGCGGTCAAGAAACAGTTGCTCCACAACGGGGACAGTATTGATGTGGGCAAAAGCAAAATCACGTTTGTCGATACGGGAGGTGCGACGGCCCGACTTGCCGAAAAATCAGGAAACTCAGGAGGTTTAGACATTTTTTCGGGGAGTGTCAAGGTTTTGTCAGGCGCTGCGACAGGCCGCGAGGTCGCCTTGACCAAAGTGGTGACGACACTCGGAAAACCCGGTGTGGCCGTGGTGGCCATCACCCGACGGCACCACGGTTTTTTCATCCAGCATGTTGAAGGCAAAGGTGACCCAGCGCTCAACGGCGTCGTTATTGGGTCTGATCCGGTGGCTTTGAAAAATGGTGACCTGATTGAATTGGCAGGTACTCACATGCAATTTATTCAAACTTAACCGCATCCGATTTAATGAGTGAAACCCTGCAACCTCCCATTGTCAAACGGGGCATGACCTTTGAAGCGTTTTTTTATAAAAAGCTGCAACAAGTCACTGCCCGCATTCATGCGACTGAAAACATTGAGCAAATCATGGAGGAGGCCAGTCAGGATATTTGCAAACTGTTCAATGCAGATCGCCTCACCCTTTATCTTGTCAATGAGGATCAGACTTCGATTATTTCCAAAGTCAAGACCGGGCTTAACAGCAGTCGCGACCTCAAGCTACCCATTACGCCTCAAAGTCTGGCGGGTTACAGCGCTTTCAGCCGGCAACTGCTCAACCTGTCCGACGTTTATGACGAAGAGGCGCTCAAGCAGATTCATCCGGCCCTGACTTTTTTGAAAGAGGTGGATAAACGCTCGGGTTATCGCACCCGTCAAATGCTGGTCGCCCCTTTGCTTGACGGTGAGAAAATTTTTGGCGTGCTGCAGGTGATTAATAACAAGAGCGACCAGCCTTTTGGTGAGCTGGAAGTTGAGGGTGTGGCGCAGTTGTGTAAAACCCTGGTTACCGCCATTCGGCAACGGGGGCAAAAAGCCGAGAGTGCTGAGGTTGGTTTACGGCGTAAGCCTACCAAATATGATGGTTTGGTCGCCGATGGCGTGATCACGGAGGCCGCGCTTGAGCAATGCTGGCAGAGTGCCCGCATTGAAGCCAAGCCCATGGAACACATTTTGCTTGTGAACCATCAAGTACAGACTGTTCAAATGGGAGCCTCGCTGGCGCAGTTTTTTAATGTGCCCTATGAGCCGTTTAGCCCTGGGCGAATTCGCTCTGAAATGCTGCATGGCGCGCTCAAGCGGGAGTTTGTCATTGAGCAGGGCTGGCTGCCGCTGGAGGAGTCGCCCGACGGTTTGATCATCATGTGTCTGGACCCGGAGGCGGTGCGTGGCTCGCGCGTAGTGCCACAGATTTTCCCTCGAATTCCCCACTTTTCTTATCGGGTGACGACGCAGGCTGAATTCACCCATACCCTCAAGCAAATTTTTGGGGTTGAGGTGGAAGGCGGCTCGATTGACGAGTTGTTGGCCGACATGGACGGCGTGCCTTTTGATGACGGCAGCGACGAGTTGTTGGTGTCGGCGGCGGCGGACAACGAGCTGGTCAAGTTCGTCAACAAAGTCATCATTGACGCCTACTACCAAAAGGCCTCTGACATTCATATTGAGCCGATGCCGGGCAAGCTGAAAACCGGCATCCGGTTTCGTGTTGATGGTTCTTTGCAGCCTTATGTCGAGGTGCCATCGCATTTTCGTCAAGCCATGGTGACGCGCTTGAAAATCATGTGTGACCTTGATATTTCAGAGCGTCGTCGCCCGCAGGATGGCAAGATCAGTTTCAAAAAATACGGCCCGCTGGACATCGAATTGCGCGTTGCCACCATTCCATCAGCAGGCGGGGTGGAAGACGTGGTGATGCGAATTCTGGCCGGTGGTGAGCCGATTCCGCTGGACAAGTTGGGCCTGACGCCGCACAACATTGCACGCGTCATCAAAACCATAGAAAAGCCCTATGGCCTGTTCTATGTCTGCGGACCTACCGGCTCCGGCAAGACCACCACGTTGCACTCCATTCTCAAGCACCTCAATACGCCCGATACCAAAATATGGACCGCTGAAGACCCGGTAGAAATTACCCAAAAAGGTCTGCGCCAGGTGCAGGTCAACCGCAAAGCCGGTATTGATTTCGCGCTCATCATGCGCGCTTTTTTGCGGGCCGATCCTGACATTATCATGGTCGGGGAATCGCGTGACAAAGAAACGGTGGCCATGGGTGTGGAGGCTTCGCTCACGGGTCATTTGGTGTTCTCGACTCTGCACACCAATTCGGCACCCGAGTCCATCACGCGCTTGCTCGATATGGGCATGGATCCCTTTAATTTTGCCGATGCGCTGTTGGGAATTCTGGCGCAACGACTGGCTAAAAAACTGTGCGACTGCAAAGAATCGTATGTACCAGATGCGCAAGAGCTGCGCCGATTTGCCGTCGAATATGCCGATGAACTGAGGCACTCTGCCGTCTGGCTGGCCGACTATGAAGGGGAAATCCAAAAGCTGATTGAAAGCTGGCACCAGCTTTACGACGTGGAGGGTCAGCTCCATTTTTATCAGCACGCAGGGTGTGACAAGTGCCAACAAACCGGCTACAAAGGCCGCGTGGGTTTGCACGAGTTGCTGATCGCCACAGAGGACATCAAGAAGCTGATTCAGGAACGCGCCCGCGTCGCCGAGATATTTTCGGCGTCGGTGGAGGGCGGAATGCGCACCCTGAAGATGGACGGCATGGAGAAAGTCATGATGGGCTTGACGGACATCAAAATGGTTAGACAAGTTTGCATTAAATAAAAAACAGAGGCGCTGGCAAGGTGTCGGTCAGGCGCACTCTTGAGAAAAATCAACGGCTTGAATTTTGGGAAAACGTAAACTTTTTCTCCGAACAGGACGTTTCTAACGTGTTGAGAGTCAGCTTTAGAAACAGTAAAGCTGACTCGCCCTGTGTTTGATTTTTTCTTAATTGAGGAGCTTCACATGATGCGTTCTATGCAAAAGGGTTTTACCCTGATTGAGTTGATGATCGTGGTGGCGATTATTGGCATTTTGGCGGCAGTGGCCTTGCCTGCCTATCAAGACTACACGGTGCGCGCCAAGGTTTCCGAGATAATTCTGGCCGCCTCGGGGTGCCGCACCAGCATCACGGAAGCCCTTCAAGTGTCGGTCACCGATGCCTCGACAGCCCTGCCCGCTGCGTGTACCACCCAGTCCTCCAAATACGTGACCTCCGTGAGTGCTGATGCCAATGGCGTGATCACCGTCACCGCTGACGAGGCCAATCTTTCCCAGTTGACGGCGGCGACCAATGTGTTGACCTTGGTGCCGATTCAAACGGGCACAACGGCTGTGGTCGGCACGACCGACGGTGGCAAGTCGATTGCTGGATGGCGTTGCGGCTTGCCCGCCGATGGCACCACCATTCCGGCTAAATATTTGCCTGCTTCATGCCGTGGCACTTATCCATAAGTCAGGTTTAGTCAGGTTTTAGACATTAAAAAAGCACCGGGTTTGCCGGTGCCTTCTTAAAACGCCTCTCAATGTGGGGGCGCTGTTTTTTATATACCCGTCAGGGTTTGTCTCCTGGGTCTCTCACCTTCAGCTGGCCTGAGGCCCGTTGATGATTGGCATGAATATACGCTGAGGTCAGCAGTTTAAACATCAGGGCTTACCCTTTGTTGACTCGCTGTGTTTGGGTGTCATTTAAAAGCGTTGGCGCTTGGTCGCTTTGTGATGGTGAATTCCAGCGGATTGAAGGACTTCGGTAACGACGCGTAGTGCCGGGAAAAATATGGCGTACCCGCTCGCAAAACGTGGCTCAAACCTCATCAGGTAGTTGACGAAAACTGCCGTCGAATTGACGACATATGAAGCATCACGTTAT
The DNA here is from genome assembly GCA_903823025.1 of uncultured beta proteobacterium. Lineage (GTDB taxonomy): Bacteria > Pseudomonadota > Gammaproteobacteria > Burkholderiales > Burkholderiaceae_C > Rhodoferax. The sequence goes on from CAIJRK010000003.1 coordinate 143,781, forward strand.
ACACAAGTCCCCCATGCGTTATGCTACATATTTAATAGCGGGTGATAAAAATGAGTTGGGCTGTCACTGAATTTGAAAGTCTCGATCTGGGCGACCCCAGACGTAATCGGCGCGCCATTCGCCTGATGGAGAAGTTGAGCGCCAAACCCACAGCCAGCATCCCCGGTGCCTGTGGCGACTGGGCCGACACCCTGGGCGCCTACCGCTTCTTTAACAATGAAGACGTCGAGTGGCCCGCCATACTGGCCCCTCACATCCAGAACTCGGTTGCCCGCATGGCTGCCCATGACGTTGTCC
>CAIJRK010000004.1 GCA_903823025.1 uncultured beta proteobacterium
CTTTTTGCGCTTCTTCAAGCGTTTGGGGTTTCGGGCTGGCTTGCCGTAGATTAATTTGCATTGCTATCAATTCTGACCTGTTTTTGCACAAATCCCGACAACACTATGAAATCAGTTGGGTAGTGGGGTGAACGCGTACGTTTTTAGACACGCTAAAAGAATTATTTGAAGGCCAAAAAACTCTATTCAAAGGCCTGGCCGTCGAGACGCGCTGGAACTGGAACACCCGCTATCCGGTGATTCGCGTCAGCCTGTCGGATGGCGTGCTGCGTGATCGGACTGAGCTGGACCAACGCATCCGCGACATCCTGCGCGTCAACCGCGAGGTGCTGGGACTGCAACTGCCTGCGGGTTTGCCCGAAAACGACATTACCAGCAGTTTTGCGGATCTGATTCGCCAAGCGCACCAAAGGACCGGCCAGCGCGCCGTGGTGCTGATCGACGAATACGACAAACCGATTCTGGACAACATCACCAACAGCGCGGCCGCATTGGAAATGCGCGAAGGCCTGAAAAACCTGTACTCCGTCCTCAAAGGCTCCGACGAACACCTGAAGTTCGTTTTTTTAACAGGCGTCAGTAAATTCAGCGACCTGACCGACATCACGCTGGACGCCCGGTATAGCCATATTTGCGGCTATACCGATGCCGATGTCGATACGATGTTCGCGCCCGAGTTGCCGGGCTTGGACCGCGACCAGATTCGCCAGTGGTACAACGGCTACAACTGGTTGGGCATCAGCGTTTACAACCCTTTTGACCTGCTGTTGTTATTTGACCAGCGCGAATTCCGGGCCTATTGGTTTGAAACCGGCACGCCCACATTTCTGGTCAAGCTACTGGCCACACGCCAGCAATTCACCCCTGACCTGAGCCGCATCGTGGCCCCCGAAGCTTTGCTTTCCACCTTTGACGTGGACAACATTCCGGCCGAAGCGTTGCTGTTTCAAGCGGGTTATCTCACTATTGCCAGCGCGCGCCGCCTGCCGGGATTGATGCAAATAACGCTGCGCTATCCCAATCTGGAAGTGCGCACCAGCCTCAACGCCGTGTTGCTGCAAAGCCTGACCGCCAACCCCGCGCAATACAGCGTCCATGCCGCCCGGCTTTATGACTTGTTGCTGGCGCAAGACTTCGCGGGGTTAAAAAACCTGTTTCACGCCTTTTTTGCCACCATCCCGCACGACTGGTATCGCAAAAATGAGCTGTCCAGCTTTGAGGGTTATTACGCCAGTATTTTCTACAGCTACTTTGCCTCGCTTGGCTTTGACATTCGGCTGGAAGACACCACCAACCATGGCCGCATCGACATGGCCGTGCTATTTAGCGGCCAAGTGTTCTTGTTTGAATTTAAAGTGGTGGAGTTAACGCCCGAAGGCCGGGCGTTGCAGAAAATTAAGGACAAAGGCTATGCCGACAAATACCAAGGTGGATGCGAGCCCATCCACCTGATCGGCGTGGAGTTCAGCAAGGTCAGCCGCAACATCGTTGGCTTTGAAATCGAAACACTGGCCCCGTAAAATTTGCCAATCAACCACTCTTGCTTTTAAAAAATGAAACTCAACAAACTCTTCTCCAAACTCGCTTGCGGCAGCCTTTTGCTCGCTCTTCAATTGGGAGCCCAAGCGGCAGCCCCGTCCGTTTCTTTGGAGACCACACGCGAAGCTCTTGGAAAACCGACCACTCTTGTGATCGACATTCGTGAACCCAATGAGCAAACAGGTGGCGTTGCCAAAGGTGCTCTGCTCATTCCCATGGGTCAACTTGAAGGCCGTCTGGCGGGCATCACCAACGCCAAAACGCAACCCATCATCCTGATTTGTGCAACACAAAATAGGTCGGCCAAAGTGGCTGATAAATTGCAGGCAGCGGGTTATACCAATGTCAGCTATGTGCAAGGCGGGATGAAGCAATGGTCGGCGCAGGGTTGGCCCGTGGTGAAACCAGTCAACTGAGCACTTTGAAAACCCATTAAAAAGCGGCATTTGCCGCTTTTTTTGATTCAGAAGTGGTTCTACGATGTGGACAGGTAAACCTTGCTCGATTCAGTCCGGGCAAGACACCTGCATGGGTGCGACACAAAGCGACGCATCCATGTGAACAATGGGTGAATCAATCCAAAGGAGCGAAAACCATGACACCGAAAACGCGCACGACTGTGGTTTATATCCAGCAATGGAGCCGTGACAACATCCTCCGTCTCCGTCGTGCCGCCTTGCACCTTCAAGACGCGGTTGATGAGCTGCCTGCTGAACTTGGCGAGTTGCACGCCGCCGTTTCGGAGTGCCTGCAAAGTAGCAAATGCCTGCAGCAAGCCGTCGAAAACTCCTTGAGTTCAGACGAGTTGGAAAAAATTGCAATCCCACCTATTGAGTTGACAAAGGCTGAAGAGAGTCAACTGCGCGTGCTAAATCGGCATCTGCGAAGCGTGACGCGCCATTTACGGACCGTCGTGGATGACGTCAAGCCCAGGCTGGAAGCCAAACTCGCTGATCCAGACGATCCAATGTTTGACTATGAAATAGAAGCACGCATTGATTACCAATTGCGCGAAGACGACCCGGATTTCGCGGAGGATGACGACAACTATCTCTCCACCACAACCGAATCCCTCAAGTCCAGTTTGTACGGATGGGAGCGCGAAAAGTATGCTTATTCATACCTACCTGCCGGTTTACTGGTTGATCCTCATTGCTCGCTTTTCCATGACCTTCACAGTAACCATCACGGCGTCGAGTCCAACAGTCTTTCATTCAAAGACTGCCTGCGCATTGGTCGGATATTTGTGGATGTGCAAATCTGGCAACAGTATGAATTCAATGCGCAAGACGGCGCGCTGACCAAGACATCCAGCCCAACCTCGCCCTGGTCTGAAAACCTGCAACAGCAAACCCGCCAAGTCATCAAAGAGACCCCCATCACACCCGATGGCCGCCTGCACTTCAAGCACTCTGCGCTGGAATTTGCCTATGCGAAAGTGGATGAGTTGAGCCATAGCCGCCTTTGTTTGTATCGCAAACCTGGCGGTGAGCAATTCTGGTTTGATGACGTGGATGCCCTGCTGCAAGCGGGCTGGGCGATAGACTGACAACAAAAAAACAGGGAGGTGCACACCATGCGCAATTTTTCAAAATCAAAACTGCTGGCGCTGCGCCAGTGCCCCAAACGCTTGTGGCTGGAAATCCATCGCCCGGATCTGCGTGAGGACTCGGATGCGACGCAGGCGAGTTTTCAGATCGGGCATCAGGTCGGTGACATGGCCCAGCGCATTTACGACCCCGAAGGTCTGGGTGCGCTGATTGATGTGCAAAGCGAAGGATTCCCGCGTGCGTTTGAGCGAACCACAGAATTGCTCGGCAGCACGCAACCCCAACCCATCTTCGAGGCCGGTTTCTGTGCCGGTGGCGCACTGGCCTTCGCCGATGTCATGCTGCCTGATCAAGTGGACGGCAAACCCGTTTGGCGCATGGTCGAAGTTAAATCCTCCACCAGCGTCAAGGACTATCACCGCGACGACGTGGCGGTACAAGCTTTCATCGCCCAGTCGGCTGGTGTTGCGTTGCAGTCCATCGCGCTGGCGCACATCGACAATTCGTGGACTTATCCGGGCAATGGGAACTACAGCGGGCTGTTGGTCGAGGCTGATCTCACGACAGAAGCCTTCTCCCGCACCGCCGAAGTCAAAGGCTGGATTGCGCAGGCGCAGCGCGTGGACGCCCTGCCATCCGCGCCAGTCATCAACATCGGCGCGCATTGCGACACGCCTTTTTCTTGCGGCTTTTATGACTATTGCAGCCGCGACGAACCGAAAGCGCAATACCCGGTTGATTGGCTGCCGTACTTTGGTGCCAAAGCACAACAATTAGCCGACCAGGGCGTGATTGAGTTGGCAGATGTGCCCGACGACCTGCTCAACCCCAAGCAACTCCGGGTGAAAACCCATACCTTGGCCAACACCGTGTTTTTCGATGCGCAGGGTGCCGCCGCTGACTTGGCGCTGCATCACCTGCCCGCCTACTTTCTGGATTTCGAGACCATTCAGTTTGCGGTGCCGATCTGGCAAGGCACGCGCCCTTATCAGCAAAACACCTTTCAGTTCAGCCTGCACACTTTGTCAAAAGTGGGCCAGCTTGCGCACACCGAGTTTCTTGATATTTCTGGCGGCGACCCGGCTGAGCCATTCGTCCAAGCTTTAGAACCTGTTCACGATCTCCGAATGAGCAAAACAAGAAAAGCCAAATGGACAAACTGCAGGCTGGTATTGAGATGTCGCTCGCAGTTTTTCCATAACCGCCTGCATTTCTCCAGCCAGGCAAAGGATCGTTCCACCACC
>CAIJRK010000005.1 GCA_903823025.1 uncultured beta proteobacterium
AGCGCGTCATGACCGTGGTGGGGAGTTGCAAACTTCAAGGTCGTAGCGTCTTGGCCTTTATGACCCAGGCCATGAAGGCTCACTTCGGCTTAAACCCAACACCTTCCCTCATTCCGATTGGGGTGGGGTGAACGCGTACCATTAAGCCCATAGCCCGGATTGCACCGCTCGAGCAGTGCCAACTTCGCGCCTACCAAAATCTCCCATACTTTTCGCAGGAAATCCAGCGCAACGGTCTTATCAAGACCCAACTGCTCAACCAGGTACCAGGACCGGCGGTTGTGCCGGTTTTGGTTGGCCGTGGGCAGCCACTTGTAGGCCACAGCCTTATCGCCAGTCTCAATATCGAAACTGCGATGCTGGTTGTAGTCGCCCCAGACGAATGAATCCTTGAGTCCCACTTTATGAAAGCGCGACAAGGCCCTTTCGCGACGAATATGCTCCAGAAAAATGTGCACCAGCGCATGGACACTGGCCTCATCGTCGGGAAAGCCGCCGGGAAGAATGGTTCTAACCTGTTGTTTCAAAATCCGAAGCTTGGACTCTTCATACGTGACGCTGACGACGCCCAAGGCTTCCACCGAGTTCCTGCGCCCACCTGGTGTACAAAACTCAGCTCCCAAGCGGCCCAAGATAATCTCGGTCGCATCCTGCGCATCGCTGACGATGTCCCCATTGGTATCCATCAGGACGGGGCACTGACCGGAGCATCACGATGTTTCAAGACGTTGCGGATGGCACTGCGCAGCGCTATATCAAAGGAGGTTCGCTCAAAATAAGGCGCAAAGAACGCTGCGTCCTGCCTGTTGTCCGAGAAAGTGAGCAAATTTCGACCCAGTCCCGGACGAGGGTCCTGGTTGTCGATAAGCCCCGGAGGCAAGGCTTCCAGCACGCGCTGTGTCACGACGCTGCCGAGCGCTGCGTCCCCCGGATGCATCCGTGTGACCACTTCGGCCTGGCCGCCCGACCCGGTGCCACAAGCAGGACATTTCTTGACATAATCAGCCCGCTCCTGCTCGTCTTGCTGTGTCTGAATCGCATAAAGGGGGATGGCTCCGGCTGCAGCACCGACCTTCCCGGATTTAGGGTCTACCCACGATTTTTCGTATACAGGTTTGGTGCCTGCAGGCACCTCATCATCTTCGTCGGCTTCGTCTTGCACCAGGTCAACCGGCTTGCCCAACCAGAATACGCAGCGCTTGGCTTTTCCTTCACTGTCGATGGAACGCCGATTGCTGAGCACATCGCCTTCCTGAAAGGCCTCCACAAAAGGCTGGCCGCATTTGCGGCACACCATCAATGGAAAGTAGACACCGTCTGAATCAACGTGACTTTTCGTTGCCTTCAGCTTGGACCAGCCCTCGTCGCTATTCGATAGCAATACCGATATGCCTTCGATACTGTTCACCGCTAGGTGATACCGCCCAGGCAGCAAAGGGAAGCCCCCGTCATTCGCCCGCGCAAGCATCCCAAGGCGAATCGTCGCACTCAAGGCCTGATAGCGGTCAGGCTCTGAGCAGACGTAGGCCGCCGCCTCGAACACCTGCTCAGCTAGCACCCTGAAATCTATCACACCACCGGTATCCAGGATATTGGCAACTCGCCGAACCTCGCAATTTGCAGAAAAAGCCTGCAACAGGTGAAGGCCAACCTTGTTATCCGGAGAGCGAAGCATCGGGTTCAAGATCCCTTGCACCTCAAGCTGTTCATTCCAATACTCCGCCGACTGCTCTTCCCCGGTCAGTTGCGCCCACTGTTGAAGAACTTCTCCAAAAGCAATCCACTCTGGCACAGACAAGGAAAACTCAGTCGGCGCCGGAACCTGCAAACTTTGATGCACGATGCGTTTTCCGCGCACGACCTCGTCGACCTGTTCGCCAAAGAGGCCGCTGGCAAACTTCTTGAGTTGCTCATCGGCATCCTCCCCGTCGGCCAGGCTGGCACTGGTGCCGAACACCTGCAATGAGTCCTTGACTCCCAGCCTGTTCTTGAGTTTTCGAAGAAGAAATGCCACCTCTGTCGCCTGGGCTCCGCGGTAGGTATGTATTTCATCTAGGACAATGAAGCGCAGCGCATTTGCCTTGAAAAGGCCTTCGTTACGTGGCAGCAACAGAAGGTGCTCCAGCATGGCGTAGTTGGTCACCAACACCTTGGGCGGGTCCTTGAGCATTTCCTCCCGTGTCAGGTACCAATTTTTCGGAATGCACGCGGGGTCGCCCATTTCGTGCATGAGCTTGCTGTTGCCCAGCAGCCGGTTCTCTTCGTCCTGCCGCTTGATATTGGCCTTCACCTGCCCGGTATAGCGACCAAAGGTGATGCCGTGCTTTGCCAGATACCGGGCAAATAACGGGGCGATGCGGTAGTAAAGCTGGTCATTTGCCAGCGCATTCATGGGATAAATCAGCAATGCCCTGACCCCCGGCTTATCGGGATCAGGGTCAGTCAACAGGTCATGCGCGATAGGGTAAAGAAAAGACTCTGTCTTGCCACTCCCGGTGCCCGTAGCGACAAGCAAGCTTTTGTGGTGTTTTGCCGAGAGCTCCAAGGCTGCCTGCTGATGTTTGTGGAGCTGGCGGCCTGCCGTGGGAATGGCTCCCATGGCATTGTGCAGGTATCCTCCATTGCTTATGAGCAAGTCGGTCAGGGATGCGCCTTTCTCGAAGTCCGGCAGGGCTTCAACATAAGGCCCCACTACCAGGGGCTGGCGACTCAACTCATCGCGAAACCGGGCTGCGAGTTGCGGATAACGACGGCTGATGGGCCGCGTGGTCGCGATGTAGCGCTCCAGTACGCCCTTGAGGCCATCAACTAGTTCAATGGGATTGGTGTCGTTCATGAAGGAGGCCTAAATGGTGTTTTCGTTGGACAGAACGACCTCCCACAGAAGAAGGTAGTACGCGAAAAAGGCGTCACCGACTTGCAGGAGATAAGGAATGCAGGCCTCTACGGGCTGCTCAGCCGAATGGAGCGTTGACATGAAAGCGTGCAGCGATGCGGGCGACCGTGCGCCAGCCCGGCAATGCAGCGCAAACAAGGACAGGAAGTGCAGGATGTTCTGCAAATTCTCCTGCTTTTGGGCCTGCTCGGGCTCCAAGCTATCAGCCCCAGTTCGCGGCATTGAGTGCTTCTTGTGCCAGCATGAAGGGCGAGCGACGGCGTGTTTTCCCGGAATCGGTATTGAGCTCACCAAAGCGCTCCGTGGGGGTATCCAGCAACTCCGTGTATCCGGCCAGAATCAGGGGGAGTTGCCCATTCTTTGCGGCATAGCCAATGTTGTAGGCGTGTCCCGAGGCTTGCACACTGGCACCAGCTGCTAGGTCGGTAAACCCCAACACATCGCGCAGCAAGGGCGCAAGGAAATTTCGCACGGTAATTTGGTGTGCATCCACATCTTTGCGTAGACGCAAGGATTGGAAGTCAGTCCACAGGCTTTGCCCAATCTTCCAGAAACGAGCAACTTCATCCCGCAGTTTCAGGCCTTTGGGGATGCGGTAGTGGCTGTCGGTCTGCTCGGTTTTGTCAGGCGTCTGCAACGTGGTCAACCGCGCCAGTTCAGCGGCGGGTATCAGCCCACCTTCAATGCGAATGGCTTGGTACAGGAGCTGGGTGGTGTTATTGCGTGCCATGGTCAGACTCCGGCTGCGGCTGGAACCAGCACATACACACCCATCACATCCACCGGCAGACTGGCAGTGACTTGATAACTGCCTTTGGCATCGGCGGCTTCACGCACACGACGGTGGTCTTGCAATAAAACTTGAGCCCGCTCCCGAGCAATCGCCTCCAATTGTGTTTGCCAAGACGGAAGGGCGTCCAGTGCCTGTTGAAGGTGGCGGTCACGAATGACTGAGGGCATATTGCGGGTGGCTTCCATGCCCAACAGAGTTTGGGCCTCGTTGATTGGCATTGTGCTGATGGCATTTGTAGCCGTTGCGGCGACAGCCAAGGTTTCTTCACACAGCATCAAACGAGTCTGATTGCCGCGAGTCACGGTGAGCTGGTGTCGCAAGCGTAGCAGTAGCACGGTGGTTTTGACACTGACATGACCCACAAAAGCGGCGCCGGCACGGGCTACGGCATCGTCTTCAGTCGCATCTTGCGAGGCCAGTGCGCGCTCTAGTAATGTGTCGGCCAAAGCTACCACTAACGGGTGGGTGCGATGGATAAACAGCGCGCCCTGGTCGGCAGGCTGATGGAAGTTCACCCGCAACGTGCCTGTGTAGCCATCTGCTGCCAGCCGTTCTTTGATGGAGGTTGGCAAGTGGTCCAAGTGCAGCTTGTTGTGCTGCTTATATGGCTCTAAAGGTACCCCAAGCTTGGCTACGGCACGCGTAACGAAGCGTTCAACGTCATCTTCACCGCCCAATACAGCGGCCGATTTGCGCCATTCAGGCAGAACGTCTTCGGGTTTGATACGGCGTTGGGCAAAGATGGAGCGATTTTTGGCTACCTTGTCGCGGGCGCTTTGCCAGGCTGTTTCAATATCACGTGCCGGTTCACCAAAGTCGAACGTGGACTGGGCTTGCTTTCCGACCTGGTTATTTTTACGCAGCAGCACGGCATTGAGCAGCGCTTGCGTGAGTTTGCCCTGGTCGTCCGGCATGGGAACCAGAACGCCGAATTCTTTGCGGATACTCTCGGCTTTGCGCAGGATTACTTGCAGAACGGCCCCATCGACGGGGTTGTCCTCGCCATAAAGCATGGTGCTGCGAACTTCGCGGGCCTTCTGGCCAAAGCGGTCAACACGACCTTCTCGCTGCTCGTGGCGAGTCGGGTTCCAGCTCAAGTCGTAATGCACCACCGAAGTAAACAGCCCTTGCAAGTTGATACCCTCGGATAGGCAGTCGGTGGCAACCAGAATGCGTTTTTCGGTGTCGCCCAACTCTTCTACTGCCGCTTCCCGCTCACTAGGTGTGAGTTCGCCAGTAACCGCTTTGACGGTTGCATCTTTAAATTGTCTGCTCAGAAATTTGGCCAGGTAGTGGGCAGTGGCGATATAACGGCAAAAAATGACCGGTTTGAAGCCCTCTTTAACTAGCAGTTTCAGGTGTTCCAATAGCTTCGCAAGCTTCGGGTCGTTGGCATCACCGGCCAGTTTGTCTGCATCAACGATGAGTTTTTGTAAAAGTGCGCTGTCTTCAGTTTGAGCCGCTGGCTCAATGTCATCAGTGGACAGGGCGTCGTCAACTCCATCCAGCACGCGGTCACCCGCCTGGGATTCGATGTCTTCCAGGGACAGTTCGTCGGCATCCTCGCCTTTGCTTGCACCATCCAGTCGGGTGCGCAAAGCGTTGACTGCGGCAGCCGGTGACGACGATATGCACCTCAGCAGAGCCAAAGCCGCCCACCATCCCATGCGCTGCTCACGGAGTGCCTGTCCTTCGGTGCGCACGACCAATTCGCGGGCATAGTCCAGCACGTCGTTAAAGAGCTGGTCCCAGGCGCCAGTGAGGCGGTAAGTAATCTCGGCTGTTTTTCGTTCGGGGAACATCGATGCGTCCTGCCATTCGGCAATGTCAGGACGGCGGCGCTGGACAAAATGGCGGGAGAGGTCGTCGCGCAAGTCCGTGCGGGCACTGGGCGCCAAGTCCTTGAGCTGCGTGAAGTCCGGTTTCAGCAGCCCCAATAAATTAAAGAAGGCATCTTCATCGCCGCTGTGGGGCGTGGCGGTGAGCAGCACCATGTGCCGGTTAAGGTCTTCAGCCAAGCCCTTGAGCAGTTGGTAACGCTGTTGTCGACCCTGACCACCATGAGTGCAGGTATGAGCCTCATCCACGATGACGAATTCCGGGCAAAAGCGTTGAAAAGCTTCACGACGGCGTTCGGACTTGATGTAATCCAGGCTGACCACAGTGAAGGGGTTGGCGTCAAACACTGACGTGCCCGGTGCCAATTCACGCTCCAGGCGGCTAGCGGTGGCGCTGCGCACCACGACAGCATGAATGTGAAAACGGTTGGCCAGTTCACGCTGCCACTGCTCACACAAATGAGGTGGGCACAGTACCGTCATGCGTTGGATTTCGCCACGGTCCAGCATTTCCCGCGCAATCAGTGCGCCCTCAATAGTTTTACCGATGCCAACGTCATCGGCAATGAGCAATCGCACTGTCGAGAGCTTCATCGCCATTAGAAGTGGCACCAACTGATAGGCCCGCGGCTCTACAGCAATGTTGCCAAAGCTGCGAAAAGGACCCGCACCATTGCGCAACTTGAGTTGCAAGGCATCCTCAAGAGTTGGCTGGCGGCATGGTTGCGGGCCTGCTCAATGCGCGGCCAAGGAAATGTGGCAGGTTGTACCGGTTGACGCTCCAGCGGAAGGTAAATTAGGGATTCGTCCTTTTCACCGCCACCCAAAGGACGGAGATGAAGGGTTTCCGCATCTGAAGCAGGAAGCACTATCCATTCACGACCGCGAGCGGAGACGAGGCTGCCGGGATTAAAACTTGTTTGCAACTTATTGTCCTTCTGTCATTCGAGTCTCAACCCTGTTCGCGGCTTCGAAAATTGCGTAAAGGCTGACTTGCTTGAAGTCGACTTTCATTATCAACTCGGCAAGGTATTCCATTGAGGCCACATTGAGGTCACGTCTTCCACATGCCAAATATGAAACAGCCTCTGCTTCTGTTTCTCGAACGGCGTGTGACAAAGAGGAGCGGTCAGGCCAGCGCCCCCGTGAGTCGGCACCACAATGGCCACAAAAAATATGCCCAAGTTCGTGAGCCAGCGTTGCAAATCGAGTCGGAATATTATGATTTCGATTGAGCTGAATCAGCCACTCCGCCATTGGCAGATTTGGCACTTTGGATGGAATAGCTTGAATACTTTGAGCGTTTCCAGCTAGCAACGAGCCAAAATTTACTTCCTCAATTTGAGTTGAGCTTTTTTCACGATGGTGTTTGAGAAAGCGCACCCACTCCAGTTCGTTCAGCTCACCGTAGGCAAAAAATGGGTTGGCATGTTCGCCTGGCAGTGGTTCACCAGCTGTATCTGCGACTTCAAATAGAAAGGACACAGGTCCAAAAGGCCTTAAGACCACAATGGGCACAGCCCCTGGACGAACTGTACGACCAATAGTCAACCATTTTTTTTCAGTTGCTACTGCTGCTGCACCGGGTCGCTGAACCCTGACCAGCATCGCGTTATAAACCGACAAATTACTTAAGCGCCGTGCAAATTCAATGTATTCAGTAAATGCTGAAGTGCCGACACGCTTCAAGGCATCTTGAAATAGACCGTCTATGGCGGCGGCGCAGTCAGCAAACGACTGTAATTTACGGCGACTGCCAACTGAAATTTCAGCAAATAAGTCAGATTGTTTTCCCTTCATATCGCTGCTCCAAACAAGTCTGAATTCTGCTTAAAGATGGCAGGCCACTGGGTCTGTTCTCTTGGAAAACGGACAACCAGATAACCTAGTTCGTCGAGCTTACGATTAATCGCTGCGTCTTTGGCTTGCTGGGCCTCAACCTCATGATGCGGTCCATCGATGAATACAACCAGGTTGTAGTCGTCATAGAAGAAGTCTGAGCAGGTATGTGCAGCCTCAATGGTGTGCTGCGCACGGTCAGGTTTTCGATGCCCATACGATTCAACATAAGCCAGCCAGGCTTGCTCCAGTGAACTTGTAGACATACGGGAAAGTTCAGCACTGTGCTGTTCCGGCGCGCGCCCTTGTGTTCCCATGGAAAGCTTGGCAGTCGTCAAACGACAAAGAATATCGAGCACCAATCCTTTTGCATCGGCATCCTTGCGGTCGATGAGCGGATGGTCTGGCTGGTTGTAATAAGACAGCAGGCAGCGGTAGCAACCCGCTTCGCAAATTGATTTCCCATGCTCATCCAGCTCTTCAACCAGGGTCTTTTTGGTCCAGGCATTGCTGTCTGTCGGCTTCTGAAAATGCAGTATTTCAAGGGCCTCGGCAGCAACCGCTGCCAAGGCATGTGGCTCAGTGGCAAGACGGGTCAATACGCCAGCGCCACCTTCAGCGGCTTCGAAAAACAAAATTGACTGACGGTTATCGCGGTTGGGTAACGGTTCGCCGACCAATTCACTTTCTTCCAACTGATATACCGCTTCGATACCCCGTTTGAGCGCGTATTGAAGTGTGGTCATGGAGGAGGCAGAAAGCACGCCCAGTCGGTAAGACGGACGTACTACCAAAATGTTGCGGCGGTCTTCGACAAAAGGGACGATGCGCTGGGGAGGCGTTTTATCAGGCGGTGAGTCGTCACCACTCTCGTCGCCGGCTTCATCTACACCACCCACCCAGTGACCTGTGACTGGGTTCATCATGAAGCCGCGTGTCGCTTTTTCTTTACGACGATGCCAGCCGTAATTCATGCGCCAGATAGTGGCAGCTGGACCATATTGAAGCTCAAGCAACGTCCCCTCGCCATCTTTAACTTCCGATATGACGACTTGCAACTTGCCATCGGCTTCTGCAAATTGCAACGTGGTTTGCATTTCATAGCCTTGGCGAGTGCGTTCTTCTTCATTGGCTGTAATGCGCTCGGCTCGCTTGGTTGACACGTTTTCGATGCGATACAGATTCTTGACCTCTTCAGCGCCTGAGAGCGAGGCGTCACAGGAAACGCAGCGGTCGGCGTCTCGTTGCGAGCGAAAGTGACCATAACCGCACGACGGACACAAGCGAGCCACCTCAGTGGTCAACTTAGCACCTTCGGAGACTTGGTCTTGACTGGTGATGGTCAACAAGGCTTTGGTTACCCGGTACTGACTGCCTTCGTGATAAATCAGGCTGTACGGGCCAAATTCGCTGAGCGCCAGGAACCGAGGGCGGGACAAGAAGCTTTCTCGACCGATATTACCGCGCCGTGCCGGGATATAAGCCAGCAGCGGCAGGCGCGGAAAGTTATAGCCTGGCAAAAAGCCCTGGCTTGCCAGGTAGCGGTAGGTGTAAAAGTCGCTGTTGAACGCGCTCTCTCCAGCCAGTAAAAGGTCTCGCTGCTTGCGAGCTTCGTTATGTCGTTGCTGAGCCTCGCGGCGCTCGCGCTCGCTAGCAGCCGGGTTGTTTTCAATTTTGAAGTTGAGTTCAATCTGCCGTGCCGTCGCCCGATACAGGTCGCGCCAACGATTAAGTGCACTGTCGAACTCAAGGTAAGCGCGTTGAAATACTGTTTCTGGCCAATTCGGCGTATACCAGGGCGCCCGCTCGGGCGTGAGTTCATCTTTGAGCATGGCCAGAACCGCCAAGCCGCGTTGATGGGCACGCTTTTGTGCTTGTGGTTTGCCAAGGTCCGACTCCAGGTCATCCGTGATGGGCAAGACGTCGGGCTTGTCCATATTCAGCAAGTCGCGAATGCTGTTGCCCAGTTTCTTACCCGTTTCAGCCAGCCAAATGGCTTGCATGTGACTCTGAACAAGCTCGCGATTGGCGAGGTCCAGCGTAGGTGGATTGACTTGACCATGCACCATACGCACGGGGTCACGAAAGTAATATTGGTCGTGAGGTGATTGGGCCGCACAGTAAGTGATGACTAGCGCTGGCTGACCAGCACGACCCGCACGGCCACTGCGCTGCGCATAATTTGCAGGAGTAGGCGGAACATTACGCATGTAAACGGTGTTCAGTGACGAAATATCGACACCCAGCTCCATGGTTGGAGAGCAAAACAACACGGGTAGCCAACTGAGTTGAGTGCCATGCGTCTTCACCCATTCGTCACGGTCTTTCTCTGTAAAACGAAAGCGGGCTTCTCGCTCCATCCTGTCTTGCTGCTCAACTTGTGCCGTGTGCTCACGTGCTTCAAAGTCGAACAGCTGGTGTGTTGGTTCAGCGAGCAAGCGAGAAATGTTCTTATAAAGATTACGAAAGAAGATGTTGTCATGCGACTGTGAGTCGCTGCGCCCATCTCCAGCTGTCCATAACAATGCGCTGCCATTCAACTGCCAGCCCATCAGGCCGACATCAGTTTCTTCCTTACGAACCAGTCCGTAAGATTCCGCCGCTTTCAGTAGCGGCGCTGATTACATCTGGATAAGTTTTATCGTTGACCTGCTTATAAAGCGGATTGCAGCCACCCCAAGAGCTACCTTTGCGCAAATCGTACGCGTTCACCCCACCCCAATCGGAATGAGGGAAGGTGTTGGGTTTAAGCCGAAGTGAGCCTTCATGGCCTGGGTCATAAAGGCCAAGACGCTACGACCTTGAAGTTTGCAACTCCCCACCACGGTCATGACGCGCT
>CAIJRK010000006.1 GCA_903823025.1 uncultured beta proteobacterium
CGTCATGACCGTGGTGGGGAGTTGCAAACTTCAAGGTCGTAGCGTCTTGGCCTTTATGACCCAGGCCATGAAGGCTCACTTCGGCTTAAACCCAACACCTTCCCTCATTCCGATTGGGGTGGGGTGAACGCGTACGATTTTCTTGATTTGAATAATTTTCAGGTCGACACCACCGCGACCGAAATATTGGCGTTCTTCAACGCCTCGGTCTTGCTCTCACAGGCCGACTTGCTGGACGAGGCCGCGTGCTTGCGCTTTAACGACGACAAGCTGAGTTTTTTTGAGGTGTCAGTCAACTCTTACTTTGCATCGGTGGCGGCAGACTTCATCCGACACAAACTGCTGGAGCGCGGCACCTCGTTCACGTTTGAGACGGTGATGTCATCCGCTGACAAGGTGCTTTTTCTGAAAAAAGCGCAGCTACGGGGCTTTCGCACTTATTTGTATTTCGTGGCGACAGACGACCCTATCATCAATATCTCACGCGTGCGCAACCGGGTTCGCCTGGGGGGTCACCCGGTACCCGATGACAAGGTGATTACCCGCTATGGCCGTTCGTTGGGTTTGTTGCTTGAGGCCATTCGCCATACGGACCGGGCTTATATTTTCGACAACTCAGGGCCTTCACAAATTTTGCTGGCCGAGGTGAGCGATGGAAAAACCCTGACCATAAAAACCGACCAGATGCCCGCTTGGTTTAAAGCCGCGCTCTGGGATAAATTCGAATAGGTCAGAACATCAGCATGACAACCGTCGGCCAAACAGAAAAACGCACCCAGGCCCGCCTCGTCGCGCTGTTCCAGCAGCGTCTGGGCTACGACTATCTGGGCAACTGGATAGACCGCGACAACCGCAACATCGAACCCAAACTACTCACCGCCTGGCTGCTCAAGCAGGGCGTGAGCGAGAGCCTAATCACGCGCACGCTGCACGAGCTGAACAAGGTCGCCACCGACACCAGCAAAAGCCTGTACGACCGCAACCGCGAAGTCTATGAGTTGCTGCGCTACGGCGTCAAAGTGCTGCCCGCCATGGGCGAGAACCGAGTGACGGTTTGGCTCATCGACTGGAAGCAACCGCAGAACAACCACTTTGCCATGGCCGAAGAAGTCACAGTCAAGGGGGCTGATGCCAAAGCCAGCACCAAGCGGCCGGATGTGGTGATCTACATCAATGGCATTGCGCTGGGCGTGCTGGAGTTGAAGCGCGCCACCATCTCAGTGGCCGAGGGCATTCGTCAGAACCTGGACAACCAGAAAAAAGAATTCATCCAGCCGTTTTTTTCCACGATGCAGTGGCTCATGGCAGGCAACGACACCGAGGGGCTGCGCTACGCCGCCATTGAAACCCCGGAGAAATATTGGCTGCGCTGGGTCGAAGAAACCGGCCCGCACACAGCCGAGGCCAACGTGCTGGATCGCCACCTTTTGCAGGTCTGCGACAAAGCCCGCCTGCTGGAGCTGATGCACGACTACGTGGTGTTTGATGCCGGCACCAAGAAGCTGTGCCGCCAAAACCAGTATTTTGGCGTCAAGGCGGCGCAAGACTTTGTCCAGCGTCGCGAGGGCGGCATCATCTGGCACACCCAGGGCAGTGGCAAGAGCTTGACGATGGTGTGGCTGGCCAAGTGGCTGCGCGAGAACATCGAAGGTGCGCGAGTGCTGGTCATTACCGACCGCACCGAGCTGGACGAGCAGATTGAAAAAGTATTCAAGGGCGTCAACGAACACATCTACCGCACCAGCAGTGGTAGTGACCTGATCGACAAGCTCAACAGCACAGCCGAGTCCCTGCTGTGCTCGCTGGTACACAAGTTTGGCAGCAAGGGCGCGGGTGACGAAGGTGACGCCAGCGGCGAAGGCGCCAAAGACTTCATGGCATCCATCAGCAAGCTGCCGCCCGACTTCAAGGCCAAGGGCGACATTTATGTGTTTGTAGATGAGTGCCACCGCACCCAAAGCGGCGACCTGCACAAGGCCATGACTGCGTTGCTGCCCAACGCCGTCTTTATGGGCTTTACCGGCACGCCGCTGCTGAAAGCCGACAGGCAAAAGAGCATTGAGGTGTTTGGCCGCTACATCCACACCTACAAGTTTGACCAGGCGGTGCGCGAAGGTGTGGTGCTCGACCTGCGCTACGAGGCGCGCGATATTGACCAAACGCTGACCAGCCCCGCAAAGATTGACCAGTGGTTTGAGGCCAAGACCGCCGGACTCAACGACGTAGCTCGTGCCCAGCTCAAACAAAAATGGGGCACCATGCAGCGCGTGCTGTCCAGCCAGGACCGCCTGAAGAGAATCGTGGCCGATATCTTGATGGACATGGCGACCCGCCCGCGTCTGATGGACGGCCATGGCAATGCCATGCTGGTGGCGGGCAGCATCTACGAGGCCTGCAAGTTCTATGAGTTGTTTGCCAAAACCGAGCTAAGCGGCAAGTGCGCCATCGTCACCAGCTACACCCCCAGCGTGCGTGATGCCAAGGGCGAGACCAGTGGCGAGGGCGTGACCGACAAGCTGCTGAAATATGTGGTGTACGCCCAGATGCTGGCCGACTGGTTCAATGAACCGACCGAAAAAGCCATCTCCAGGGCGGAGCGCTTTGAGCTGGAAGTCAAAAAGAAGTTTATTGACGAACCCGGTCAGATGAAGCTGCTGATTGTGGTGGACAAGCTGCTGACCGGCTTTGATGCGCCCTCGGCCACCTACCTGTATATCGACAAGCAGATGCGTGACCACGGCCTGTTTCAGGCGATTTGCCGCGTGAATCGACTCGATGGTGATGACAAGGAATACGGCTACATCATCGACTACAAGGATTTATTCAAAAGTCTGGAAGGCGCGGTTGGCGACTACACCAGCGGCGCACTGGATGGTTTTGACGTCGAAGACGTGAAAGGTCTGCTGGAAAACCGGCTGGACAAGGCACGCGATGACCTGGAAGACGCTCGCGAAGCGGTCAAGGCACTGTGCGAGCCGGTGGCCCAACCACGCGTGACGCAGGCGTACCTTCACTATTTCTGCGCCCAGGAATCCGGCAATGCCACCCAGCTCAAAGAAAACGAATCCAAGCGCCTCAAGCTGTACAAGTTTGTAGCCTCCCTGATTCGGGCCTATGCGGCCATGGCCAGTGAATTGGCCGAGGCCGGTTACACGCCCGAGCAGATTGCCAAGATCAAGGCCGAGGTCGATCACGCCAGCAAACTGCGCGACGAGGTGCGACTGTCCAGTGGCGACTACATTGACTTGAAGCTGTACGAACCCGCCATGCGGCATCTGATCGACACCTACATCCGGGCTGAAGAGAGCGAAAAAATCTCAGCTTTTGACGACATGAGCTTGATTGAGCTCATTGTGGCGCGTGGCCCGGATGCGGCGGCCAAGATCAAAGGGGTGATGAAAAGCGACGAGGCGGTGGCCGAGGCGATTGAGAACAACGTGCGCAAACTGATCATCAACGAGTCCCCGGTGGACCCGGCCTATTACGACAAGATGAGCAAGCTGCTGGACGCGCTGATTGAGCAGCGGCGCAAGGGCGTAGTGACTTACACCGAATACCTGCAAAAGATTGCCAAACTGGCTCGTGAGGTGACGCTGCCGGGCAGCCCAGCGGCTTATCCCGCTGGCATCAAGACCCTGGCATTGCGCGCGCTCTACAACAACCTGGGCAAAAGCGAGACCTTGGCAATGGCGATGAATGTGGCCGTGTTGAGCAGCTTGCAAGACGACTGGCGTCACAACACCGGTAAAACCAAGCGTGTGCGCAATGCCATACGTTTCGTGCTGAGCACGGACATCCCGGCTAACCTGGGCCTGAAAGTTCACAGCGCAGACGGTGTCACCGTGCCAGCCCTCGATCTGGAAAATGAGACAGACCGGATGCTCGAACTGGTAAAGCACCAGGGCGGGTACTGACGTGTCGGACCCCGCAGCGGCCGAGTCCCGCAGTTTCCAGGTGCGCGGCATCAGAGTGGAGGTGGTGCGCAAGGACATCAAAAACCTGCATTTGGGCGTTTACCCGCCACTGGGACGCGTGCGGGTGGCCGTGCCCCTGGTCATCAGCGACGAGGCGGTGCGCCTGGCCGTGATCGACAAGCTGGGCTGGATCAAGCGGCAAAAAGCCAGGTTTGTCCAGCAACCCCGCCAGAGTCAACGCGAGATGGTCAATGGTGAAAGCCACTACTTTTTGGGCAAACGCTACCGCCTGCGGGTGCACGAGGTGGATGCCCCGGCCCGAGTGGCCGTGCGCGGCCTCGCCAGCCTGGATTTGTTTGTACGCCCCGGCGCGACCCCGGCGCAACGAGAAGACACGTTGCTGCGCTGGTACCGGGCGCAACTCAAGGCGCAGATTCCGGCGCTGCTGGAGAAATGGCAACCAATTCTGGGCGTACAGGCCAGCTACTGGGGCGTCAAGAAGATGAAAACCAAGTGGGGCAGCTGCAACCACACCGCCCAGCGCCTTTGGATCAACCTGGAGCTGGCCAAAAAATCCACCCTGTGTCTGGAATACATCGTGGTGCATGAACTGGTGCATCTGCTGGAGCGCAACCACACCGAGCGATTTACGCTGTTGATGAACAAGTTTTTACCGAACTGGCGGCAGTGCCGGGCGACACTCAATAGTGGCGTGCTGGGTCATGAGGTGTGGCAATACTGAGGGCGTCAGAGCTTGTGGTCTTGGGCTGCTGGCGCGCCTGACGTTGCTTAATGGTCAGCGATTGCCTGATCTACAAAGCAGCGACACGGGCCAGTTAAACAAAATTTTTCAGTTCTTCCAGCATCCTGGCCAGCGAACGACCTGCCGCGTCAACCACGGCGCGCCCTTTATCAGCCGTGGCGGCAGCGGCATTGCCCACGGCACCTGCCGGGTTGTAGTCCTGCATTTGCCAGCCTAGCTTGGCGCTTTTGCCGTTGCCCAAAATGGCAAAGCGCTGCGCCCGGTCTTGTGAGCTGGAGTGAAAGTTTTGAGCCTGCGTCATCTTCACATGCGCCGGATCAAGCGCCAGCATCATCGAGGTTTCAATGTCGCCGGCATGGATGCCGAAGCGGTGTTCATCGGCGCTGAACAGGGTGTTGAGGTCGTGACCGTCAGCGTCCAGCAGCGGCAAGTTGAACCAGCTCACGCTGTACACCAGCATATTCAGGCGCGCCCGCAAATCACGCGCCACCAAATCCATCACGCTCACCTGGCCGCCATGCGAATTAAAGAGCACCAGTTTCTTGATGCCCGCAGCCGCCACTGATTCGCCAATGTCCGTCCACAGCCGCACAATCGTCTCAGACTTGAGCGTGAGCGTACCGGGAAATCGGGCGTGTTCAGGGCTTAAACCGACGGCTTGCGTGGGCAAAAAAAGCACATCCAGATCAGGTGCCAGATGCGGCAGTGCGGCGGCGATAACACCGTCTGCCAACACCGTGTCCACACTCAAAGGCAGGTGCGGGCCATGTTGCTCAATGGCCGCCACGGGCAACACGGCAATGGTTTGTGCAGCCTGGCCGCTGGCGAGGCGTTGGGCGAAATCTCGCGTCGAGAGATCGGCCCAGAATCTGGCGGGTTGTGTCATGCGCTTGATGTTAGGGCGAAAAACAGGCCCGCCGACCGGGTCGAAATTTAAACCCTGATGGGCACTGGCGTGAAACCTGACTTCACCCGGCTTCACCCAACTTCACATTCAGGCGGACACGCCCAGCACCACATGGCTGGCCTTGATCAGCGCGGTGGCTGACACGCCGGGTTGAAGACCCAGTTCAAGCACAGCTTCATTGGTGATCACAGCAAACACCATGGTGCCGCCCGCCAGTTCAATCCCCACTTCAGCATTGACTTGGCCTTTCACCACGCTGGTCACTTTGCCGGTGAACTGGTTGCGGGCCGAAAAACGAATAGGGGTATCGCCGGTCAACACCATCACCCACGGCGCCTTGACATAGGCCACGGCTTCTTTACCAACCGCCAGACCCAAAGACTTGACGCTGCCTTCAGTGACGATGGCCACGATTTGGTCGCCGCCCGCTGTGGTGAGTTCGACTTCCGCATTCACCGCACCCTCGACGAGACCGGTGATTTTTCCTTTGAAAATATTGCGTGCACTGACGTTCATTTGGAATTCCCTTAAAAAGTTTAATTGCCCGGTCATCGCTATATTTAAATAAATATAACGATAGTTGCCGCGCTTTGTAATTCTAGGTTATTTCGTTGTATTATTAATAACATAACGAACCTGGTTTTATTTATAGTTTGATTCAGGCTATTTTGTCATTATTGTTATATTTAGAACAAATATTATGTCGGATATAAAACAAAATCTACATTCCTTGCGTGGAAAACTCCAGGTTGATACTGAATTTGGCACTTTTCTGGGTGATACCCGCATTCGTCTGCTTGAGATGGTTGAGGTTCACGGGTCGATTTCCCAAGCGGCCAAAGCCGTTCCGCTGTCATACAAAGCGGCTTGGGACGCTATCGACGCCATGAACAATCTGGCTGACCATCCTTTGGTGATCCGTTCAACGGGTGGACATCGGGGCGGCGGCACGTTGTTGACCGATTACGGGCGCAAAGTGGTGGCGCTCTATCGGGCGTTGGAGTCTGAATACCAGACCGCGCTGAACCACATGGCCGCCCGCATGAACAGCGATGAGGCCGGGGATTTTCAGCAATTTCGTCAACTCTTGAAACGCATGTCGATGAAAACCAGCGCCCGCAACCAGTTTGCCGGGACGGTCATCGGCCTGCGTGAAGGTGATGTTGATTTTGAAGTGCGGCTGCGTCTGGATGGCGAGAACGAACTGGTCGCTGTTATCACGCAGGAATCGGCAGAAAACCTGGGGCTGCAAATAGGCATGGAGATGAACGCTTTGGTGAAATCGTCCTCCGTTTTGCTGCTCACCGATCCCCATATCAGAACGTCCGCCCGCAACCATTTGTGGGGTGAGGTGACGCGCATCCTCAACGGCCCGGTGAACGCTGAAATCACGCTCACCATGCCGGGCGGCAAGACCGTCTGCGCTGTCGTGACCTACGACAGTGTTGAAAAACTGGGCCTCGCGTTGGGCGAACAGGCCTGCGCTGTTTTCAAGGCGTCGGCGGTCATTCTTTGTCTTTATCACTAATTCACCAACTTACTAACCCCCAAGGAGAACCCTCATGCGCCGCATTCCCTTCCTGCTTTCCACTTTGTTACTCACGCTGGGCTTTAACGCCCACGCCGACGAGGTGCTGGTCGCCGTCGCCGCCAATTTCACCGCGCCCATGCAGCAAATTGCCGCCGAGTTCGAGAAGGAAACGGGTCATCAAGCGAAACTCTCGTTCGGCTCCACCGGCAAGTTTTACGCCCAAATCCGCAACGGCGCGCCATTTGAGGTTTTGCTGGCCGCCGATAACGAAACCCCGGCCAAACTGGAAAAAGAATTGCTGACTGCGCCCGACACCCGCTTCACTTACGCCATCGGCAAACTGGTGCTGTGGTCGGCTCAAGCGGGCTATGTCGATGACCAAGGCGCGGTTCTGAAAACCGGCGACTTCAAACATTTGGCACTGGCTAATCCCAAAACCGCGCCTTACGGAGCCGCAGCGATTCAGGCAATGACGCAACTCGGCGTGCTGGCGGCCATCCAGCCCAAGATCGTTCAAGGGGAAAACATCACCCAGAACTACCAGTTTGTTGCCACCGGCAATGCGCAACTCGGGTTTGTGGCGCTCTCGCAAGTGTTCAAAGATGGCAAGTTCACGTCCGGCTCGGCCTGGCGGGTGCCCGCCAATCTCTATGACCCGATTCTTCAGGAGGCGGTGGTGCTTGCCAAAGGTCGTAACAAACCCGCCGCTCTCGCGCTGGTGAATTACCTCAAAACGGACAAAGCCCGCGCCATCATCACCGCCTACGGCTACGCGTTTTAAACCAGACTCTGCGCCTCACAACGATGGAAACTTCTGACTTGGGTGCCATCTGGCTAACCCTCAAACTGGCCAGCTTGGTCATGCTGTTGCTGCTCCTGATCGGCACGCCTATCGCCTGGTGGCTGGCGCGCACGAACTCGCGCATGAAGGGCGTGATTGGCGCTGTTGTGGCCTTGCCGCTGGTGTTGCCGCCGACGGTGCTTGGCTTCTACTTGCTTGTGGCTTTGGGGCCAAATGGGCCAGGCGGGAAACTGACTGAATCGCTGGGGTTGGGCGTTTTGCCGTTCACTTTTCCGGGGTTGGTCATCGCCTCGGTGATTTATTCTTTGCCTTTTATGGTGCAGCCATTGCAGACCGCTTTTGAGGCCATTGGCGAGCGTCCGCTTGAAGTGGCAGCGACTTTGCGCGCCAGTCCTTGGGATACGTTTTGGTCCGTCGTCGTGCCGCTGTCCCGACCCGGTTTTATGGCCGGTGCCATTCTCAGCTTTGCCCACACGGTCGGTGAATTTGGCGTGGTGCTGATGATCGGGGGCAACATCCCCGACAAAACCCGCGTGGTGTCGGTGCAAATTTATGACCACGTTGAAGCGTTTGAATACACCCAGGCGCACTGGCTGTCGGGTGGCATGTTGGCTTTCAGCTTCATCGTTTTGCTCACGCTCTACACCCTCAATCCTCGACTCGGACGGGCACGCTCATGAGCCAGAACATTCACGCCCGCTTTCGCATCGACCGGGGCGATTTCAGCCTCGATATTGACCTGGACTTGCCCGGCCACGGCATCACGGCACTGTTCGGCCATTCCGGTTCGGGCAAAACCACTTGCCTGCGCGCGATGGCCGGGTTGGAACGTGCGCCGGGCGGTTTGTTCACGCTGGAGGGCGACGTTTGGCAGGATGAGCCACACGGCATTTTTGTGCCCACGCATCGCCGAGCGCTGGGTTATGTTTTTCAGGAAGCCAGCCTCTTTGCGCATTTGTCGGTGCAGCGCAACATGGAATTTGGGCAACGCCGCGCAGCGCCCGCCGCGCAGCATTTCAAACTCGCCAACGTCGCTGATTTACTGGGCATTGCCCACTTGCTTGACCGCCTGCCCGCCAGTCTGTCCGGTGGCGAACGCCAGCGCGTCGCCATCGCCCGCGCCTTGCTGACGGCACCGCGCATTTTGCTGATGGACGAGCCGTTGGCCGCGCTGGATTTGAAACGCAAGCTGGAAATCATGCCGTATCTGGAGCGCCTGCATGACGAGCTGTCGATCCCGGTTATTTACGTCAGCCACGCGCCCGATGAAGTGGCGCGTTTGGCCGACCATCTGGTTTTGCTTGACGCGGGCCGGGTCGTGGCCAGCGGGCCATTGAGCGAAACGCTGGCCCGCGCCGACTTGCCGCCCACCTTTGCGGACGCCGCTGGCGTGGTGCTGCAAACCACGCTTTTTGGCCCCGAGGCCGACAACCTCTCGCAACTCGATTTTGCCGATGGCAGTCTGCACGTCGGACGCCGTCTGGAGGCCACGGGTAGCCGCTTGCGTTGTCGCATTCATGCCCGCGATGTGAGTCTGGCGCTGGAGCGGCCCAAGGCGTCAAGCATTCTCAATATATTGCCCGCCATCGTTACAGAGATTGCCGCCACCGATTCGCCGGGTCATGTGCTGGTGCAACTGCGCGTCGGCACCACACCTTTGCTGGCCCGCATCACCGAGCGTGCGCTGCGTGAATTGGGCATCAAGCCCGGTTTGCCGGTTTGGGCGCAGATCAAAGCAGTTGCTTTGCTCGCCTGAAAAACTACCCGCCTGAAAGGAAACATCATGCCTCTCTTAAGCCCCATCGTTGTGCCTCGGCGTCAGGAAAGCAAAGCGCCCGACTGGCAACAGGCGCTACCCGCCGCGTGGCGAACTGCCGCCATCACGCCCCTTAGCTTTGCCATTCACCGTGACTACGAGATGCCCGCCGCACGCACGCTGGGTTACGACCAGGCGGGTTTGGCGTGCTATTACCAACACACGTTCGCCTTGGGTGAACCGCGTTCGGACGATGACGAAGAGTTCTACGAGGAACTCGTTTATGGCGAAGAGGTGCAAGCCTGGCGGCTCAACGACACGCGCTGGCTGGTCTGGCGCGTGGTGCGAAAAGAAGGCGACTGCCGGGGCAACCGGGGCAGCTATAGCTTTGCGGAGGACATGCCGCGATGAGTCCTTTTACCTTCCCCGATTCCTTGTTAGAAACCCTGTTGCAAGACGACACGCCTTATGGCGACGCCACCACTTGGGGGCTGGGCATTGGCAGCACGATGGGTCGCCTGACCTTTCGCGCGCGTCACGCCCAAGTGGTTTGTTGCACCGAAGAGGCTATTCGCATGGGCGCGTTGCGTGGCTTGCAAGTTGACGGATCAAGCTTGCCCAGTGGCACGTCGGTGGACGCCGGTTCCATTTTGCTCACACTGACAGGTCGGGCAGCTGATTTGCACGGTGTCTGGAAACCGGCGCAAACCTTGATGGAATATGCCGCCGGTATCGCCAGCGCCACCGCTGAACTGGTGGCAGCGGCGCGTTGCGGCAATCCGCAGGTGCCGGTGGCCTGCACCCGCAAATACATGCCGGGGGCCAAGGCCATGAGCGTCAAAGCTATTTTGGCGGGTGGCGCGGTGCCGCATCGGCTGGGGCTGTCTGAAACCCTGTTGGTGTTTGCCGAGCATCGGGCGTTTTTGGCAGACGAAGCGCCGCTGGAGATCGTCGCCCGCCTGCATCGCAGTTGGCCGGAACGGCAAGTGGTGGTGGAAGTTGCCCATGCGCAGGAGGCCAGGGTTTGGATTGACGCGGGCGCTGATGTCATTCAGCTCGAAAAATGCACGCCTGACACGGTGGCCGCTGTCGTGCAATTCGCTATTGGACGACCGGTCAAGATTGCCGCTGCGGGCGGGGTGACGGCGGCCAATGCCGAGGCCTACGCCCGCGCCGGTGCCCATATTTTGGTCAGCAGCGCGCCCTACAGCGCATCACCGCGTGATGTGGCGGTCACACTGCAAAACAGCAAAAATTACCCGTAGGATTTCAACCAACTCAAACCGACCGAGGTGCCGCCGGGCTGCAGTCCTCTGGCGGGGCGGTACTCGCAACCGACCCAACCGGCATAACCCAACTCGTCCAACACAGAGAACAAATACGGGTAATTCAACTCACCCAAGTCGGGTTCATGGCGCTGCGGCACGCCTGCAATCTGGATGTGACCAACGCGCCCCGTGGGCAGGTAGTGGCGCAGTTTCATCGCCACATCACCTTCCATAATTTGGCAGTGGTACAAGTCCATTTGCACCTTTAGATTAGGTGCGCCAATCTCTTCAATCAGCGTGTGCGCCGCGTCTTGGCGACTCAAAAAAAAGCGGGGCATGTCGCGCGTGTTGATTGGCTCAATCAAGACCTCAACACCTTGTTTGGCCGCTTGCAACGCGGCCCATCGCAGGTTGTTGCAATAGGTCGTTTGCACGACGAGGGGATTTTCCAGCAAGGGCGTCAACCCGGCCATCACATGAATGCGCGGACAGGCCAGCGCGCTCGCGTAATCAAGCGCTTTAACGATGCCAGCACGAAACTCGGCTTCACGTCCAGGCAGACAAGCCAACCCGCGCTCGCCGCCCGCCCAGTCGCCGGGCGGCGCATTGAACAGCACTTGCTGCAAGTCATGGTCTTTGAGCCGCGCCGCGATGTCGTGAGGCTCAAACGCATAGGGAAATAAAAACTCCACCGCCTTGAATCCGTCTTGCGCGGCGGCTTCAAAGCGATCCAGAAAATCAAACTCGGGGTAAAGCATGGAGAGGTTGGCGGCGAATTTGGGCATGAGTATTTTTAAAATGCAACCCAAATTTGGAAAGCTTGGGCCGCTATGTCATGTTTCAGCGTTGACTGACTATTGGGGGGGAATTGGGCAGAACGAACCCTTGCATGATGGATGGTAACGGCAGCCCTTGACCGTCTTAGCCGACGGCTTGCATCACCAGACGCAAGGCGAACAGGAGCAAAACCACGCCCATCAAACGCTCAAGCCAGTGCCCCAGGCGCAAAAAAGTGTCCCGAACGCGCGCCATGGTGAACAGGGCGGCGACGGTCATGAACCACGCCGCGTTAACGCCGCACATCCACAGGCCGTAGAGCGCCTGCACTGGCAAAGGGGTGGTCGGTTGCACGAGGGTTGTGAAGATCGCCAGAAAGAACAAAGTGGCTTTGGGGTTGGTCGCATTGGTCAAAAAACCCAGCCAAAAAGCCCGGGACAGCGATGGCGTGACCCCGACCGATTCAAGGGCTGACGACGCATCGACGACTGGATTTGAGGGGGCGACCTGCGGGCGACTGCGCACCAGAATAACGCCCAGATAAACCAGATAAGCCGCGCCCAGCACGCTGGTGAGCGTGAGCAACCAAGGATAGGTATGCAGCAGCGCGCCGACCCCGATGAGGGTGTAGCCGACATGCAGCGAGATGCCCATGCCAATGCCCACGGCAGTTGCCATGCCGACCGCACGTCCAAAACGCACACTCTGGCGCACCGTGACCGCAAAGTCCGGCCCCGGCGCGATCACGGCCAGAAAATGCACGATGGCGAGCGTTAGAAACTCTTTTGAAAACAGGGCGGTGCTGCTGAATGGGTTTGAGAAGAAGGCGAGAAGTTCGGTCATTTTTCGTTGCTGTGATGGTTTGCCACGAGTCTATTTCCATGCGTGAAAATATAAAATACTTGTTTATTCACAAGACTTTTGCTGTACGCGTTCACCCCACCCCAATCGGAATGAGGGAAGGTGTTGGGTTTAAGCCGAAGTGAGCCTTCATGGCCTGGGTCATAAAGGCCAAGACGCTACGACCTTGAAGTTTGCAACTCCCCACCACGGTCATGACGCGCTC
>CAIJRK010000007.1 GCA_903823025.1 uncultured beta proteobacterium
CTGACGGTAGAACGCCTGCTCAGCGGCCCAGTGGGTGGCGATCTTCAAATAGGATCTCGAATCGCCACAGGATGCATGGACGCCATCATATTTTTGCGTGATCCAATGACGTCGCAGCCCCATAAGCCCGACATCAATGCACTGGTACGAGCGTGTGATGTGCACAACATTCCCTGTGCCACCAATGTGTCGACTGCGCGCCTCATACTGAGTCAACTTCAAATCGAAAATTAGTTTTTGTAGTCTGGGCGTCTGCTACCCCGAGTTCGACAGTTAATTTTGTAAGTCGATGATTCCTATAGCGTCGCGAATCAATCGCTCCACTACAAAAGGGTCAACTGGGTGTTCAGGGTCGGCTTCTTAATCGTTAGTGCTTGCAAAATCTCCGTGTGTTCCTGGCTGATGCTCGACAGCCCGGCAATCGGCTCCAGATCATTAATTTTTACTTTCTGATGCTGAATGCGGCGGAATTTGTCCAGTGCCCGCTCTGGCGAAATTTGGGTGTTGCTGTCTTTGAGTCGGGTGCGCATCACTCGATACAGAATCAGCGCCATAAAGCAAATTGAGGCGTGGGCGTGAATCCGATCCGCCAGGCGGTGAAAGATCGGGCCGATCTCGATTTCCGACTTGAGCACTCGAAATCCACGTTCAATATCTGCCAGTGACTTGTAGCGTTTGACGACCTCCTCGGGTGTCAGGTCTTTGGTGTTGGAGACCAGCAGCAGCTTGCCATCCATCAGGCGCGCATGTTTCAAAGCCCTTTCATCAATGTCGTAGGTGAATAGCTCACTCTTGAGGTCCACCTTCACAATGCGCATCAAATGGGCCTCAGACACCTCGCGGTAAAACTTGGCTCGCGCGCCGCCATCCGAGAGCTTGCGGCCCCGCTTTTTCTTGCCCTCATCTTGATCCTGGAGCTTGCCCACCCACAGGTCAGCCTGCTTCTTTAACTCGTCAATGCGCTTGTCGCGTTTTGCCCCCGCATCACACGCCACTTGCGGGTCATGCGCAATGACTAGGCGCAGCTTGTTCCAAACGGCTTCGCCCAGCACTTCAACTTGTGCGGGCACACACTGCGCAGCATGAAACGACTCCAGCAATTCAACGAAGTCACCATAGCGCCGCCCGGGCACCGCCAGAATGAATTCGAGCTTGTTGCCACCAGGCAGAACGATCTCCTGCAAGTCGGCCAAGTTGTCCGTGGAGAGCAATCCACGATCGGCCACCGCAATGATGCGTTTGATGGGAAAGCGCGCCACAATCTTCTCGATGACGCCCTTGAGAGTGGTGACCTCCGCCGTGTTGCCATCAAACACCTCGTGGTACAGCGGCAAGCCCTCCGCCGTTTGCACCACGCCGAGCATGACTTGGCGGGCAACCACCCCTTCTTTGGACATGCCATAGTGACGCAAGTCACCGTCCTGCTCTGAAAGACCTGCTGCCCGAATAGTGGTCATGTCATAAAACACGATCGCCAAGTCTTGATCTACCAAGGGACGCAGCAAACGGGCGATTACCTCATCCACCGCGGCCTTGTGCTCAACCAGTGCATCCATGGCGCGCAGCAGGTGCTGGTGGTCAATGGATTGCAGGGAAGTGCCTGGCAAGGCGACGGTTTCCAGCCAGCGCAGTACACCGAGCTTGGAGTCGGGGTCACACAGGCGGTTGAACACCATCACCCGAATGAGTGCCTCGACGTCAATGCTGTGGCGGGTTTGACGAAATACAGAGCGCAAACCATCAAAGCCCAGGGTGTTCCAGAGTTCGGTCAATGTCCAGACATCACCAAAGTCACGGGCAGCCTCGAAGCTCAAAACAGGGGGTTCCACAGGCGGTACTGGTGCAGCAGGTGTTTGGCCGGTGGCGCGCTGCAACCCTGCGATGACTGATTTGAGCTCAGTGTTGAGCTGGTCAATGCGCCCGAGGGTTGCGATGGTGCGTTGCTTTGGTCGCCCGGTGGACGCGTCACGGTACGCCTCGACGAGCTGAACGTAGCGATTGGAGCCGGAGCGTGTGAGTTTGATGAACACGCCATTACTTTATCACAAGCTTCTCATTGGTTAAATCAGAGAAAAACACGTAATCGTGCCATTACAGAATTTGGTTTTTAGCGATTTAAATCGTTGATTTCATTGGGGCACTGTGTGATTTTGGCCAAATAGCTGTCGAACCCGGGTGCTACCGCTTTAACGTGAAGTTTTATAAAAAATGAGGTTGCTTGCATCTTCGGCCGCACTGTAGCTAAGCGCGTGCAATCGGTTCCTATCGACATTGACGGAACAATGCCAGAACGAAAAAAAACGACCTTTTAAGGGGTCGCTTGTTCGTTTTCGTGGTGGCCCGGGGCGGAATC
>CAIJRK010000008.1 GCA_903823025.1 uncultured beta proteobacterium
TTTTTGCGCTTCTTCAAGCGTTTGGGGTTTCGGGCTGGCTTGCCGTAGATTAATTTGCATTGCTATCAATTCTGACCTGTTTTTGCACAAATCCCGACAACACTATGAAATCAGTTGGGTAGTGGGGTGAACGCGTACAAAAAATACTCTTTTAGAAGCCCAAGCAACAATGAAACAAAAATATACCCAAGCATTTATCGAACAGGCCGTGGTCAAGCTGCACTCACGTGGGCCGCGCACAGTGCGGGAAGTCGCGTTGGAGATGAACGTCAGTTACCACACGGCCAAGAACTGGATGAAAAGAAGACCTCCCGAGAAGGCCGGTATGTCGCCCGGCAAAGAGAAGCGCCCCCAGGACTGGAGTGCCCAGGAGCAACTGCTGGCGTTACAGGAAACCCATGTTTTGTCAGGTGAACCCTTGCAGGCGTGGTGCCGTGAAAGAGGCTTGTTTGTCCATCACCTGACAAGCTGGAAAGCAACCTTCTGTGCGGCCCAGAAAACAGATTCAGGCACGCGGGAATTGCGCAGCCTCAAAGACGAAAACGATCAACTCAAACGTGAATTGGTACGCAAAGAGAAAGCCCTAGCGGAGGCGGCAGCTTTGCTGATACTGCAAAAAAAGTTCCGTGCGCTGTGGGAGGACGAGGCCACATGAGCACCCTGACAGAGCGCGGCCAAGTCATCGGGTTGGTGAGGGACGCCATCGCCGCAGGGGCCAGCCAGGAGCGCGCTTGTGGTGCCATCTCCTTGAGCGAGCGCACCCTGCAACGCTGGCAACGTGATCAATCCCGTGGGATCAGCGTCCAACACGGGTGCAAACGCCCAAAAATCAGCTCAGCGAGCCCGAGCGCGAATCTTTGCTGGCAGTCGCCAACTCGGATGAGTTTGGACATCTCGCGCCCAGCCAGATCGTGCCCCGGCTGGCCGACCGGGGCCAATACATCGCCTCGGAGTCAACCTTTTACCGGGTGCTCAAAGCGCACAACCAACTTCAGCACCGCCATGCTGAGCGGCCCCGGCAACAACGCAGCAAGCCGCGTGCGCTGTGCGCAACGGCCCCCAATGAACTCTTCAGTTGGGACATCACCTATTTGCCAACGCTGATCCTCGGGGCCTACTTTTACCTGTACTTGTTCATGGATATTTTTAGCCGAAAGATTGTGGGCTGGCAGGTCTACGAGAGCGAGAGCAGCGCGTTGGCCAGCGAGGTGATGCGCGATATCTGCGAGCGCGAAAACATTGCGCCCAATCAGGTGGTGTTGCACTCTGACAATGGCAGCCCCATGAAAGGGGCCACGATGCTGGCCACCCTGCAAACACTGGGCGTGATGCCTTCGTTCAGTCGAGCGGCAGTCAGCAACGACAACCCTTATTCGGAGTCGTTGTTCAAGACGCTGAAATACCGCCCCGACTACCCCGTGCGGGCGTTCGAGACCCTGCTGGCAGCGCGCCAATGGGTGGGCACGTTCGTGCAGTGGTACAACCGGGAGCATCGTCACAGCGCCGTGCGTTTCGTCACGCCAGAGCAGCGCCATGCAGGCCAGGACACCGCATTACTGGCAAAACGGGGTGAAGTCTATGAAGCGGCGAAAGCCAAGCACCCCCATCGCTGGAGTGGCCCCACCCGCAACTGGCAGCCGGTGCTGGTGGTTCACCTCAATCCGGATCAACATGCGGACGTGAAAAAAGAAGGAAAACCAACACTCAAAAAAACCGCTTAAATTTACCCTCGCAGGCGACAACTAGCTTGACATCTACCGCCCCCGATGCGACACTGCTTTGCAAGAAGTAATTTGCCGCAATATGCACATGCTTCAGCACTACGCGGGCGCCAATATGCGTGCAGGCATTACCGAGTTCAATGCTTTGCTGGCAGAAAATGCGGTACTCGCGCGCGAATTAAGCAAGGTTCAGACGCGTAGCTCGCGGATCATCGCTGACAAATCCAGCGAGGTTGAACGGCTTAATGCGCAACTGATCAAAGCCCGCACAACGCATATCAGTCAAGGCAACAGCATTGCTTTTTTGAATGTGGCGTTGACTGAGTTGAAAGCATTAACACCTGATTTTGAATCCAGTCTGCGCTTGCAAAAGAAGATCGCGCAAATGGCAGTGCGTCAAACCGAACTCGAAGAACTTAACGGTGATTTGCGGCAAAAACTAGCCTTGACGCCAAAATTGATAGCGGCGGTGACTACCGACAGGTTATCTAAAGCAGAGGTCGCCGTTACTGAACAAGTTGTGCTGCCAGCGCCTTCTGCAACGGTTGATTTCTATCGGAAAGAGGTGCTCTGTGTCGGCGGTCGTAGCGGTAATGTGGCCAGTTACCGTGATCTCATTGAGCGCGTCGGTGGACGATTTTCTCATCATGATGGGGGGCTTGAGGATAGTCATCATGTGCTCAACGCCAATCTGGCCGCTGCTGACTTGGTGATTTGCCAGACGGGCTGCATCAGTCACAACGCTTACTGGAAGGTGAAAGACTTTTGCAAGCGCACAGGCAAGCGCTGCATTTTTGTTGAAAACCCAAGCACATCTTCTCTGGCTCGCGGCTTGGAACAGGTATCGTTCAGCCATGACACGCCACAACCCACCTCCTGATTTATCGCTCAGATTTGATGCCGTGGACGCTCTGCGGGGCTTTGCTATGGTGTGGATGACCGCGTTTCACTTCTGTTTTGACTTGGTTCAATTTGGCTACAGTCAGCAAAATTTTTACAATGATCCGCTCTGGACCTGGCAGCGCACGGTGATTGTGAGTCTGTTTTTATTTTGTGCAGGCTTGGGGCAGGCCATCGCTGTCAATCAAGGGCAAAGTTGGTCGCGTTTCTGGCGCCGCTGGGGGCAGTTAATGGCTTGTGCGCTGTTAGTGACGGCAGGCTCGTGGTTTATGTATCCACAAAGTTTTATTTATTTTGGTGTGCTGCATGGCATGGCCCTCATGTGGATCATCGTGCGTTTGACGGCGCACTGGGGCGGCTGGTTATGGATTTTGGGTGCTGTGGCGATAGGAATGCCGTGGCTTGCTGCAGAGACTCTGCTGACAGCGTTGCCGGTTGAATTTCAGGCTATTTTCAACAGTCCTTTCCTGAACTGGTTGGGCCTGATCACACACAAGCCGATCACCGAAGACTATGTGCCGTTACTACCTTGGTTGGGGGTGATGTGGTGGGGGGTGGCGGCTGGCCGCTGGGGTTTGCGTCGGGCTGAAACCCCCTTGTCACGTCGCTTGCCGGGTGTGTTGAAACCCTTGGCAAAGCTGGGCCGCTGGAGTTTGAGTTATTACATGCTGCACCAACCGGTGATGATTGGTGTTTTGATGGTGGTTGGTGGGTTGGCATCATAAAAAACGCCGCTGTAGCTGCGTTTTTTATGCGTTGGATACCCCGACTTTTATTCGACTTTCGCTTTGGCCCGTAAATCTTCCTGGAATTTAGTCATTTTTTGTTGCTGCAATTGCTGGGCAATTTGCGGTTTGACATCATCAAACTTGGGCAACGTGGCATCACGGACAGCATCCAGACGGATGATGTGATAGCCAAATTGGGTTTTAACCGGCGTCTCTGTCGTCTTGCCCTTGCTCAACTTGGTCAAAGCTTGAGAGAACTCGGCCACGTAATTGCCCGCACCGGCCCAATCAAGATCGCCGCCATTGGCACCAGAGCCGGGGTCTTTGGATGATTTTTTGGCGATTTCTTCAAACTTGCCGCCCTTTTTCAACTGGGCAATGATGGCTTTGGCCTCGGCCTCTGTTTCCACCAAAATGTGGCGGGCTTTGTATTCTTTGCCACCATTGGCCGCTGCAAACTTGTCATATTCCGCCTGAATGTCAGCGTCGGTCGTGGGGTTGACGGTTTGGTAATGGCTGAACAGCTCACGAATCAAAATCGTTTGGCGCGCCAATTCGAGTTGTGATTTGTAGTCGTCGGTGGCGTCAAGTCCTTGCTTTTGCGCTTCCTGCATAAAAATTTCACGGGCAATGACTTCATCTCTGAGTTGGCCTTGCATTTCAGGCGTAATCGGACGGCCCGAGCGGCTGATCTGCTCGGCTAGCGCATCCAAACGCGCTTTAGGCACGGCCTTGCCATTGACAATCGCCACGTTTTGGGCCAGCACAGCCGGGGCCAACGTGCACAGCATGGCGGCAGTGGCCACAGCGGATAAAAGCTTCATCTTCATTCGGATTTTTCCTAAGTAAAAAGTTCTAACAATCAGTTTTAAACAGATGGCAAATGGGCCTCAATAGCCAGCGCGTGCAGGCCTTGATCCATAAAATCTTGCAGCGCATCATACACAAGCCGGTGACGCATCACGACGGGTTTACCGGTAAACAGATGTGACGTAATGCGCACTCGAAAATGCGTACCCACGCCTGTGCCGTTTGACCCGGCATGACCGTTGTGCTGATAACTTTCGTCCAGCACTTCCAGCGTGAGGGGTTGCAGCTTTTCGCGCAAACGCTGCGTCAGTTGCGCGGCGGTGGGGGCAAATGAAGTGTTTGTCATGGGGTTGGGGTTTTCGGTTCGTCGGTGCTCAAGTAGCGTGAAATGTAGAAGCCCTGCGCTACGATAAAGACCAGCGGAAACGCATAGCCCCATAGTTTGAAGTTCATCCAGGCTTCGGTGGTGTAGTAGGCGGCTACGTAGGCGTTGATGAGCGACATGAAGAGGCAGTACAGAATCCAGATTATGTTGAGTCGCATCCAGACCGGGTCAGGCAAGCTCATCTGGCTACCCAAGAGCATTTTCAGAAAATTTTTCTTGTAAATCCAGACTGCCAGCGCTAGCCCAATAGCCATCGCTGCATACAGCACGGTGGGTTTCCATTTGATAAAACGGTCGTCTTGCAAGATCAGCGTCAAGGCGCCAAAACCGACCACCAGCGCCAACGTCGCCTTGTGCATGAGGGTCAGTTTGCGGTCGATGACGTAGATTAAAACCATTTGCAACACGGTGGCGGCCATCAAGACGCCGGTGCCGACGTAAATGCCATAAGCCTTGTAAGCGCCGAAAAACAGCAGGATGGGGAAGAAGTCGATCAGTATTTTCATTTGGCGATGAAGTTTAACGAAGCCGAGTTCATGCAATAACGTTGACCCGTTGGGGCCGGTCCATCCGGGAAGAGATGACCCAAGTGTGCGCCGCAGTCGGCGCAATGCACTTCGGTGCGTTGCATTCCCAGTGTTCCATCGAGCTGGGTATCGACGGCAGCTTCGTCAATCGGCTGAAAGTAGCTGGGCCAGCCGCAACCTGATTCAAATTTGGCCCCTGCGTCAAACAAGGGTTTACCGCAGCAAATGCAGCTGTAGAGGCCAGCCGCCTTGTTGTTCTCCCATTTACCGGAGTAGGCGCGTTCGGTGGATGCGTGGCGCGTAATGTCAAAGGCACGCGGCTCGGCCCCTTGGGCCGCCAGCAAGGCTTTCCATTCGGCGTCGGTTTTTTCAATTTTGTAAGTCATACGGATACCTTTCTAAGCAGTCCTCCATTGTCATCGGATTGACCTTCTCCCGCCTTTCAGGCTGGGGATACAAATCGAGACTGTTTAAAAGTTAAAGAGGGGGGCTAATAATTCAAGGCGGCAACGGCTGAAGGGATACAGGATGCCCATTTTGACTATCGTGTTGATTGATAAAAAAGCGCTCAGAACCCTCCTCTGGTCAGTAAACTGAGTCCTCGATCGAGAGGGTGAGACGTATTGTTTAGTTTTAAACAGCGCTGCATGGCGGACTTCACAGTCGGATCGTCACCTTTTTGAACTTTAGTCAACATCTCATCAACGAGGATAGATATGAATCCAAAAAATCAGAACACGGCTGGCAAATGTCCGGTGATGCACGGTGGCAATACAGCCACGGGCAACTCGAACATGGCATGGTGGCCGAAAGCGCTGAACCTTGACATTCTTCACCAGCACGACACCAAGACTAATCCCTTGGGGGCCGACTTTAATTACCGCGAAGAAGTCAAAAAACTGGACGTTGCCGCGCTTAAAAAAGACCTGATCGCCTTCATGACCGACAGCAAGGATTGGTGGCCAGCGGACTGGGGGCACTATGGTGGCCTGATGATTCGCATGGCCTGGCATTCAGCTGGCTCCTACCGCACCGCTGACGGTCGTGGCGGCGCCGGTACGGGCAATCAGCGTTTTGCACCCCTTAACTCATGGCCTGACAACGTGAACCTGGACAAGGCGCGCCGACTGCTCTGGCCCATCAAAAAGAAATACGGCAACAAACTCAGCTGGGCTGACCTGATCATCCTCGCTGGCACCGTGGCCTATGAATCCATGGGCTTGAAGACCTTCGGCTACGCCTTTGGTCGTGCCGATATCTGGCATCCTGAAGATGACATCTACTGGGGCTCCGAAAAAGAGTGGCTGGCCCCCAGCGACAACGAGAACAGTCGATTCTCTGGCGAGCGTGATCTGGAAAATCCGCTGGCAGCAACGATGATGGGTCTGATCTACGTCAATCCGGAAGGCGTGGACGGTAAGCCTGATCCGCTCAAGACCGCGCAAGATGTGCGTGTGACCTTCCTGCGCATGGCCATGAACGACGAGGAAACCGTTGCCCTAACTGCCGGGGGTCACACGGTTGGCAAATGCCATGGCAATGGTGATGTCACGCTGCTGGGTCCCACCCCCGAGGCGGCCGATGTCGATGATCAGGGCTTGGGCTGGGTTAACAAGACCACCCGGGGCATTGGCCGCAACACCGTGTCCAGCGGTCTTGAAGGAGCCTGGACCACTAATCCGACGAAGTGGGACAACGGTTATTTCTACTTGCTATTCACCTACGAGTGGGAACTGAAAAAAAGTCCCGCTGGTGCCTGGCAGTGGGAGCCTATCAACATCAAGGAAGAAGACAAGCCTGTGGATGTGGAAGACCCCTCAATTCGCCATAACCCAATCATGACCGATGCCGACATGGCCATGAAGATGGACCCAGCCTATCGGCTTATTTCCGAGCGTTTCTATAAAGATCCCGACTATTTCAGTAAAGTCTTTGCCCGCGCCTGGTTCAAACTGACTCACCGCGACATGGGTCCAAAGGCACGCTACATCGGCCCTGAAGTGCCACAAGAAGACCTTATCTGGCAAGACGCAGTGCCTGCAGGACGCACCGATTTTGATGTAGCCGCAGTCAAGGCAAAAATCGTAGCCAGCGGCCTGAGCGTGAGTGACATGGTCGCTACCGCTTGGGACAGCGCCCGCACCTATCGGGGTTCGGATATGCGTGGAGGTGCCAATGGCGCCCGCATCCGGTTAGCCCCGCAAAAGGACTGGGAAGGTAATGAGCCTGTCCGCTTGGTCAAGGTGCTTGGCGTGCTCGAAGGCATTGCGGCCGATACCGGCGTCAGCGTGGCTGATGTGATTGTGCTGGCCGGCAATATCGGCGTGGAGCAGGCGGCCAAGGCAGCCGGTTTTGATGTGACCGTGGCATTCGCTGCAGGTCGCGGTGATGCCACACAAGAGGCCACAGATATTGAGTCGTTTGAGGTGTTGGAACCGGTTCATGACGGCTACCGCAACTGGATCAAGAAGGACTATGTTGTCAGTGCTGAAGAGTTGATGCTTGACCGCACGCAGCTCATGGGTCTGACCGCCCATGAAATGACGGCACTGGTGGGTGGCCTGCGTGTGCTGGGCACCAACTACGGTGGCACTCGCCACGGGGTGTTGACCGACCGTGTCGGCGTTTTGACTAACGACTTCTTTGTCAACCTCACTGACATGGCCTATACGTGGAAACCTACAGGCAAAAACCTGTATGACATCTGCGAGCGCAAGACAGGCCAGGTTAAGTGGACCGCCACCCGTGTAGATTTGGTGTTCGGGTCTAACTCAATCCTGCGCGCCTATGCTGAAGTTTATGCACAGGACGACAACCAGGAAAAGTTCGTAAAAGACTTTGTGTCCGCTTGGACGAAGGTGATGAACGCTGACCGCTTCGATTTGGCCTAAAGCCTGGCAGACAGTCCCACGTCGCCATTCTGTGCTGCGTGGGGCCAATCCCGATCCATTGACAGTCTAGCGATAAGATAGCCAAAATATTTTGGATTTCATGAGAGTAAATACTATGGCCTTACCCCCTCCCAACCATGCTTGTTGGCAAAAACTGGCCAGTGGTGGCATGTCCCGTTTGAAAACCCAGCAACTCGGAATTCAGTTCATGACCAAGCGACTAGAGCGCAGTTCTGACCCGGTGTCCCAAAAGGCTGCTGAAATTCATGCATTTTTCGTCAAATGGGAGCGCACGCTCGCGACTGAAATTCAACAACTGTCCACACTCTAAGAACTAAATGAACGAACTAATTACAGTGCAGGCTGCAATCGACTTGATATCGGCAGGCGCATCCCTCAGTTTGGCAGGTTCCGAGTCGGTGCTAGATCAACTCCCTGCAGGCAACTGGATTGGCGGAACAAGCCCCTATTTCATGACTGCCAGCGGTGGCGTCGTCGTCAATGAAGGCCAAGTATTTGCAACCAACCTCTCTACGTTAGGTGATATCAGCTTTGCCAGCTATGACGCGGATCACCTAGCCGACATTTCCGGAAACGCACCCAACAATGGTTTTTCTCTCACTGTCATTCCATTCGGGAGCACCACTCACCAGAAATTCGCGGCCGATGCCGCCAACTTCCCGGATGCATTTCTGAAACCCACTGTCGGTTGGATATCGGGGGTGCACCTGACACAATTCGGCACAGTCACGCCCAAGGTCTATGACGGTCGTACCGCCACGAAGTACGAAAATCGCGCCGTCGTTGCTTATGTGAAACTGCCTGAAGACAAACTCGCCTCATTGGAAATTGTCAACCTGTTCGAGCCGGGCGATGGCGACGTGCTGCATTTCGAGCAAACAAGCTTCGAGGTCGAGACCTGCAAAGTTAATGGCATCCAGGTGAACTTTGCTGAATATATTCGCAGCAAAGGACTGGAAAATGGCGCCCTGCCGCTGGTCGGCGATTTTGCTGGCGCGCATGTGAATGTCTCGCTGCAAAGCGTAGGTGATGCGGGTAGCAAGGTTGCTTTGTACGCCCCTGTTTTCTCCGGCGTTGACTACAAGTTCGCCAAGCCAGTGGGTGACTATGCGGCTGCATTCCGTGAACGCCTGACCGCCGTGGACAACAACGGCGTCGTCTTGTCTTGCAACTGTATTTTGAACTTTCTGTTTGGCGAACTTGAAGGCAAGGCTATTGGTGGCGTGCAAGGCCCCATCACCTTTGGTGAAATCGCCTATCAACTGCTGAATCAGACCTTGGTCATGGTTCGCTTGCAGTAAAGGATCGTTTCTTAATTTGCGTTTACATGCGCGTGGAACCGATTTTTTAGTTAACCCAAATAACGTGCGGCTTTGATGCACAAAGTCGCTCGTGACCAATTTACTTGACGTGTATCATTTGCCGACTTAAGAGCAGCAATGGAATCAAAGTTATGGAAACGATGCAAAAAACACCTTCAAATGCTTTCCAATCTGGCAAGCCTGTCGCACAAATCGGGGTGGAAAGTGGTCAATATCTCACTTTGCGGCTTGGCACTGAGGAATATGCAATTGATATTTTGAGCGTACAGGAAATTCGTTCTTACGAAGAGCCAACCCGCATGGTGAATGCGCCTGCTTTTATCAAAGGCGTGATCAACTTGCGTGGTGTCATCGTGCCGATTGCTGATTTGCGTCTCAAACTCAATATGGACAAGGTGGTCTATGACGAGTTTACCGTCGTCATTATTTTGAATGTCTGCGGCACAGTCGTTGGAACCGTGGTGGATGCGGTCTCGGATGTAGTCACTTTAGAGGCGCAGTCGATTAAGCCAGCACCTCAGTTTGACACCGCTATTGATGCCCGTTTTATTACCGGCTTGGCGAATGTTGGCGAGCGCATGTTGATTGTGATGAATATGGAAGCTTTGTTGAGCAAGGCTGAACTGGGTATGGTGTCCGCTGCAGCCTAAGCTGCTAGGCATTGTTGGCGACAGCCTTTAAAGGGCTGCGTTTGACCAGTTCGTCAAGATATTCACCTATGCCTTGATCTTCACGTGCCAGAAATCGTTCGACTGCATTGGCAAACGAGGGATGTGCCAGCCAATGAGCGCTGCACGTTTTGACTGGCAATAAGGCCCGCGCCATTTTGTGCTCCCCTTGTGCGCCGCCCTCAAACCGCTGATAACCATGCGCAATGCACCACGCTAGCGGCTGGTAATAGCAGGCCTCAAAATGCAGGCAATCAACTCGTTCCAAGGCACCCCAATAACGGCCATAGGCAACCTTCTCCCCTTCTGTGTTCACTGCAATCAAGCTGCTCGCGATGGGTTGCTCCTGCCGTTCGGCGATAAATAACAACCAGTTTTCGGGCATGGTGCAGGCCATGATTTCAAAAAACCCGCGACTCAAATACGGCGCATTCCCGTGCTCCAGATAAGTGCGCTCGTAGCAACGGTAGAAAAAATCCCAGTCTCGCTGTGAGATGTCCGCGCCCAGTGACCAGCGAAAGCTCACGCCCGCATCGGCAACTTTTCGGCGCTCCTGACGAATTTTTTTGCGTTTGTCATACGCGAGGGAGGCTAAAAAACTCTCGAAATCGAGATAAGCCGGGGTGGTATTGGTCCAGTGAAACTGCACCGTGTGGCGCAACATCATGCCTGCCGCGTCACACGCTTGACGATCTTCATCGCTGGTGAAAAGCAGATGCACAGACGACAGCTTTTCTGCCGTACCCCATTGAATCAACGCCTTGGCAAGTACGGCCCGGTCTTGCGCACTGCGCGCCAGCAGACGAGCACCTGGCACCGGGGTAAATGGCACGGCCACCACCGCTTTGGGGTAGTAATCAAGACCATGTTGTGCATAAGCATTGGCCCAAGCGTGGTCGAACACATATTCGCCATAAGAATGGGTTTTGAGGTACAGCGCACAGGCGCCTACCATGACGCCGTTTCGCTCCAGCACCATAAAGCAGGGTGTCCAACCGGTCTCGGGTGTTGCACTGCCACTGCGTTCCAATGCAACCAGATACTCATGCCGCATGAAAGGCGTTGGGGCAAGCTGCAGACTTAACAAGGCATTCCAGTCACAGCCATCAATCTCGCTGACCGAGTTCAAGACCCGAATGACATAATCGTTTGACTCGCGTTTCACTTGTTTTTCCATTCTTTTATAGCTGCCGTACATGACACTCAAACTCTGCGTTGCCCAACTTAATTTTGTGGTGGGCGACTTGGTCGGCAACGCGCAAAAAATCATCGATGCGGCACGTTCATCCTACGCACAGGGTGCGCGCTTGTTGCTCACCCCTGAACTCTCGATCTGTGGCTATGCCGCCGAAGATTTGTTTTTGCGCCCCGCTTTCATTACCGCCTGTGATGATGCCGTGAAAACAGTGGCCTATGAGCTGGCCGGGTTAAAAGACCTGACCGTCGTGGTAGGTCACCCCAAAGGCGGTGACAGCCGAACCCGCTCGGTGGCGGTGCAAAGCCGCCATAATGCCGCCAGTGTGCTGTGCGAAGGCGCCACCATTGCTACTTATGCCAAACGGGAATTACCTAATTACCAGGTTTTTGATGAACACCGCTATTTCACACCGGGTCAGGATGTGTGTGTGTTTGAAGCGGGCGAGGCTGGTCACAAAATTAAAGTCGGTTTGCTCATTTGTGAGGACGCCTGGTTTGAAGAGCCGGCACGGTTAACCCAAGCCGCAGGCGCTGAATTGCTGGTCGTAATCAACGCATCACCGTTTCATGTCGGCAAAGGCCGTGAGCGCGAGCAAATGATGCGCAAGCGTGTGCAGGCTTGTGGCTTGCCGCTGGTTTATGCGCATTTGGTTGGGGGGCAGGATGAAGTAGTGTTTGAGGGGCACTCATTCGCGCTCAATGCAGACGGGACGATAGCCGGGCGCGCTCCCAGCTTTGTAGAAGACCACTTTATTGTTCAAACGCGTCTCGTGCAAAAAACATGGCATTTGGTCGCTGACATCGCCCCTGAACGCACGCCTGATGCCGATTTGTGGGACGCCTTGGTGTTAGGTGTTCGTGACTACATTGGTAAGAATGGCTTCCCCAGCGTCATTCTTGGTCTTTCTGGCGGCATTGATTCTGCGTTGGTGCTGGCCGTAGCGGTGGACGCGTTAGGCAAAGACCGGGTGCGCACGGTCATGATGCCGTCGCCCTATACGGCGGATATCAGCTGGATTGATGCGCGCGACATGGCGGCCCGTCTGGGTGTGCGCTATGACGAAATATCCATCGTGCCAGAATTTGAAGCCTTCAAAAAATCGCTGGCTGACGCGTTCAAGGGCTTGACCGAGGACACGACAGAGGAGAACATTCAGGCCCGTATTCGCGGCACGCTGCTGATGGCGCTATCCAATAAGTTTGGCAGTATTGTGTTAACCACTGGCAATAAGTCGGAGATGGCGACCGGTTATTGCACGCTTTATGGCGACATGGCGGGTGGTTTTGCCGTGATCAAGGATCTGGCTAAAACAACAGTTTTCAGGCTGGCTCGTTGGCGCAACGCCAACAATCCTTATGGCACGCACCCGGAGCCAATTCCAGAGCGCATCATCACGCGCCCCCCTAGTGCGGAATTGCGTGCCGACCAGAAAGACGAGGACAGTTTGCCGACCTATGACGTGCTTGACGCAATTTTGGCCCGTTACATGGAAGACGATGAGAGCATTGAAGAGATCATCGCGGCAGGATTTCCCCGTGCCGATGTGGAAAAAGTTACCCATCTCATCAAAATCAATGAGTACAAACGCCGTCAGTCGCCCGTGGGCATTCGGGTCACCCATCGTAGCTTTGGCAAGGATTGGCGTTATCCTATAACCAATCGCTTTCGCGCTTAAAAATGAAACTCTGTGGGACGCTTTGCTGCTTGATTTAAGCGCCGTTCTCAACTGATTAGGAAAAACATGAAACAGATCACCGCCATCATTAAACCCTTCAAACTTGAAGAAGTCCGTGAAGCGCTGGCCGAATGTGGCGTCACCGGCTTGACCGTGACCGAGGTCAAAGGTTTTGGCCGTCAAAAAGGTCATACAGAACTCTACCGTGGCGCCGAATACGTGGTTGATTTTTTACCCAAAGTCAAGGTGGAAGTGGTCGTTAAAACGGTTGATGTTGACCGCTGTGTGGAGGCCATCATCAAAGCCGCCCACACAGGAAAGATAGGGGATGGCAAGATATTTGTGACCAGCGTGGAGCGGGTGGTGCGCATTCGCACAGGCGAACTTGACGAATCAGCGATCTAAAACCACGTCAGATTCAGCGGGATTTTATTTGACGCGTGGCACGGAAATGAGTCGGGTGCCAGCCCAGGCATCGTGCCAAAACTGCTGCTGCGGATGGAAACGACTCAGGATGGCCCAAACCAATATCCAGCCGATCACGATAACAACCGATTCAGAACCTGATAACTTGTAGGCAGAAACCGCTGCCAGTGCAGGTAAAAACCACAACCAGCTCAGCACATAACGCCACAAGGCGCGGGCTTGAGTCAGCGGCTTGCCCGCACGATCAACCACCCTGATGTCCCAAGTTTTCATGGCCAGTGTCTGACCTTTAGCCCATAACCATACAAAGTAAATGCCGAAAACGACAAACAGAAAGGCCTGTAGCGGGTTGCGGTTGTCCATGGCATTGCGCGTTTGGCTTAAGGTGCCAAACAAATAGCTGGCAATGAAGGCCACGCCAAACATCAACATGCCTTCATATAACCAACAAGCCATGCGGCGCATCAGGCCGGGCGTCTTCAACTCAAGGGGCATTGGATTACTCATTTTGAACACGGATCAAGCGCCAGTGGTGACGCTGAAAGAAACAAGAATTATGGTACGCGTTCACCCCACTACCCAACTGATTTCATAGTGTTGTCGGGATTTGTGCAAAAACAGGTCAGAATTGATAGCAATGCAAATTAATCTACGGCAAGCCAGCCCGAAACCCCAAACGCTTGAAGAAGCGCAAAAA
>CAIJRK010000009.1 GCA_903823025.1 uncultured beta proteobacterium
GTCATGACCGTGGTGGGGAGTTGCAAACTTCAAGGTCGTAGCGTCTTGGCCTTTATGACCCAGGCCATGAAGGCTCACTTCGGCTTAAACCCAACACCTTCCCTCATTCCGATTGGGGTGGGGTGAACGCGTACAAAAATTGAAACGGCGATGGCGATGGTCAATTCCAATTTAATTGTCTCAATCCCTGCGTCAATTTGTGACGCAGGGATTCACATGTCCAATGCCGCTCTCATGTTGGCGTAAATGCCGCCTGCAACAGGCGGGGCATGATGTCCCCGGCGGCACCGCGCAGCGACCAGGTGCATTCACGGTCCAGCCCGGTGCTGGTCGGATTAATCTGCACGACGCTGGCTCTCGCTTGTTTTGCCAGCAAAGGAATGCGTGCCGCCGGTTGCACCAGACCCGAGGTGCCGATGGCGAACAGCACATCGCATTCCTGGGCGGCTTTAAACGCCCGGTGCAACGCCCTGACCGGCAGGTCCTCCCCAAACCAGACCACATCAGGGCGAACAAAGCCACCACAACTGCAAACAGGTGGGCTTAATCGACGCCCGCCTTCGGGTTCATTCGTGATGCCGGGCGGGACCATGTGGGCCTGACCACACGTGGCGCAACGCGGTGAGTGCAGGCTGCCGTGAAG
The DNA here is from genome assembly GCA_903823025.1 of uncultured beta proteobacterium. GTDB lineage: Bacteria > Pseudomonadota > Gammaproteobacteria > Burkholderiales > Burkholderiaceae_C > Rhodoferax. The sequence goes on from CAIJRK010000009.1 coordinate 644, forward strand.
ATGGAGCACATCGGTACTGCCTGCGCGTTCATGCAGATCGTCCACGTTTTGCGTGATCACAGTGAGTTTGGGCACCAGCTTCGCCAATGCGGCGATGGCGATGTGGGCGGGATTGGGCTGTGCGCGCAACACCTTCATGCGCCGCCATTCGTACCACCCCCAGACCAGTTCCCTGTCTTTGCGAAAGGCAGCGGGCGTGGCCAGGTCTTCGGCATTGAAGTGTTGCCACAAACCCGTGAGCGAATCGCGAAAGGTGGGGATGCCGCTTTCAGCCGAAACCCCGGCACCGGTGAAAACTACGACATGTTTGGCTTGTTGCAGGGCTGCAATCAATTTTGGTGGGATGGTGATAGTTGCGTTTGGGTTCATGATGGTTTCAAGGTGCCATGCAAACAAATGTCCGCCACAGCATTTTTAACGTGAGAGGGCTTGCAGTGTTGGTTAAATTTTGTATAGGTGCCTTCTTTATCAAGAGATCCAAATAATCTTTATCGTGTCAGCTTGGCCAAACCCGACCCGATTCGTTGCACCAACGGCATCGATAGACCTGGCACAGGTTCAGGACAGGCATCCAGGCTGATCAGCCTGTCCCAGTTAACGCCTCTCCAGTCCACGCTGACGTTGAAACCCCAACGCGATAGCCAGACAGAAAGGCAGTCGGGGTGATTGGGAAAGTTGAGCAATATCCCCTCGGCGCTGATTTTCGTCAGTCTGACGGGCACGGCAAAACGGTTGTGGCTTTCACGAAACCAGCGCACAAAAGCACGCTGAATGCGAGGTCGTGGTAGTTTTTTCTTCATGGGGTTTATTTGAGAGTGAAGCCCACAGTATCAAAGCTTGTGCGATGGAATGAGTCGCAGGTAGTTGCTGGTTTTACTGCCTACAGATGCGTCACAGGCTGACGCAGCCTTGACCATACTGGCGTCTCTGTCACAAGTCAGAAAAATTTCTGATCTTAATGTTTCATAAGAAACCCAGTACGCGTTCACCCCACTACCCAACTGATTTCATAGTGTTGTCGGGATTTGTGCAAAAACAGGTCAGAATTGATAGCAATGCAAATTAATCTACGGCAAGCCAGCCCGAAACCCCAAACGCTTGAAGAAGCGCAAAAA
>CAIJRK010000010.1 GCA_903823025.1 uncultured beta proteobacterium
GGTGCGTGGTTTTGTCTTTTTGCGGATGCTGCTCAGCAAAGACTCAATTTGTTCAAATTGCTCGCGACTGATATCACTGGGGTATTGCTTGGTTCTCATGAGCCTATTTTTACAGGCTTAAAGATCGTGAACAGGTTCTTAGGCAGCGGCTCGCTCAAGGCTTGGCTGATGCGCCGCGTCAGGCGCGACAAATAGTCGTTGTAGCCGCCGACATTCATCACCGCGCCATCGACGCGGTAGTCGCCAAACAGCGTGGCGCTTTGCAGGTCTTGCGAAATGAAGGTGTCGCCCTGACCGAGCAGCCCGGTGAGTTGCGTCACCGTCATGGTGGTGAAGGCGGGCAGGGTCGCCAAGTCCAGCGGATGATGGTCGCGCACTTCGTCGGCTTCTTGCAGGATGAACGGAATGCCAAAGTCAAAGGCTTCAAACCCCTCGCGCAACTCGGCGGCGATCACGTCCCCGATGGCGCTGGTGTTGTCCATGTCGTCGCCCGTGGTGCCGGCCAAACCTTCTTGAATCAGCTCGTCATAAAACGATTGGAAAGCCGGATGCTCCACGATGGACAGCACATCAAGCAGACTGCCCGGCTCCTGCCCGGCGTTAATGCGTTCGCGGTTGTCGCGCTTGAGATCGGCGTAATCGTCCTCACGCCACATCAGGCGCAAGCCGCGCCCAATGGTTTGCTCCAGCAGAATTTGCGCTTGCGAACTGCGCAGCGGCACGATGACGCAAATGTTGTTCACATCGAAGCCTTCGCGCAACATCAGCACGCTGACGATGACACGCGGCTTGACGTGGTGATCCACGCTGAACAGACGCTGGCGCACGGGTGCCCAGTCTCTCTCACCCAACTCGGCTTTTTTGCCGGAGTCGATTAACAAGATGTCGTCATCCAGGTCTTTTTCGTAACGCAAGCCTTCATCGCGGAAAAATTCAGCCACGCAGGGCGTCACGCTCGTGTCCTCGCACACCACCAGCATTTTTGGATGGCGCGTCGGATCAATCCGGGCAAAGTCCACTTCCAGCTTTTGGAGTTTCTTCAGTCCGGCGCGCAACATCACACGCTGACCTTCGCTCAACGTGGGGTTGCCTTGGTCATCGCGCTCGGCTTTGAATGCCAAAGGCAGCGCGCCAATTTCCTTGCGCCGGTCCAGCACAATGGATTTCACCAGCCCGGCCCGCATGGCGCTTTTCAGATCAAAGTCCGTGATGATGTGCGGGAAATACACCTTGCGTTTGTTTTTGCCCGCGCCCACGTCGTTGTAAGGCGTGGCTGAAAAATCGACTTGCACAAAACGCCGCCCCTTGGTTTCGGCAATTTTTGAGAGACTCTTTTGCCATTCGACCTCGGTGCTTTCGCCCTCGCGTTTGAACTCATGAATGTGGTGCGCCTCGTCGTTGAACACCATCAGTTCGGGCAAACCGGCCAAAAATTCCAGCACATTGCCGCGTGCGTAGCGCCGATCCAGCACGTCCAGACTGTTGCCGGTGGCGCGGCCAGGGCTTAACGGCAGCACCGCGTTAATCACCTGCTGCGGGTCAAGCGGCGCGCCCAAGGCTTCGACTTCTTGCACGTCCTCGGTGAGGTCGCTGTCATTCAAAAGATGCCAGTTGGTGATGGCGATCAGGCCGTTACCGGTGGCTTTCAAACCAATCTCCGTTTTGTTGCAGACGTTGCCGCGCACGAAAGCGAACACCGCGTCACGGTGCGCGTCGGGCATGAACAGGTCGGCAAACCGGGCAATGTCGGACGTGGCAAAGTCGCGTGAACCGTTGCCGGCCTCAATCAGCTTGCCGCAAAACGCGTCCAGCAAACGTTCATAAACAATCAAGCCCGGTGCCACCACCATGAACTGACGGGTAAAGCGGGCATCGTTCATCCCTTGCGCCAGCGCCGCCGTTTTGTTGAGCATTTGCCAGATCAGCAGCGCTTGCAGCACCCAGGTTTTGCCGGTGCCGGTGGCCATCTTGAAACAGTATTTGGGGTGCGCGTGTTTGGCTTGCGCGACTTCGTTGAGGCGCGTGCCGGTCAACAAGGCGTCGGGCGCGCAAGCGTTGTAAAGGTCGAGCAGCGTCCAGTGTTCGCGGTCTTTGCCCAAAACTTCATGCGCGACGATGGCGTTCAGAATCGCCTGCTTTTGACCGGAATGAAAGTTCAGCCCGCTGCGGGTCAACACCCGGTCTTCGCCAAACCACCACATCAACAGTTCAGCCGTGGTGGGCGTGACCAACTCCAGAATGTCGGCGGTGCCGGATTCGAGGCCCAGACAAAGTTGGTTTGTTTTGGCGGTGAGGCCGAGGGAGAGGGCGAGTTGGTTCGTATGGGATTGGGTCATGAGTCTGTGAAATTTGGAAATGGCAACGTGGAAAAATCAGGCAATTTCGCCAGAGCGCTTGCATGACTTGAGGAGTAAACATGGAACAGAACTTGAAACCTGGTGGATTGGACGATTCGCTCACGCCTTCGACGCGCTTACTGAATCAGAGGCTCGGTATCTCGCCCGCACCGAGGCGGTTGACACCATCCGAAATCGAATTGCTGATTCGCAGTAAGGAAGAGTTGCCCGCATTGGCCCTTGCCACGCCCACACGCGCATCAACCCACAAGGTTGCGGCAGCAGCCTGACCGGTCACGCAGCCCCCACCGTGCTGACTACTTCAGCTTCAAAGCCAAACACATCGACCACGCGCACGCAGACTTTGCGCGGGCCGGGTTTGAACGGCGTGGATACCACCGCCTGCGTCACCACGCGCAGCGCGTCGGCATCGTTGGCGGTGTTGCCCCGGTAATCCTGCCAGACCGAGCGGAACACTTTGCCGTCGTAGTCCGGGTCAACTGCCCAGTATTCGATCAGCACCAGCGGCTCCTGATTGATCACGGCTTGCAGCTTTATGCGATTGGCGTCGTCCAGGTTGATGGCTTCGGGCGACAACAGCACGTAGTTTTTGAGTTTGACGATCAGCGTTTCTTGGTACGCGTTCACCCCACTACCCAACTGATTTCATAGTGTTGTCGGGATTTGTGCAAAAACAGGTCAGAATTGATAGCAATGCAAATTAATCTACGGCAAGCCAGCCCGAAACCCCAAACGCTTGAAGAAGCGCAAAA
>CAIJRK010000011.1 GCA_903823025.1 uncultured beta proteobacterium
AAAAACCGCCTTCTTGAGTGACGACCTACCCCTCAAGAACTTGAAAACAATAGCCTGTAGGCAATTTTATGAGGTCGAAAATTTTCAAAAGATGAGTCTCTGAAGTATTTCAGCAGCCTGTAAAGATCGTGAACAGGTTCTAACGGATATTGCCCGCTGCGCCACGCCAGCCACAGCGCCGAACTCAACAATACCGTGTCAACGAGATGCGGTGCTACCCGCAACAACCGCCATTGCCGCCAGGGCTTGGACTGCAACTGCAACCCACCGCGCAACGCAAACAAACTGATGCTGATCGCCACACAACTGATGTGCAGGGTTTTCACAAAAATATAGGCCACTTTTTAGTTGTTTTTCTGACGGTCAAGAGGAATGACGTAATACGCGCAGAAAGGTCCCTGGTCGCAGGTTGGCGTCGTGGTCGTCATCAGTAAAACCAGGCGTTGAGCCGTTGCCGCTTGGTGCTTGCACAGGGCGAGTGACTGGTCTGCTGCGCGCGAGATGTCCAAGCAATCCGTCAACCTGCCGACACTCTCCAAAATGGGGCGCAAGGGCCGTAGAAGCGGCCCTTCATAAAAGTTGTTGTAAAGATTTGGGTCTGCCACGACGGCGTCGTGTGCGCTTATCAAAGTGTCGTTGGGAATCTCGACTTTGAGACTTGGCGCGTCTTTCGACAAAACTATCTCCGGGGGCGTTTTTCTTGGTGCCAGATTCTCGAATGTGAATTCGCAATCCCGTGCCGCAGAGCATTGGACTGCAATATTAGCGCTACTTCGGCCATCAGCATAAGTTCCGATAAAGCGCCCCATGAACCAAGGCTGGGACGCGTCTTGCGGAAACAGCGCATTTGGCGCATTCTGATGGTTGGTGGGCAGCGTGATGCTTAATTCAGAGCAGCGCGTATCAAGACAGGCGTTTGGTGTTTTGCCCAGAAATGTAATGACCGAGGCGACCGTCACGGTCTGAATTTTTCCACTCCAGCGCAAATCGTCCGGGTGGTCATCAAACGCGATATTTGCGCGCGAGATACGGGCACCCAGGCGCGTCATGGCATTGATCGGGAGCTGCGTTGGGGTGTAACCCGCCTGTTTTAACCAATCTTGCGCATCAGCCCGTGTTGCTACTTCATCTTCAGCGGCCAAGCCGTAGGCCAGCACTTCAAGCACCCAAGTATTGGAATTTTGGTATTTGGTGCTGAACGGATAGGCCAGCATGTTGTACTTGGCCTCATGGAGCCGCTTGGAAACCTTCCCGTTCAGCGCCCGCAGTAGTCGCTCTTGCACGTCAGGTTTGACACGCCAAATACCCACTTGGTATTTGAAAGGCGTGTCTGAAAAGAAGTTCACCATGCCCTGGTCATACAGGCTCGACTCTGCCGTGCCACAGGTATTGAGTTTATGAATGACGCTCCATCCCGACGGTTGACGAATGGCAAATCCCATATGTGAATACTTAAGCCCGTACTTGGAAAGGTCCTGACCGGCGCGCCCAATCAGCACCAGCTTGCCGGGCAATGCATCGAGCTTATCCAAAGTCAACTCTGCCATTTGGGTCGCTTTGAGCGTTTGCGCCACATTGGGAGCGGCCTCTTCGCAAGTGCGTCCCGCGATGGCGGGTGTTGGCAAAATGAAAGAAGCTGCCAGCCACAGGCCAGCCCAAAGAGTTTGATAACGCATAAACGGCCCGCCGGAAAAGTAACTTCAGTTGATTTTTTTGGAGTGAATCATGCTGGCCTGTTTGTCGGCAACTACGCCTAGCGGTGTGCCATTGCACGCCAGCGTAAAGCTGCGTTGACCAAGGCGTTTGGCCGTAACGATTTGATTCAAGCGCACGTCGGCCTTTTGAATTTGTTGGGCAGGCACAGCCAGCGCGAGTGTTACTTTGTTGTCTTGGCTCTTCAAGGTCATGTCGGTCTTGTCACCTTTGGTCTCCATCGCGGTCACCGTCCAATGGGTTTCGTTGTCAAGGGCACTGGAGATATTGGTAACTGATGTTACGCCGCCACCACCTGATAGGCTCCTCGGATGAAAAAAGCTGACCTTGATTTGTACACGGACTATTTGTTGAGCACCTTTGGTGCTGCGACGGCGACGGGCTTGTCGGCGATGCTCGAAGGTGACGTCAGCCACGACCAGATCACGCGGTTTTTATCGGCGCAGGAGTACACCTCCAAGAACCTGTGGCAGCAGGTCAAGTTGACCGTCAGGTCGATTGAGCGTGACGACGGTGTGCTGATTTTTGATGACACGATCCAAGAGAAAGCATGGACCGACGAGAGTGAGTTGATGTGCTGGCACTTTGACCATTGCAGCGGTCGTACCGTCAAAGGGATTAACCTACTCAACGCGCTGTACTACTGCAACGGGACCTCCATCCCGGTGGCGTTTGAACTGGTAAAAAAACCGATTCAATACAGCGACATTGCCACCAAAAAACTCAAACGAAAAAGTGACAAGACCAAAAACGAGATGATGCGCGAGATGATCGAAACCTGTATTCACAACAGCTTGAAGTTTCGCTTCGTGCTGATGGACAGTTGGTTTTCCTCAGAGGAGAACTTCGAGTTCATCACCGGCAAGGGTCGGTATTTCATTGCCGCACTCAAGGACAACCGGCTGATCGCCTTGAGTGAAGAGGATAGAAAAAAGAAACGTTTTGTTCGAGTAGATGAACTGGATTTCCCAGAGCAGACTTGTGTGCGCGGCTGGCTCAAGGGATATGCGAAAGCAGTCCTTGTGGTCCGCCAAGTCTTTAAAAACAAGGACGACAGCACAGGGATATTGCATCTGGTTTGCAGTGACTTGACGTGCGACTATGACGCCATCACCACGAGCTACAAAAAACGCTGGCAAGTGGAGGTATTTCACAAATCCTTGAAGTCCAATGCCAATCTGGCCAAGTCCCCCACGCGAACGTTGCGAACCCAAAGCAACCACGTCTTCATGGCGATTTACGCCACATTCAAGCTTGAATGTTTGAGCATTACAAACAAGCTCAATCCATTTGCGCTTTGTCGCAAGCTACTCATCAACGCATCGCGCACCGCTTATGCCCAGCTTCAGCTGTTCAGGGCGGCTGCGTAACATCAGTTGGTAAATGAGTTGCCCACGGCGGTAGACCCTGCCACTGAGAGATGCACCGGCAATAAAACGACCAAACTACTGATAAGGCCGGAGGCAGCGGATTCCCCATTCCCAGAAAAAGCATTTGCCCCGGAGCTGTTCACAATCAGTAGGGCCGCCAAGAGTTTGGGTAAGATTTTCAGTACGCGTTCACCCCACTACCCAACTGATTTCATAGTGTTGTCGGGATTTGTGCAAAAACAGGTCAGAATTGATAGCAATGCAAATTAATCTACGGCAAGCCAGCCCGAAACCCCAAACGCTTGAAGAAGCGCAAAAA
>CAIJRK010000012.1 GCA_903823025.1 uncultured beta proteobacterium
GCGCGTCATGACCGTGGTGGGGAGTTGCAAACTTCAAGGTCGTAGCGTCTTGGCCTTTATGACCCAGGCCATGAAGGCTCACTTCGGCTTAAACCCAACACCTTCCCTCATTCCGATTGGGGTGGGGTGAACGCGTACAAATTACTTTGTTTTGGCGCTCAATGGCCAAGCCGCCTCATCGTCAAATCCCCGTCGTTGAAATCGGGGTTCGACGGCGGGGATTGGATAACGACTTAAAGACCTGCGTTTTTAGCGTCTTCTTTAATTTTTCGTAAAAAGAAAAGGACGAACCACACGCCCATACCCAACATAAAGGCAATACCAGCCACCGTCATCAGGCCGTAGTCAGTAGAAAAGAGATCGGTCAGTGCTTTCATGGCGGTAATCCTTATAGAGTTTTGAAGATAAAAAGAGCTTTTAAAGCTTTTTCAACGACTATCAACGACGCAGCCATATAGGGCCGTGACCTGTATCAAGCATTCTATAAAAAGTATCAATTCTGGACTACAAAGTCCCGGAGGCACAGTCTGCACACACTCCACGGACTGACAAATCCATGCTCACGCCTTGATAACCAAGCGTTCGCAAGGCTGCCAATGCGGCTTGCGCGGCTTTTTCAAGGTCGCCCGCATTGCCCTGCAATTCGCCCGCCAAAGGTTTGTCACGATGGCAACTTTGGCATTCAAAGTGCGGCGTGGACTGCAGACTGGCCGGCATGGCCTGGTAACGGCGCACCCGGTTGGCGTCCACTCGACACAACAGCAAGCCAACCTGGGTAAGCCGGTCAATCAGGCGGTAAAGCGTCACACGGTCTAGCGCCAGCGGACTGTCGTCCTGCAACGCCACCTGCAATTGAGCGTGCGTGTAACTGATGTCGGGGTGTGCCAATAACCAGCCCAAAACGATGCGTGCCGCACTGGTTCGACGCAGACCATGTGCCGTCAACAGCGCAGAAATTGGATCAATCTGAATATCAAGAGGCGTATTGGGAAGGGGAGTCTTGGAGGCCATATGGGTTTGTATTGTCTCACTTTTGTCTCATATTTCAAATATAACGCAACTCAGTTGCATATACAATCTAACGCAATCAAGTTGCATTACCCACGGTAGCATCAAATTTTAAGTCCTAATACCTTGCAAAGATACGTTGTCAATGTCCCCCAAACCACACCCTTCCAAACCCCCTGTTCGTAGCGTCCTGGCTTGGCCCGCCTGGCTGCGCGTCCTGGTCGTGTTGCCTGCCGTCATGCTGTTATGGCTGGCAGTGGTTTGGGCCAATATGAGCGTCAATCCATGGTGACTTTGGACAACTTGACGGTCAGTTACCGCAAACACCCGGCCCTGCACCACATCAGTGGTCAATTTGAACCTGGCTCACTGACTGCGGTGATCGGGCCGAATGGTTCCGGCAAAAGTACGCTGCTCAAAAGCATCATGGGGTTATTGCCCACGTCTGGCGGGCAAGTCAACGTGACCACGCCGCGCACCCGCGTGGCCTACTTGCCGCAACTGGCCGAAATAGACCGTAGCTTTCCAATTGACGTGCGCGACTGCGTACTGCTCGGTTGCTGGCCCAGCGTCAGCGCTTGGGGCGGCATCACCGCCGACCAAATGGCGCGCGTCGCCTCGGCCTTGCACGCGGTCGGCCTGGATGACTTTGAGCATCGGCCCGTTAGCACGCTGTCCAGTGGACAATTTCAGCGCGTGTTGTTTGCCCGCGTGCTGGTGCAAGACGCCGATTTAATTCTGCTCGACGAGCCTTTTAACGCCATGGATTCCAAAACCACGCAAGCCTTGCTGGCCCTGATTCGGCAATGGCATCAACAGCAACGCACCGTGATTGCTGTGTTGCATGACGACGCGCAAGTCATCGAAAATTTTCCGCAAACGCTGCTGTTGGCCCGAGAAGTGGTTGCTTGGGGCGAGACCGCCCAGGTGCTGACGCCGGCGCTGCTGCTACAAGCCAGAGCCTTGGCCGAAGCGTGGGATGAAACGGCTGATATTTGCGTCATTGATGCGCCACCCTCGCCCGAGAAAGTAGCCGCTTGATGGACGCATTCTTAACGATTTACCAAAGCGCCTATGACTTGCTAGTCGCCCCATTTGCCGAGTTTGCCTTCATGCGACGCGCCCTTGTGGCCACCTTGGCGCTGTCTTTAAGCGCCGCGCCCCTAGGCGTTTTTCTGACGCTGCGGCGCATGAGTTTGTTGGGCGACGCGCTCAGTCACGCCGTGTTGCCGGGGGTTGCTATCGGGTTTATGTTGTTCGGCTTGTCACTCACGGCCATGGCGGCAGGCGGCGTCATCGCGGGTATGTTGGTAGCGGCGCTGGCTGGGTTGGTTAGCCGCTCCACCACCCTGAAAGAAGACGCCAGTCTGGCCGCCATTTACCTTGTCGCGCTGGCGCTGGGCGTCACGCTGATCTCAAAGCAAGGCACGCAACTCGATTTGCTGCATATCTTGTTTGGCAGTGCGCTGGGCGTGGACACGCAAGGTTTATATCTGGTAGCCGCCGTCGCTAGCGTAAGCGTGGTGGCGATGGCCGCGTTGTACCGTGGCTTGGTACTGGAGAGTTTTGACCCGGTTTTCCTGAGTGCCGCCGGTCGGCGCGGCTGGCTCTGGCAACAAGGATTTTTGATGCTGGTCGTCATCAACCTGGTGGCCGGATTTCAAACGCTGGGCACACTGATGGCGGTCGGCCTCATGATGCTGCCTGCCGTGTCAGCCCGCCTGTGGCATGACACCCTTCCCGCCCAATTGCTCAACGCCAGCGGGCAGGCGATGCTGGCGGGTGCCGTGGGACTGCTGTTGTCGTACCACCTTGATACACCGTCCGGCCCCACCATCATCGGTTGCGCGGGCGCGCTTTACTTCACGTCGCTGCTGATCTCTCCGGGTGGCTGGCTGCCCCGTGTTTGGTCGAAGACGCACCGCGTGGCTTGACTGGACTTAACCAACATGGCCCGTAAACACGTCTCTTTTTCTACAAATTTTTCTTTCACGCTAACCCAAGGTTTTTATATGCAACACCTCTCCCGTCGATTATTTGCACCGCTGGTTTTAGCGACTTCCTGCCTGACCCCGTCCCTCAGTTTCGCCGCTGACCCGCTGCCCGTCACCGCCAGCTTCAGCATTTTGGGTGACTTGGTTCGCGTCGTGGGTGGTGACCGTGTGAATGTCACCACGCTGGTCGGGCCGAACGAAGACGCCCATGCCTTCGAGCCTAAGCCGTCGGATGCCAAAACACTTTTACAAAGCAAATTACTGGTCATCAACGGCTTGGAGTTCGAGCCGTGGGCAAAAAAGCTGGCGGCATCAGCGGGCTATAAAGGCGAATCGCTGGTGGCATCTAAAGGCGTCAAACCGCTGGCAATGGAAGAAGAGGCCCATGACAGCCACGCGGCCAAGGGCCATCACCATGATGAAGTCGATCCCCATGCCTGGCAAAACCCTGAAAACGTCATTTTGTACGTGCGCAACATCGCGGCAGCGCTGGCCAAAGCAGACCCGGCAAGCGCCCCCACTTACCAAGCCAACGCTGGCGCTTATGTGAAAGAGTTGCAAACCTTTGATACATGGGCCAAAGCAGAGTTTGCCGCTATTCCCGCTGACAAACGCAAGGTCATCACGTCGCACGATGCATTTGGTTACTTTGCCGCCAAGTATCAGATCAAGTTTTTGGCCCCTCAAGGCGTGTCAACTGATGCCGAACCCAGCGCCAAAGAAGTGGCCGAACTGATTCGCCAGATTCAGCGCGAAAAGATCAAGGCCGTGTTTGTGGAAAACATGAGCAATCCTAAGCTGTTGACCCAACTCAGCAAAGATGCAGGTGCCACCGTAGGGGCCAGTTTGTATGCCGACGCCCTGTCCAGTGCTGACAAACCCGGCGCAACCTACCTGAAAATGATGCACCACAACGTGACGCAACTGGTCGCCGGCATGAAGCTGAACTAATTTCAGGCACACCGTGACTGCACAACGCCCCGAACAGGCCGAAGTCGAAGCCGCCGTGCGAACCCTGCTGCGCTGGACGGGGGATGATCCTGAGCGGGAAGGCTTGGTTGATACCCCGAACCGCGTGGCCCGCGCGTATCGCGAATTTTTTGCCGGTTATGACGAAGATCCCAAAGCCATTTTGACCGCCACATTTGAAGAGTCGGGTGACTATGACGACTTGGTGCTGGTGCGCAATATCCGGCTGGAATCGCACTGCGAGCACCATCTGGTGCCAATTGTGGGCATGGCACACATTGCCTATCTGCCGAATAAGCGCGTGGTGGGCTTGAGCAAACTGGCCCGGGTGGTTGATTTATATGCCCGTCGCCTGCAAATACAAGAACGCCTTACCAGCCAGATTGCCAGCCTCATTTTTGAGGTGCTGCAACCGCGCGGCGTCGCCGTCGTCATTGAGGCCGAGCACTTGTGTATGACCACACGCGGCGCCTACAAACCCAGCTCTACCACGGTGACTCGTCGCCTGCTGGGCCTTTACAGCACGGACGATCAGGCACGGCGCGATGTGCTGGCCGCTATCGCCCGCTAAATGTATCCGGGCGCGGGCGCATACATGTAGTCGCGGGTCAGTGGGTGCTGTTGCAATGCGTGGTTATCCGCCTTGCTGCAAAGCACCTGGCACAGATTCATCCAGCCTCTGGAAAATCCATAAGCGCAGCCTGCCAGATAAATTTGCCAAATGCGGTAACGGCGTTCGCCCACCAAGTGCTCGGCGGGCGCCCGGTTCGCTTGAAGCTGGTTCGACCACACCTCGCAGGTGCGGGCATAGTGGCGCCGTAACGACTCGGCATCCAACACCTCCAAACCGGCATGGGTCATCTCTTTGAGTGCCAGCGAGAGATGCGGCAACTCGCCATCGGGGAACACGTAACGGTCAATAAATTCACCCGCCCCCAGGCCCATACAGTGACTCTCGACACTGGTCGTAGTAATGCCGTGGTTAAGCACCAGGCCCTGCGTTTTAAGCAGGCGCTGAATGGCGCCAAAATAAAGCGGAAGATTTTTAAAACTGACGTGTTCCAACATGCCGACACTGGCAATCTTGTCGTAGGCCTCGACTTCTTCCAGGTCACGGTAATCACACAACAGCACCTGACACTGAGCCGCCAACCCGGCTTGTTTAATATTTTTACAGGCCGCTTCAAACTGATTTTTTGACAAGGTGATGCCGGTCGCTATCGCGCCATATTTTTGGGCTGCCCGCAATATCAAAGCGCCCCAACCAAAGCCAATATCCAAAAATTTCTCGCCCGGCTGGAGTCGTAATTTATTGAGGATATGGTCCAGCTTGTGCTCTTGTGCAGTGACCAGCGTGTCGTCGTCGTGGCGATAGTAGGCACAAGAATAGACCATAGCCGAATCAAGAAACAGCGCATAAAAATCGTTTGAAACATTGTAGTGATAGGCAATGGAACTAGGAATCGTCACCGTTACGTTGGGGTTGCTACAAAAGTCAAACTGGCGGCCACTCCATAACTCAATGCGCAACGGCACCGGCGCATTCAAGCGAATCTGGTCTATCACTTTCAAAAAGCGTTTTTCAAAAAACATGGAGAGACTTCAGTCTGAAAAGATTCTTGCCGACTCACCAACCCTGTGCCCAATCGTCAAACTTGCAAGCCCTTGAAATTTTGCGATTTATCAAGCCTTCAAGAAGACTCGGGACTTAAGGTTCACGCGCCACTTGAAGACGCTGATGAGCCGTCAAACGACAAAGGAAACACGAATGCGATACCCCGACCCGAGTGCCTGGATGCTGACTGAAGCGGTGGAGTTGTTGCAGTGTGCAGACCGTCTGCATCGCCAGTTTTTCCAGATTAGCCAATCCGGTGAAGTGCCGGTTTGGGAGCCGCCCGTTGATATGTATGTGAACGAGCGGGCGTTAGGACTGCTGATCGCCTTGCCCGGTGTCGCCCCTGAAAAGTTTGAAGTAACGCTGGAGCAACAGGCGATTGTGGTGCGCGGTGAACGCTCGTTTGGGGCCAGCCTCGGCCCCGGCGCTGTCTTGCGCATGGAGATTCCGTATGGCCGCTTTGAGCGCCGCATTCTTTTACCCTTTGGCAGCTTTCAGTTAGCAGAGATTTTGCTGGAGAACGGTTGCCTGAAAATCACGCTGGATCGCCTCAAATGAACCCCTTCAACTTACTCAAAAACGACGTGTCACAACCCGAAGATGCGCCGACGTTAACACCCGCATCATCTGACCTCGTTGAGACCTTGGTCACCTTGCCTGATGACGCGCTGATTATTGTGCCGGTGCGCAATATGGTGCTGTTTCCCGGCATGATTGTGCCGATTACGATTGGCCGTGAAAGCTCGGTTGCCGGGGCGCAATACGCCATCAAAGCGGAGCGGCCTATTGGCATTTTGATGCAGCGCAACCCGGAGATAGAAGTCCCTGGCCCCGATGACTTATCGCACATGGGCACGTTGGCGACTATTCTTCGCTACGTCACCACACCGGATGGCTCACACCATATTATTTGCCAGGGCTTGCAGCGTTTTCGGGTGCTCGGCTATGAAACCGGCTTTGCTTTTACAGTGGCCAAAATCGAGCGCATTGTTGAACCCGAGGCGCAAGGCGACAAAGAAATTGAGGCGCGCTTGATGCGACTCAAGGAGCGCGCCGTGGAGGTCTTGCAACTGTTACCGCAAGTGCCGCAAGAGATGGTGCAAGCAGTTCAAGGCGTCGATGTGCCCGGCTTGCTGGCAGATTTGGTGGTCGGCTATGTGGACATCAAGGCCGCTGAGAAGCAAGCCCTGCTAGAAGAAGTCAATCTGCGCCGTCGCATGGATCGGGTGCTTGATATGCTCAACCACCGCATTGAAGTTCTGAACCTCTCGCGCGATATTGATCGGCGAACCAAGGCCAGCCTTGGCCAGCGAGAACGTGAGTTCTTATTGCGCGAACAACTGAAGTCGATTCAAAAAGAGTTGGGCGATGAGAGCGGCGGCAATGCGGCTGAAATCAGCGAGTTGCGTCAACTTATTGCCCAAGCAGAGATGCCTGAAGAGGTTGAAAAACAGGCCAATAAAGAGCTCAAGCGACTCGAACATATCGCGGACGGCTCGTCGGAGTATTCCATGGTTCGCACCTATCTGGACTGGCTGATTGAAGTGCCCTGGAAAACACCTGATCCCGACGTCATCGACATCACCCATGCTAGGGCCGTGCTGGATGCTGATCACTTTGGTTTGGATAAGGTTAAAAAACGCATTATTGAATTTTTGGCGGTGCGCAAACTCAAGCCCGGCGGACATGGTCTGATTCTCTGTCTTGTCGGACCCCCCGGCGTTGGCAAGACCTCGCTGGGGCAAACTATTGCCAAAGCCTTGGGCCGAAAATTTGTGCGCGTCTCACTCGGCGGCGTGCATGACGAAGCCGAGATTCGGGGGCATCGGCGCACCTACATTGGCGCCTTGCCCGGCAACATTATTCAGGCCTTGAAAAAGGCGGGCACACGCGGCTGTGTGATGATGCTCGATGAGATAGACAAGCTGGGCAGCGGCGTGCAAGGCGACCCTTCTGCGGCCATGTTAGAGGTGCTTGACCCGGAGCAAAACAACACGTTTCGCGACAACTATCTCGCGGTTCCCTATGACTTGTCACAGGTTTTTTTCATTGCCACGGCCAATGTGCTTGACCCCGTTCCCGGCCCCTTGCGTGACCGTATGGAGGTGCTCAACCTAGCGGGCTACACCCAGGAAGAAAAGCGCGAAATTGCACGCAAGTATTTGGTCACGCGCCAGCTTGAGGCCTGTGGCCTGACGCCGACACAGCTAGAGATTCCCGATGAGACCTTGAGTGCACTCATCCGCGACTACACCCGAGAGGCAGGCGTGCGTCATTTGGAGCGCCAGATTGGTGCTGTTTGCCGTCATTCAGCGGTCAATATGGCGGAGGGAGAGATTAAAAAATCGCGTATTGATGTGGCTGATCTATCCGATATTCTTGGTCCGCCCAAGTATGAAAATGAAGTCGCCTTGCGGGCCGGAATGCCGGGGGTTGCCACCGGTTTAGCCTGGACGCCAGTCGGCGGCGACATTCTTTTTATTGAAGCCAGTCGTACCGCAGGCAGTGGCCGTTTGATCTTGACGGGTCAGTTAGGCGACGTCATGAAAGAGTCCGCGCAAGCGGCGCTGACGTTGGTGAAATCAAGAGCATCGGCCTTGAAGCTTGACCCCGCCAGCTTTGAAAAAACAGACATTCATATTCACGTGCCTGCCGGGGCAATTCCTAAAGATGGCCCGAGCGCAGGCG
The DNA here is from genome assembly GCA_903823025.1 of uncultured beta proteobacterium. Classification (GTDB taxonomy): domain Bacteria; phylum Pseudomonadota; class Gammaproteobacteria; order Burkholderiales; family Burkholderiaceae_C; genus Rhodoferax. The sequence goes on from CAIJRK010000012.1 coordinate 8,275, forward strand.
TGGCCATGTTTATTGCGCTCGCTTCTCTTTTTATGAATCGGTGTGTGCGCAACGACACGGCCATGACGGGCGAAATAAGCTTGCGCGGCTTGGTGTTGCCCGTAGGCGGTATCAAGGAGAAAGTGCTGGCCGCGCTAGCAGCCGGTATCAAACGTATCTTGATGCCAGCGCGTAATCAAAAAGACCTGGATGAGGTGCCTTTGCAGGCGCGACAACAACTGACGTTTATTTTTCTCAACGAAGTTGAAGAAGCCCTGCAAGCCGCCACGACGCCTAACGAGGCGCCTGATTGTGATAAATCAAGTGTGTAAATAAAGGCTATCGCTATATTGATGACTCGTTAAACAGCCGAAGGCAAGCCGTGGAAAATTCAGAATCCAAAAACGATTTAATTAATCATGTAGGAGAATTAGGATCTGCTTTGTTTGAACTGCGTGATGCGTTTCTTGAATTGTCTTTGTCACTGAAAGACTTGCAATTTGAAGCCGATGTAGAGAAAAGAGCGTTGACGCAACAAGTCGTTCAGGAATTGATGCAGCACCTAACGCTACCCCAAGATCCAACACGCTGATCTGGGTGAATCTACTGCATGAATGCCGACTTAACAGATAGGCGTTAAGCCTGGCATTTCACACAAAGCAATTAAAACCACCTAATGATGGTGTTTCTTTGAGGGCATCTGGCCGGGGCGGACATTGATCTCAAGCCCACGCATTCCGGCGACGCGTCTAGCGGTTCGTTCGACCTGAAACCGGGTTTGGTGGGTATCCACCTGACCCTTTAACGTCACCATGCCGTTGTCCACATGAACCTCTATATCGGAAGAACTGATGGCTGGAATTGCATCCAGACGTTCCATCAAATCCGCTTTCAAATCTGCATCTGACCTCATAACAATTGCTCCTAAAGTAGTGACTTTTAAATCTCATGCCACCCTGAATTTTGGAAGAACTTTAGATAAATTCAACGGTTTATTTTTTGAGAATTCGCAAAGACAAATCAACCATCTGAAACAACGATGTGAGTCTTAAAAACCCTGATCAGCCATCATAGGAGTTGTGCGTATGAAGATGAGATTCAGACAAATTTTAGTGAGGCTTGGTAGCGTTTTTTTGTTAGCGACAACCTGCGTGGCCTGCGATAAAGTCAAGTCACCGCTACCTGAATTACAGCCGCCGCCCGCGCCTGCCGAACCGGTTAAACCCGCGGAGCCAAGTCGCTGAAGCCGTTGCGTTTTCTCAAGCATAGGCGGCTGACTCGATCCTAGTATTTGCAGCTAATTTTGTGAGTCCCTCCAGATAATGAACCCCAAACATCTCATTTTTCATGATGCTGCCCGCGACAAAATAAGCCACGGGATAGATGCCTTGGCCGAAGCCGTCAAAGTCACGTTAGGGCCACGGGGGCGCACCGTTATTTTGGAGCGCGACTTTGGTCCGCCGCAAATTGTAAATTCAGGCGTGCTGGTCGCCAAATCCATCGAACTCGAAGACCGGTTTGAAAACATGGGCGCCCAGTTGCTGCGCGAGGTCGCTGCTCGCACCAGCGAGATGGCCGGTGACGGCACCACCACGGCCACCGTGCTGGCCCACGGCATGATTCATGAAGGCCTGCGCTATCTGGCAAGCGGCATGAATCCGATGGATCTCAAACGGGGCATTGAGCTGGCGATTGAAACCGTGGTGGCTGAACTCAAACGCATGGCAAAACCTTGCATCACTTCGCAGGAAATCGCGCATGTGGCCTCTATTTCAGCCAATAATGACCGCTCCATTGGCGACCTGCTGGCGCGTGCTATCGACAAAGTCGGGCGTGAAGGCGCCATCTCGATTACGGATAGTTCGGGCTTGGTCAGCGTGCTTGAAATTGTGGAGGGGATGCAGTTTGACCGGGGCTTTCTCTCGCCCTACTTCATCAACAACGCCGAGCGGCAAAGTGCCGTGTTGGCCGACGTTTCAATTCTTTTATGCGAGGGGCGCCTGGCCGCCTTGAAAGACTTGTTGCCGCTGCTCGAAGAGGTGGTTAAGGTGGGTCGGCCCTTATTGGTGATTGCCGAAGACTTTGACAATGACTCGCTGACCGCCCTGGTCATCAATACGCTTCGTGGGAGCTTGCACACCTGTGCGGTCAAGGCGCCCGGTTTTGGTGAACGGCGCAAAGCGATGGTGCAAGACATAGCCATTCTTACGGGCGGGCGCGTCATCAGTGATGAAATAGGACTCACGATGGCCCAAGTCAAGCTGTCGGACTTGGGGCGGGCGACGCGGGTTGAAATCACCAAAGAAAACACCACGGTGATTGGTGGCGCGGGGCAGCCCCAAGCCATCCAGGCGCGCATTGCCAGCCTTCGCAAGGAACGCGACTTGGTCACCAGCGATTACGACCGCGAAAAGCTCGATGAACGTGCCGCCAAGCTGGCTGGCGGCGTGGCGCTGATCAAGGTGGGCGCGGCCACCGAAACTGAACTAAAGGAGCGCAAGCTGCGCGTTGAAGACGCCTTGCACGCCACGCGAGCCGCCGTTGAAGAAGGCATCGTGCCCGGCGGCGGCGTGGCCTTGTTGCGCGCCCGTCGGGTTCTGACCGCGTTGACCGGCAGCACGCTGGATGAGACCTCGGGCATTCGACTGGTGGCGCGTGCGCTGGAAGAGCCTTTGCGTCGCATTGTGAGCAACGCGGGCGATGAGCCGTCGGTCATCCTGAACCGGATTGATGCATCGCCTGACCCGGCTTTTGGCTACAACGCGGCCACCCGTGTTTACGGCAACTTGCTACAAATGGGCGTGATCGACCCCGCCAAAGTGACCCGGCTCGCCTTGCAAAATGCCGCCTCGATTGCCGCTTTAATTCTCACCACCGACTGCATGATTGCCAGCGCGCCCCCGCCTGCAGCCGACGAGGGCGTGCCGCCCCATACACCGGGCAGTGCGTCGCTGTTTTAACCTGTTTTTGAACCCTGAAAGACAAGAGGATTGCTATGCAAAAAACCTGGATTTTGATTGCCGATAGTCAACACGCCCGCTGCTTGACGCGAGACCCGCAAAATCACGCCTTAACGGAGTTAGCGGGATTCATTCACCCGCAGTCCCGTCTTGATAAAGAAGCGCATGGCCGTACCGGTCACGCAGGCACCCAGTTTGAGCCGCAGACGCCCCCTGAGGTTAAAGCGCGGCATGGATTTGCCCGCGAGCTGGCCGACTACCTCAACAAAGCGGTGGGGGAGCACCAGTGCCACGACCTCGTCCTGATTGCGTCCAGCCCCATGCTGGGCGAACTCAAGCCGCAACTCAGCACCGCTGCCGAGAAAGTGTTGCGCCGTTGCATTACCAGTGACCTGACGCATTACCAAGGCGCTGACTTGAAGGCGCGCATTGATCACGCCTTGCTGCCCGTGGCTTAAAACCGACCCCAGACTAAACGGGTGAAGCGGGTGAAACGGGCGATACCTCCAACCGGTCTCGCCCGCTGTTTTTAGCGCGATAAAGTGCAGCGTCAGCCAAGCCCAACAGGGTTGCAAATGAGGTTTCAGTCGTTAAGCAACCCGCCCCGATACTGACGGTATAGCTAATTTTTTCGTGGTTGATGCCAACCGGGCTGGTCCGCACACTTTCAATAATGCGTTGCGCCAAAGCTTGCCCACCTTCCAGTGTGGTGTTGGGCAATAACACCGCAAACTCTTCGCCGCCAATGCGGCCAATCAAGTCGGACTCGCGTAGCACGTCAGTGACCGTCTTCACAAACCCTTGCAAAACGGCATCACCCACGGCGTGCCCGTGCTGGTCGTTGATGAGTTTGAAGTGATCCAGATCCAGCATCAACACCATCAAAGGCATGTCGTACCGATTGGAGCGTGTCAGTTCTTGTTCCGCCAGATTAAAAAAATGACGCCGACTCAGTGCCCCGGTCAAGGCGTCCACATTGGCCAGCGTCAAACTGGCCAACTCGGCGGCCTTGAGTTGGGTGACATCCTCATGGCTGACCACCATGCGTTCATCAACGTCGTGCACAGGCGTGAGTTTCAAGTTGAACCAACGCTTGTCCAGTGGCGTAAAGAAGGGATGCAGGAGTTGAAAGTTCGCCACCTCGCCCGCGGCGACGGACAACAAACCCGCCGAAACAACCCGCAATGTGTCGTGCTCATGCCCGGTGATGTAGTCCAAAATTTCAAGGTAGTTTTTGCCCTGATAACTGGGCGTATCAGAGAGCCAGTTATCCACCGCGTATTTCCACCAGGCCGCATTGGTTTGAATCACCACGCCATGACGGTCCAAAATAGCGATTTGGGCGGACAGGGAGTCAAACACGGCTTGCTGAAAACGCGCTGAAACCAGCAAAGCCTCTTCGGTCTGCTTTTTGCTCGTGATGTCCACATGGGTGCCAATCATCCGCAAGGGTCGGCCATCGGGGCCGCGACTCACCACCGCGCCACGGCACAACACCCATTTCCAGTGACCGTCCTTGCATTGCCCCCGGTGTTCATTGGAAAAGCTGTCAATTTTTCCGGCCAGACAAGCCTGCGTTTGCGCCATCACGACAGGAAGGTCTTCGGGATGAACCCGCGAGCGCCAGTCCTCAACGTGGTGGCCGTATTCATGTTCACCGAATCCAAAAAGCTTCTCAAACCGGCTTGAAAAAGTGATGTCGCCGGTTTGCACATCCCAGTCCCAAACGCCGTCGCCGGCGGCCTCCAGCGCCAGCTTCCAGCGTTCCTCGCTGACGCGCAAACTCTCTTCAACCAAGCGCCGCTCGGTCATATCAATCAAGATGACGTGCCAGCCCAATTTATCGGGTAGCGCACCAATGCGAATTTGCGCGTGCCGGGTCGGCAAGCCTTTTTCTGCCAGCGACAACTCGCCGCTTTGCACGTCCCCGGTTTTGATGGCTTGTGCCAATAAGGTGTTGAAGATCTGACGCTCTGCGCTCGGCATACAAAGCCCCAACCGACTGCCCAACAAGCGCGCCCGTTCACGTCCCAGCAAACTGGCCGCCGCCAGGTTCAATTTGGTAATGGTGCCTACGGGGTCAAGCAGTAAACAGCCCACGGGGGTGAAGTCATACAGCTCATTGTTTTGATTCAGCACCATTTCAAGCTGGGTGCGCGTGGTGTTCAGGTGTTCGTTTTGCAGCTCCAGTTCTATTTGATGAATTTCCAATTCTTCAAAGAGCTTTTGCGCTTCGGCCAGCGTCAAAACGGTGGTGTCAGGGGCGATTTGGCCGCTTAACCGTTCCTGGGCTAATTTGCGCAGTTCTGTCAGTGTGGCCGGATTTTTACGATAGCCCATCAACGCTCCCTGCCGGATTTGAACTCGCCAAGAGCGCCGTTATTCTGGCTTGCGCTGCGGCCAACTCAGCCTCCATTTTTTTATTGGCCGTGATGTCTGAAAACGTAATAACCAAACCGTCAATGCGGTTCTCCTGGGTGCGGTACGGCATGGTTCGCACCCTGAACCAGCGCGCATCGTCCGTGGGCACATCACGCTCCCGAAACACCAGCGTGCGCAGTACCTCGCGGGCATCTTGCAACATCTCGGGGTATTGCAATTGCGTCACGATGTCGGTGATGGCGCGCCCCGCGTCACCCGGAATCAACTTGATGATGCGCGTGGTCGGGGCCGTAAAGCGGCGTACTTTGAAAGTCTCATCCAAAAACAAGGTGGCAATTTCGGTGCTCTCCAACAAGTTTTTCATGTCGTTGCTGGCCCGCGACAACTCGCTCACTTTGGCCCGCAATTCATGGTTGACGGTCTGCAGCTCCTCGTTCATGGACTGCATCTCTTCCTTGGAGGTGGTCAACTCCTCGTTGGCGGACTGCAGTTCTTCGTTGGTGGATTGAAACTCCTCGTTGGTCGATTTCAGTTCTTCCTGCGAGGTTTGCATTTCTTCGCGCGTGGACTTGGCCTCCTCGCGCGAGTGTTGCAACGCCTGCTCCAACGTGACCACACGGGCCTTGTCGCCGGTCAACTCGGGTTGACCCCCACGCGGTTTTGCGCGCTTGGGGCCGGGCACTTCTTTAAAAACAACCAGCACCATGCCGCGCAACGCCGGGGGCGCGTCAATCGGCTCCACCACCACATCCACATATTGCGCAGGGCCGTCACCCGCGACCTTCAGATTTTTGAGTTGCGTCATGGCTTTATCGTGTACCGCTCGGCTAAACGCTTCGTTTAAGGCCTGACTTAGCCCGTCACGCGCCATCGCAAATAAATTCAGGCGGGCTTTACCGCTGGCGGGTTCCAGATATTTACCGGTTTTGCCGCTGAAGTAAAGCAAGTCGCCTTGCTCGGTGACCAACACCGCCGCTGGCGCATAGCGCTGTAACACGAGCCGGTCAACCAACAACTGAAGATTGGTCGGGGTCTCCTCTAACCCAAGGCCTGCAGCGTCGCCTCCCGCTTGGCTGTAAGTTGTGCTGAAAGCCGACGGGAAACCAATGGGTAGCACCCGCGTTGGCGCATCCAGGCGTCGATAAAGCCGAGATTTTCCCGGCAATGCAGAAAACAAATGGGAAGCGCTGCCCACTGATTCAGCGCTTCCCAGCACCAAAAACCCACCGGCATTGAGGCTGTAGTGAAACAACTGAATCAGCTTGATCTGTAATTCCGCCTCCAGATAAATCATTAAATTGCGACAACTCAACAGGTCGATTTTGGTGAAGGGCGGATCGGCAATCAGGTTCTGTTCGGCAAAGATCACCATCTCCCGAATTTCATTGCAAACGCGGTAGCTGCCGACGTCTTCCACAAAAAATCGGTTCAGTCGGGGCGTGGACACATGGGCGTCAATGCTGCGCGGATAAAGACCGGCGCGGCCTGTTGCGATGGCATCTTTGTCCAAGTCGGAGGCAAAAATCTGGAGTGCAAAGCGCTGCGCATGTGGCGTCTCCTCCAACACTTCTTTAAAAATGATGGCGAGCGAATACGCCTCTTCGCCAGTTGAGCAACCCGCTGACCAGGCCCGCAACACGCCACCGTCGGGGTGGCTGGCCAGCAGCGCGGGTAACACATCGGTTTTGAGATGTTCCCAGACCGGGGCATCCCGAAAGAAGTTGGTCACACCAATCAACAACTCGCCAAACAACAACTCGGACTCTTGCGGGTTCTCGCGTAAATAGCGCAAATAATCATGGATTCGCGCGAGCTGATGCAGGCCCATGCGCCGTTCAATGCGGCGCGAAATAGTGCTTTTTTTGTAGCTGGAAAAATCATGGCCGGTCTGCTGTCGCAACAAGACAATCACTTGCTCAAGAACCCCCAGCACCTGTTGATCGACCTTGGCTTTGGACCCCGTGTCTGCCAGCGCGCTGAGTTGCAAGCGCCCCACGTAAGCCCTGATTTTTTCGGGCAAAGCCTCTGACGGGGCCACCACATCGGCCACCCCGGCCTCAATGGCACTGCGCGGCATACTGTCAAATTCAGCCGACGTCGGGGTTTGCACAAAACACGCCCCCGCCGCCTGTCGAATAGCACGCAAACCCTGCGTGCCGTCCGACCCCATGCCCGAGAGAATGACGCCAATGCTGTTTTGCTGCTGATCGTCGGCCAGCGACTTGAAGAAGAAGTCAATCGGCAGGCGCAAACCATGCGACTCCGGGCGCGCCTGCAAGTGCAGCGTGCCTTGCAAGATCAGCAGGTCGCAGCCCGGTGGAATGACATAAACATGATCCGGCGCCACCTGTGTCAACTCTTGCGCCTCGACCACCGGCATCGGCGTATGGCGTTGCAACAGCTCGGCCAACATACCCACCCGGTTCGGATCAAGGTGTTGAATAATGACAAAAGCCATGCCACTTTGGGGCGGCACATGCGACAAAAACTGCTCCAGCGCCACCAGTCCGCCAGCGGAGGCGCCCAAGCCCACAATGGGAAAATGTGCGGGGGCCGCCAGCACGTTTGCTTTTTTCAATCAAACTCCCTTTAATTTTTTTCAGCTATTTTTAATTGATACGTTGATTTTCTAAATTCACGGCTCTATCGCCGATTGACGCATCAACTCCTCGGCCTGCGCGACCTCCTCTGCGGTGGGCCGATCCACCATGACGGGTATTTGCGCCAGCGTTAAGGTCTTGAGCGTCACGCTGCCTAAAAAGACACGCGACAAACCACTGCGACCATGTGACCCCATAAAGATCAGGCTGCAACTCTCACGTTTGGCCATCTCCACAATGGCCTGGGCTGGCGCGGCATTAAATTCAATGCGTTTGCTAACGACCACACCTTGCGTCTCACCTGCGCGTTCAATCAAGTCCAGATAACGTTCAGCAATCGTGCGGCATTGCGTTTCATAGTCAACCTCGGACGGATACTCAAACGGGATGCCTCCCACATAAACCGGATACTGATAAACCGGAATGGCATAAAAAACAACCACTCGTGCCTCCAAGCGTTTGGCAAAAGCCACCGCCTTGAAAGCCGCTGCCATCGACAAGGCCGAACCATCCGTGGGCACCAGAATGGTCTCAAACTTAGGACTACTCCTGGTAAACGACACCACGTTGCCGGAGGCCATGACTACTTGTTCTCAAACTTACGCAAGGCTTCCAGCGAGAGAATTTTGATTTCACGCCGTTCAACTGAAATAATGCCCAAACTGTCTAGCGCTGAGAAGGCACGACTCACGGTCTCCAGCGTGACGTTCAAATGGTTGCCAATATCACGCCGGGTCATCGGCAAGGTAAACCGGCTGGGCGAATAACCCATGGCGGCAAACCGCTCGGACTGGGTGCGCAAAAAGCGCGCGACCCGGGCCTCTGACTTGGCCGAATGCGTTAAGGCATAGGTGGTTTGCTCCTGCACGATTTCCCGGCTAATGGCCCAATACGCCATGCGTTCAATGTCGTTGCAAGCCCGCCCCGGCGAGAAGAAGTCGGACTCAGGAATGCGGATCAAATCGCAATCGGTCAGGGCCACCACTTCGCTCAAGTATTTATTTTTGCAAACGCCATCAAAGCCCAGCAAATCGCCCTTCATGGGGAACGCCAGCACATGCTCGGCACCATCCATATGCGTCATGGAAGTTTTAAGGGCACCCAAGCGCACGATATACAAACCGTCAAACGGCTGCCCCATACGCAAGGCCGACTGGCCCGCCTTGAGACGTCGTCGTCTAAACAAGCTGCCATTGCTGAGGCCATGCACCTGACCATCAAAACGCAACAGATTTAAAACTTCCTCAAATGTGGACCAGCGCTCGTCGCTTTCCAGCTTCAAGGCCGGTGGCGTAGGTGAAGATTGCCATCTGGCTGCGTTCGAACCCGTTTGAACGTTCATCATCGTGTTGCTCTCTTACTGGATGCCGTGCCCGGTGGACACATAAGCTAATCCTTGGAGAGAACTTTATTCGGGGCATGAGGCCGCGTCTGTCAGGAGTTCTCAACACAACATGCAAGCAATCGTTAATAGTTGGCAATTGACGTCAATTGAGCTTATCCGTTGAACGCCGACCTCTGACGCTGAGGTCCTCCACATCAATCAATTTTTGGCGAACCGCCAGACGCACCAAACTGGGCACATCGCTGACGCCTAGTTTGGCCATCAGGCGACTGCGGTAGGTGGCGACAGTTTTGGGGGACAAATGCAGTTCAAGACCAATTTCGGCGCTGGACTGACCGTTGACCACCATCGTGATGATTTGCCGCTCGCGGGGCGACAACAGGCTCAAAGGGTCATCCTCCTCTTTGAGTGTGAAGACTTGCAGGGCTAGATCGGCGACCTCGGCACCGAGGTGCTTTTTGCCGTTTACGGCGGCGGCAATAGCACTCATCAGGTCACTCGCCGGAGAGCCTTTCAGGACGTAAGCGCTGGCGCCCATGCGCAAGGCCTCGGCCACATGACGCGGCTGTGCCGACATGGTCAATACCACGCAACGGGTCGGCAGGTGGCGGCGTTGCAGTTCGGCGAGTAACTCAAAGCCGGAGCGCCCGCCCAGGTTCAGGTCTAGCAGCAGCACCTCGGGACGCAGGCGCAACAAGTCGGCCAGCGCTGTTGTTGGGTCGGCAGACTCGCCCAGCACGGTATGTCCTTTGGCCTCCAGCAGCGCGCGCAAGCCTTCGCGCATCAATTCATGGTCATCTACCAAATACAGGCGACTCATGACACCAACACAGAGTTGGCTGCAGTCCAGAAAAACTGCACGCAAGTCCCCGACGCATCGGGCGTGTCGGGGGCGCCTTGGCTGTCCAGCGTGACGATGGCACCCACCGCGTCGGCGCGTTCCTGCATCCCGAGAATGCCCAAATGACCGGGCTTGACGAGGTCGTTCGACGCCATGCCAATGCCACTGTCCATAACGACCAGCTGAAAAGCGTTGGCGCTGCCCGACAAATGAACCGCCACAACAGACGCGCCTGAGTGACGCAAGGCGTTTTCAATGGCTTCCCGGGCCACCATGAAGGCGGCATATTCCACCTCGCTGGGCCAGCGCGCCAAGGCGACCTCAGGCGCAATACGGATAGAAATATCCAGGTGAGGCTGCGTCAGCGAGCGGTTACGCAACTCGTTGTCCAGCGCGGCGGCCAGCCCGTGTTCTTCCAGCAAAGGGGGGCGCAAGTCAACCAGCACTTGCCGCACTTGCTGAATCGCGAGGCTGATGTGCTTGCCCATTTGCCCCTGCATCCGGGCAACATCTGACGGGGCTTGTGATTGCAGCATCAAAATCGTTTCGTGCGACATACGAATGGCCGCCATGGTTTGCCCCAACTGGTCGTGCAACACTTGCGCCAAACGCTTAACCAGTGTTTTTTCTTGCGTCATGAGGCGCTGGGTCAGCTCTGTTAACTGCGCCCGGGACTGCCGGTATTGGGCCTCTGAGCGCACACGCAGGGTGACGTCTTTCACGATGGCAATCATCACCTGTCGGTGTTGCACGGTGACTTGGGAGATGGTGACTTCCAGGTCAAGCTCTTGCCCGTTAGCGTGCTGGCCTTTGACCAGGCTCAAGCCCATCATGCGGCTCGATTCGCGCGAATTGGCAAACTTCGATTGGTGCTGAGGGTGCGCCTGCCGAAAACGTGCAGGCATTAGCAGCGCAACGGTTTGCCCCGCCATGCTCGCCGCCGTTCGGCCAAAGATGCGCTCGGCGCCAGGGTTAAATAACTGAATGCGGCCTTCGTCATCAATACTGATGACCCCATTGGTGGTGGTGTTGACGACAGCGGCCAGCGTCTCCTGCTCTTCAATCAGGTGTTGCGCTAACTGGTGCTGCCCTTGCTCGGCCCGACGTTGCGCGGTCATGTCTTTAACCCGCACCATGCGCGCGTGGACACCGTCAAATTCCAGGTCTTGCGCCAGCATCTCAACTTCAATCAACTCTCCGTTGCCCTGGATGTGTCGCCAAACATTCTGTATGGGTTGTTCCTGAAGGGGCAATTTAAGTTGCGCCTGCACTTGTGCCACATCCTCCACCGGATGCAGATCGAGCAAACTCAGGCCGACAAACTCTTGCTTGTTGTAGCCGTATTGCACTAAAGCGGCCTCATTGACGGCCAGCATCCGCAGGGTTTGCACGTCATAAACCCACATGGGCAAAGGGTTGCGCTCGAAAAGCAACTGGTAACTCACGGCCAGCTTGTGTGAAGCGTCTTCAGAAATAATCTCCATGTGGGAGGGGTCTAGTTAAAGCTGACGCGGGTGGAGAGATGCATAAAAATAATCAAACTGATTGAGGGCCGCAGGTGAAGGGTAAATACTTAGTTGGAGAGTGTAAAGATGATTTTTAGTCGCCGCTTTTTTCAATTGACCCAGCTTTGCGAGTTATCAAATTAAAGCCATCGTGCGTTGAATAAAGTCAGGTCGTCAGGGCTTGTCAAGTTGAAGCGGGCAGGCTTGAATGACATTTTTCAAGTTACTTTTAGGCAAAGGAAACGTCATGGCTAATTTAAGTTTGTTTGAACCCGCGCTCAGTGATCCGCTTGAATCTATCTTCCGAAGGGCATTGGCGCCCTTGCGGTTTGACAAAAGTTTGAATGAACTTGACATCAAGATTGATGTCGTTGAAAAAAATGGCATGTACAAGATTCGCGCTGATTTGCCGGGCGTCAAAAAGGAAGATATTAACGTGCGCGTTGACGGCAATCTGGTGCAAATTGACGCTGAAACCAAAGGCGAAAAAGAGTTTAAAGGCGACGGTGGCAAAGTGTTGCGCAGTGAACGCTATTACGGCTCTGTGTCGCGCGCCTTTACCTTGTCGCAAGACGTGGACGACACCAAAGCGGTCGCCAAATATGAAGACGGCGTGCTGATCCTGGAGTTGCCCAAAAAGGCGCCTGCCGCATCGAAACGCCTGGCCATCAACTAAAACTGCGACCCCCTGCATTTATCCCGGCCTGTGTTGGGATAAATGTTGCATCAGTGTTGTCATCGGGCCTATTTTGAGCGCCATGCGTCAGCGGTGATTGTTCTGCTACGCTCCACTGGATGTCTTCTGCCCTCCCCTTTATCCCTCCCTTTCCTGCGGCTGCGCCGCGCACGCCTTTGCGTTATTTGGCGCTGGCTGGCCCGACCGCGTCCGGCAAAACGGCGGCGGCTTTAGCCATTGCCCACGCGCATGACGTGGAGATCATCAGCGTGGATTCAGCGCTGGTTTACCGGGGCATGAACATCGGCACCGCCAAACCGACGCCTGTTGAATTGGCGACTGTGCCGCATCACCTGATCAACATCCGTGATCCGTTGCAAGCCTACAGTGCTGCCGAGTTTGTGACGGATGCGCGAGCGCTGATTACGGACATCACGGCACGCGGCAAACTGGCGCTGCTGGTGGGCGGCACCCTGTTGTATTTCAAGGCGCTGTTTCAGGGCATCGACCCGATGCCCCAAGCCAACCCCGCGATTCGTGCCGTGATTGAAGAAGAGGCGCGCCAACAAGGCTGGCCTGCCCTGCACGCCGCGCTGGCCGTTGTGGACCCGATCACGGCGGTGCGTTTGAGTCCGGCGGATTCACAGCGCATTCAACGGGCGCTGGAAGTTTTTAGAATCTCGGGGCTGCCGCTGTCGTCTTTTCATACGCCTAAAACAGCCGCGCCAGGCGCTGAAAGCCCAAGCGATGACGTGTCGCTGATTTCACTGGAGCCTTTAGACCGTGCCTGGCTGCACCAACGCATTGCCCAACGGTTTGACGCCATGCTGGCCGCCGATTTTCTGGATGAAGTCCACACCCTGCGCGCCCGTGGCGACCTCCATCCCGACTTGCCCGCCATGCGCTGCGTCGGCTACCGTCAGGCATGGGAGGCGCTTGATGGCCTGTGGCCCATGCACGAGCTACGCGACAAAGGTATCTTTGCCACGCGCCAGCTCGCCAAACGCCAAATCACCTGGCTGCGCGCTATGCCCCAGCGTCACATCGTGGCCTGCGATGACCCCGGCGCCCTGCCCCAAGTCTTGACGCTGGCGCGTTCGTTTGTAGAGAGTAAAAAATGAGTTTGGTGCTCACGGATTTAAGCAAGCACTACGGTGATGTGCCCGTGTTTAGCCACGTTTCGCTGACGGTGGCGCCCGGCGAATTTGTGGCGATCATTGGTGAATCGGGCGTCGGCAAATCGACCTTGCTGAACTGCATGGCCGGGCTGGACCACTGGGACCGTGGCTCGGTGGTGCTGGACGGGCAAGATTTGGGGGGGTTGAACGACGACCAAAAAGCCCGTCTGCGGCGCGAAAAAACAGGCTTTGTGTTTCAGGCCTTTCACGTCTTGCCGCATCTGGATGTTGCCCAGAATGTGGCCCTCCCGCTGATGTTGCTCGGCCAGTCAGACAACGCCCGCGTGCAAACCATGCTGGACGCGGTGGGCTTGTCAGGATTGGGGGCACGACTGCCGCAACAACTCAGCGGCGGGCAATTACAGCGCGTCGCCATTGCCCGGGCGCTGATTCACCGCCCCAGCCTGTTGCTGGCCGACGAACCCACCGGCAACCTCGACCCCGGCACCGCCGCGCTGGTGATGAAGGCGCTGATTGCACAAACCCGCCAGCATCAGGCCTCGCTGGTGCTGGTCACCCATTCCCAAGCCGCTGCCGCTCAGGCGGATCGGGTGCTCAAGCTGACCGCTGACGGCCTTTTCAGCCTGCCGGTTTAGGGTTTAAAACCCTCGCCTCGCCATGCAAGTTCTGATTGATTTTTGTGCCGCCGACACCGACCCGCGCACCGCACTGAAAGCCGCTTTTGACACACCGCGTCAAACCCTTGTGGCCCACACCATAGCTGAAGTTCGCCCGCTGCTGGACGCCGTGCAGGCCTTGTCCAATGAGGGTTTTTGGTGCGTCGGCTATGTACGTTATGAAGCCGCCCCCGCTTTTGACCCGGCCTTTCAAGTTCACGCCGCTGACGGCCCGCTGGCCTGGTTTGGGGTTTATGAACAGGCGCTGGACTGGCCTGAAGAAGACGCCCAAGCCGAGGCCGTTGTGTCGTGGCACAGCGACATCACGCGCGCCCGCTTTGACCAACAAATGCAAGACATTCACCGCGCCATTGCCGCCGGTGAGTTGTACCAAGTCAACTACACCGCCGCGATTGAGGGGGCTTTGCAAGGCGATGCGCTGGCCCTTTTTGGGGCCATGCGACGCGCACAACCGCAAGGCTACGCGGCTTGGCTGAACACCGGGTTTGAACAAGTGCTCTCGGTGTCGCCCGAGTTGTTTTTTGACTGGCACGCGGGGCACCTTTTAACCCGCCCCATGAAAGGCACGGCGCCCCGTGGCACGGATGCCGCAGACGACGAAGCTCTGCGACAAAAACTCCTCAACTCGCCCAAAGAGCGCGCTGAAAACGTGATGATCGTGGACCTGATTCGCAACGACTTGTCGCGCGTGGCGCAACCGTTTTCAGTCAAAGTACCGTCTTTGTTTCAGATTCAAACGCTGCCGACCGTGCTGCAAATGGTGTCCGATGTCCAGGCCTTAAGCCGCGATGGCACCACGCTGGCAGACGTCTTCACGGCCCTGTTTCCGTGCGGCTCCATTACTGGCGCGCCCAAAGTGCAGGCGATGCAAATGATTCAAGCGCTGGAGCCACAGCCACGCGGCATTTACTGCGGCGCCATTGGCGTGGTGCGCCCCGGCGGCCATGCCACCTTCAATGTCGCCATCCGAACCGTGACGGTACGCGCCACCCGTGCGCGTTGCGGCATTGGCAGCGGCATTACCGCCGATGCGACGGCTAATGACGAGTGGCAGGAGTGGCGTCACAAACGTGCTTTTCTGGAACGCGCCAGCCAGCCTTTTGAACTGCTGGAAACCCTGCGTCTTGAAGACGGTCATTGGCGTGATGCCCCGGCACACTTGGCACGTATGGCGCGGGCTGCCGCGCATTTTGGCTATCCTTTTAGGCCGCAGCAAATAGCGCAGGCCTTACAGCACTGTGTGTTGACGCATCCCAAGGGGCTGTGGCGCGTGCGCTTGCTGCTCGCGGCCCATGGCGAACCCAGTGCGCAAGTAATGGCCCTGCCGATGTCCCCGACCCATGTTGTTTTGCAACTGGGCCAGACGGCCTTTGAAGCCGCCGATAGCGAGTTTGTCCGTTTCAAAACAACGCGGCGCGCACACTACGAGGCCGTTGCGCCCACCACTCCCGGCGTGTTTGATACGCTGCTATGGAACCGCCACGGCGAGATCACCGAATGCACGCGGGGCAATGTGGCCCTGCTGCTGCAAGGCCGCTGGGTGACACCACCCTTGCGCTGTGGTCTGCTGGATGGCATCGCACGCGCCCATTATTTGCACACGCACCGACTGGTTGAAGCCTGCGTGCGGGTTGAAGACTTGCCGCGTGTGCAGGCGCTGGCGTTTATCAACAGCCTGCGCGGCTGGCTGGACGCCCGGCTGCAGGATTGAAGAATCAAGTAAGGCGTATCAACGGCGCCTTGTTTTCTTCAAAGTGGCTGACTGTCGAGCTGGCGTTTATCTCCAGTTTGAAGCCACTCACTACGCGCGCCAGATTAGCCGCCATGTTGTTCAACGATGCGGTGGCGGCGGCCTCCTCTTCAACTAGGGCTGCGTTTTGCTGCGTCACCGTGTCCATCTGCGCGATGGCTTGGTTGACTTGCGCAATGCCCGCGCTTTGCTCGCTGCTGGCAGCGGTGATTTCGCCCATGATGTCGGTCACGCGCTGGATGCTGGTCACCACTTGCTGCATGGTGCTCCCGGCCTGCGTGACCAATGCACTGCCGGTCTCAACGTTGCTGACTGAATGATCAATCAGTGTTTTTATTTCACGGGCGGCAGCGGCGCTGCGCTGGGCCAGACTTCGGACTTCAGTGGCCACCACTGCAAAACCACGGCCTTGCTCGCCCGCGCGCGCCGCCTCCACGGCCGCATTCAAAGCCAGAATGTTGGTCTGAAAAGCAATGCCGTCAATCACGCTGATGATGTCAACAATTCTTTTTGACGAGGTGTTGATAGCGCCCATGGTGCTCACCACTTGCGCCACCACATCCCCGCCTTTGATGGCGATTGCTGTCGCCGATTGAGCCAACACATTGGCTTGCTGCGCGTTGTCGGCATTTTGTTTGACGGTGCTGGTCAGCTCCTCCATTGACGATGCCGTTTCTTGAAGTGAACTGGCTTGCAGTTCAGTGCGCGACGACAAATCCTGATTTCCCGCTGCGATCTGGCTGGACGCGCTCGCCATGCTGTCGGTGCCGCTGCGCACTTGTTGCACGGTCTTGAGCAAACTGGCGTTCATGTCTTTCAAGGCACGCATCAATTCGCCGGTTTCATCCGTTGAATCCACGCTGATGTCTGTGCTCAAATCGCCGTCAGCCACGCGACGCGCCACCTGTACCGCGTTATCCAGCGGCTGCGTGATGCTGCGGGTAATGGCCCAGGCCAGCACGCCACCCACCACCACGGCCACAGCGGCACTCAGCATTAACCAATAACTCAAGCGCTCAGCGGCCTCTGTGGCGTGTTGAATAAAGTCTTGTTCCACCACTTGTTGCAGCTCAACCAACTTGTTGATCTCGGCCAGCACTTGTTGATAAACCGGGTCAATGCGGGTGGCAAGAATGCGGGCGACGCCTTCGCTGTCAAAAGCCAGCGCCTGGGCAATCGCCTCTTTCGTGGGTCGCTCCAGGTCTTTGTCGAGCCGGGCAATCGTTGCAAAGATGGTTTTTTCCGTCTCGGTGATGCCCATTGCCATCAATTGATCACGCGCTTCAGAAAATCGCTGACGATGCAGTTTGAGTTTTTCCTCTTCCGCACTCATCGCGCTAACCTCGGCTTGCAAGCTGATGCTGCGAATGGAGATCACGCCTTCAAGCTGCTCGCTCTTCATGGTGGTGGTCAAGCGCACTTTGGCGCTGACGGCGGCCAATCCTTCAAACAAATGTGTCCTGTTTTGGGCACTGCGCACCGTATCGCCCACCACCACAGCGATGAGCAGCGCCAGCACAAGGCCAAAACCCAGTCTCAAACGCAGACCAATGCGCAATTTATTCAAATACATGGAAATAACGGGTTTTATTTGTAAATGCCGACGCCAATCAACACGTCATCCACTTTTTCAACATAAGTGGACTTGTCCTCGACTGTTTTAGTCGCGGCATTGGGCCACTTGTAATCGAACCAGCCGGATCCTTTTTGAGCGACAGCAATCAGGCCTTTGACAATATAGACGCCATCCACGTCCTTGATTTCAAGCAGGTTTTTGCCGATCAAGCGAGGGTTGGCACCGTGCGCCTGGTTGATCCCCTTCATGTCGTACACCATGATGTACAGATCACGGTCTTTGAATTGACCGGTCGGGCTGCTGATTTCAGCAAAGGCTTTTTCTTTGCCATTGGCTTTGACAAAAGCAACCCCTTTTTTAACCATCGCGACCGCTTCTTCAGCGGTGCCCTTGTCGGCGGCCAAGGCCACCCCGTTCAAAGCTAGAACGCACAAACCGACCACAAGGCCTTTAAACAAAGTTTTCATTTTTAACACCTTAAAAAAACAGATTGGAACAGATTGACACAGCACCAAAAAGCGCCCGCAGCTTACTTGATAAATCCGAATTAGCCTTCATCACAACTTTTAAGCTGTTCACGGATGTTATGCACTTTCCAATGGAAAAGAAAATTGGCAAAGCGGCTCTTTAGTCGGAAAGATCGGCTTCCTGTGTGGAATATCAGCTGTTCAGTGCAAAAATTTCAATGCGAAAGATGCTTGAATCTGCCCGTTTACTTCACCGGTATCGGCTGCGAAGCGGGCACGGCCACGGCCGTCACGCTGTTTTTCGGGCTGCCATCAATCAGCTTGTCGGAATACACCAGATAGACCAGCGTATTGCGTTTGCTGTCCACCATGCGCACCACGCGCACTTGCTTGAACAGAATGGATGAGCGGGCGCTAAACACTTCGTCTTGTGCCGCGATTTTTCCCTTGAACGAGATCGGGCCGACTTGGCGGCAAGCTACGGCGGCGTCAGACGTGTTTTCAGCTAACCCCAAGGCACCTTTGTAGCCGCCGGTTTTGGCGTGTGACAAATAGCAGGCTACGCCGCCCACTTCAGGGTCATCAAATACTTCCACCACAATTTTGTCGTTGGGGCTTAACAGTTTGAATGTGGTGCTGACATCACCGACGGTTTCGGCCAAAGCGCCCAACGAGGTGGTCAGTACAAAGGCGAGCGTGATTAAATGTTTCATCAAAATTTTGCGTGAAACCCCGATTTTCAGACCGGGGAGGTCGAGCGTGGAATGTGGGGCATTCTTTGCTTTGGTGGCGTACCTGTCACGTCCGTGTGTGCCACCTGTAAATAACCCTGACTTTGCAGTACCGGGGAGAAATGCTTGCTACCCAAAAATCTGTTTTTCAGCAGTCAACCCTGACAGGCAGGGTGACATGGATGCCTCTTGTCTCTTGCTACTTGCACTGCATCAAGGATTGTTAAGACCCGCCGCTGTACCATTTCCAGCGCACTTTTAAGGAATCCGTGATGTCGCAAAAAAACTCTGAACGAATGCAAAAACCGCTTGCAAAAGCCCTACCCCCGCAACAAATCAGCCAAGAAGTGTTGCTTGAAAAATACAGCAAGGGGAACGAGAAAACAATTCTTGATGTCAATCAACGGGTTGCGCGTGCATTGGCTGACATCGAATCACCAGCGCATCATAAACAATGGGAAGCCAAATTCTTGCAAGCCTTGCAAAACGGGTTTTTGCCCGCCGGACGCATCCAATCTGCCGCTGGCACCGATCTGGCGGCTACGCTGATCAATTGTTTTGTGCAACCCGTGGGTGACTCCATTTCCCACATGGAAGAGGGTCACCCCGGCATCTACACCGCGCTCACCGAAGCTGCTGAAACCATGCGCCGTGGCGGTGGCGTGGGCTATGACTTCTCACGCATCCGACCGCGTGGCGCATGGGTCGGCAGCACGCAAAGCAGCGCCTCAGGCCCGGTAAGTTACATGCGCGTGTTTGACCGCTCCTGCGAAACAGTCGAATCCGCCGGGGCAAGGCGTGGCGCACAAATGGGCGTGTTGCGCTGCGATCACCCGGACATTGAAGAATTCATTCACGCCAAAGACACTGGCGATTTGAAAAACTTCAACATTTCCGTGGGGGTTAGCGACGCCTTTATGGAAGCGGTGCAACAAGACGGCGAGTTCACGCTGGTTCATCGGGCTGAACCGGGCACAGCCCAAAAAGCGGCAGGCGCTTACCAGGACAAAGACAGCGGATTGTGGGTTTACCGCCGATTGCAAGCGCGTGCGTTGTGGGATCAAATCATGCGCTCCACCTATGATCACGCCGAACCGGGTGTTTTGTTTCTGGACCACATCAACCGCGACAACAACTTGTCGTATTGCGAAACCATTGCCAGCACCAATCCTTGCGTCACCGCCGACACGTGGGTGATGACAGCGGACGGTGCCCGCCAAGTCAATGACCTCATTGGCGAAGCGTTCGTGGCCCTTGTGGATGGCAAACCGCATCATACGGAATCCGACGGCTTTTTTGCCACCGGCGTTAAACCGGTTCGCCGCTTGCGCACGCAGGAAGGGCATTCTTTGCGCCTGACCGATGACCACCCGGTGCGCCGCGTGGTGCAACGCACGCGCTACCTGGTTCACAGCGACTGGTGTGCGGCAGGCGACCTGGTGCCGGGCGATGAAATCGTACTCAATGATCACCGTGGACTGGCAGGCTGGGAGGGGCCGCACACCGCCGAAGAAGGCTACCTTCTGGGACTGCTCATCGGCGACGGTTACCTGTCCCAAGAGAAAGCAATTTTGTCGGTCTGGGCACCGGAACTGCGCGTGGTCGGCAGCGACGTGCACACGGAAAGCCACAGCGCCAGCGGCATCATGCAAGCGGCAGAACAAGCGATGAGCACCCTGTCGCATCGCAGTGATTTTTGCGGTTGGCAGCGCCCGATTTCAGCCCGGGGTGAATGTCGGATGGCGTCTGTTGCGCTACGCAATCTGGCTTTCAAACTCGGCGCGACCCCCAAGCGCAAGACCCTCACGGCGCAAATGGAAGCCTGTTCTTCGGACTTCTGCCGCAGCCTGCTGCGCGGCCTGTTTGATGCCGATGGGTCAGTGCAGGGATCGCAAGACAAAGGGGTGAGCGTGCGCCTGAGTCAAGCGGACATTGGCTTGCTTGAGGCAACCCAGCGCATTCTTTTACGCCTAGGCATGGCCAGCACGATTTACCGCGAGCGCCGCCCTGCCGGATTCGTCTTATTACCGGATGGCCAAGGTGGTCAACGTGACTATCCGCAGCAAGCTCAGCATGAACTGGTGGTCAGTGGTGATAATCTGACTTTTTTCGCGGATCGCATCGGGTTTGCCGACACGGCCAAGTCCGAGCGACTGGCCTTCCTGTTGACCCAATACAAACGGTGTTTGAACCGTGAGCGTTTTGTGGCCACCGTGGCGTCGATTGACGACGATGGCATTGAACCGGTCTTTGACGTCACCGTCGCCGATGTCCACGCGTTCGACGCCAATGGCCTGCTCGTGCATAACTGCGCCGAGCAGCCACTTCCCCCTTACGGCTGCTGCTGCCTCGGCTCCATTGACTTGACCCGTTTCATAGAAAACCCCTTTGAAGACAATGCCCACTTTGACCGTGACGCATTTGCCGAAGTCGCGCGCGTGGCGACCCGCATGTTGGACAACGTGCTGGACGTGACCGTGTGGCCGCTGCCGCAACAGCAAGAAGAAGCCCGCAGCAAACGCCGCGTGGGGCTGGGTCACACCGGCCTGGGCGATGCGCTGATCATGCTCAACCTGCGTTACGACACGCCAGAGGCGCGTGACATGGCGAAAGAAATTTCCGAATTGATGCGCGACACCGCCTACGAGGCCTCGGTTGAACTGGCCCGCGAGCGCGGTGCTTTCCCGCTGTTTAACGCCGATCTGTACCTCAACAAACAAACCTTTGCTTCGCGCTTGCCCCCCGCCCTGAAAGAACGCATTCGCACCCACGGCCTTCGCAATTCGCACCTGCTGTCGATTGCACCGACCGGCACCATCAGCCTCGCTTTTGCCGACAACGCCAGCAACGGCATCGAACCGGCGTTCAGCTGGCGTTACACCCGCAAAAAACGGATGCCTAACGGGAGTTTCAAAGAATACGCAGTCGAAGATCACGCCTGGCGTCTTTATCGCCACCTGCGCGGAGAAGAGGCGGCGCTGACGCCCGCTTTTGTCACGGCGCTGGAGATGAGCGCGCAAGCCCATGAAGCCATGGTGGCCGCCGTCGCGCCTTTTATTGATACAGCCATTTCAAAAACCGTCAACGTGCCAGCGGATTATCCTTATGACGACTTTCAGCACTTGTATAGGCAGGCATGGCAATCGGGATTGAAAGGCTTGGCCACGTACCGGCCTAATTCAATACTGGGGTCGGTGCTGAGCCTGACGCCCACGTCTGCGCCTGCCCCGGCAGCGCCTTTGCAGATTGACAGCGCCAATCAACGTTTGTTTCTGGAACGACTGCCCGCCCCCGTGCTTTCCTCTCTACGTTGGCCAAGTCGGCCAGAATTACCAGCGGGCAACCCGGCCTGGACCTTCATGGTTCACCATCCTTTTGGGGATTTCGCGCTGTTCGTGGGCGAACTCGCCCCTGAAGAAGGTAGCGCACCACAACCCTTTGAAGTCTGGGTGAATGGCGCCGAACAACCGCGCGGTTTGGGCGCACTCGCCAAAACGCTTTCCATGGATTTGCGTGCCAACGACCCCGCGTGGCTGCAACTCAAATTGGACGCCTTGTCCACCGTGGCCGAAGAACACGCGTTTGAAATGCCGTTCCCCCCTCACGGGGAACTGCGTTTGTTTCCCGGCGTGGTGGCCGCCACGGCTGCGGTGATTCGCTGGCGTTGCGACCAGCTCAAAGCGCTGGCCGACACCGATACGAAGGTGCCTACCCCCGTGATGGACGCCATGTTCAGCCGGGGCGAGCCACAAACCGGCCCGTCTGGCACACTGGCCTGGACCGTGGATGTGGACAACCCCGCCACAGGCGAAGCTTTCACCGTCACACTCAAAGAGGTCAATTTGCCCGGCCATGACGGCGCTTTGGTCACGCGGCCTTGCGCGGTCGGGTTTTCAGGCAACTACCCGCGTGCCCTTGATGGCTTGGCCCGACTGCTGTCGCTAGACATGCGCGTGATTGATCCGGCCTGGATCGGCATGAAGTTGCGCAAGTTGCTCAACTACGCTGAACCCTTGGGGCATTTCATGGCCTTTGTGCCGGGCTTGCCGCATGGCGAACGCCGTCAGCAAACGTGGCCGTCCACGGTGGCTTACGTGGCGCGTCTCATCATTCACCGCTACGCGATGCTGGGCGTGCTGGACGAGGAAGGCTTCCCGCTGCGTGAAATGGGCGTACTCGACACGCCCAAAAATCAGACGACACCGAGCACCATGGCGGGCAAAGTTTGCCCAGAGTGCGGCAACCCCACGGTTATTCACAAAGACGGCTGTGATTTCTGTACCGCTTGTGGCTATGTAGGACAGTGCGGGTGAGTGTTGAAATTGATGGGTGAGTTGACGCATAAGTCGCAACTTGACCCCCATAAGTCGCGACTAACCATGACTGGGGTCTCCCCCTAACATGGGACTTTTCTCCCCCGAACGTTAAGGGTGTTCGTTGAAAATCATAAAGGCAATTCTTCAAGATGTCTTGTTCAAGCCTGCCTCAATTCGAGGCAGGCTTTTTTACGTGTGCCCAGAATGAGAGCACATCCTACGGATGAAAGTCAATTGGATGATTTTTGGTGCCGTTCAGCAGCCGTTCGCGGCGATCAGCTTCGTGCCCAAAGCGGCCTGTCATCGCAGGCTGAACCTGCCATTCGGACGACGTGCCAGCCACGTTGCACACGATAAATATCTTGTTAAGGCATCTTTGGCCCAGATCCACGTCTGGGAATTCTTCATCGAGATGGTGAGTGCGCAGGTTCTATTCTGGGACACCAAGCAAATGGAGGTCACTGGAAAGTCCACCAATGCTGAAGCCCACATCAAAAACATTGCCTAAACAAAATGTAGTGTTTTTTAGCACAAGAAGTTATTTGGGTGTTTCGATCTTTGATTGGTCAATCTTTGGTTTTGCATCCCGCTGACGATGAACCTCTTTCAACGGGGACAACTGGACATGACACTTGACCTTCTAGGCCGTGTTCGGAAAGTCAGATGCACACTGACTGCCAGACAATCTGGGGGGAATCGTGCTTTAGCACGCCATACCTTCACTGATGAACAGTGGGAACAAATTACCCCTTTGCTGGCACCTTGCAAAGGCCGCCCCGGCGGGGCGCACAGGACGTTTTTCAATGCCCTGCTTTGGATGGCTCGCACGGGTGCTCCTTGGCGTGACCTGCCCGAGCGCCTGGGCAAGTGGAATGTGGTGTATCAGCGCTACGCCTACTGGTGCGATAAAGGTCATTTCAAACGCCTGTTTCAAGGCGTGCAGCAGCCCGACTTGCAGGAGGTGATGGTGGACTCGACTTGCTGCAAGGCACACCAAGCCTCAGCCGGTGCCCGCAAATCAAGCGCTCCCCAAGCCATTGGCATCACACGCGGGGGGCTCAACACCAAAGTTCATGCCGTCTGTGACGCACTGGGCAACCCGTTGCGCTTTTTACTCACCCCAGGCCAACGCCACGACGCCAAAGTAATGCCCGAACTGCTTGAAGGATTGAAGGCTGAGGCCTTGTTGGCTGACAAAGCCTACGACTCAGACAAGATTGTCCAAAGTGCGCAAGCGCAAGGCATGCAGGTCATCATCCCCAGCAAGGCCAACCGAAAGATACAACGCCCCCTGGATAAGGAGCGCTACAAAGCCCGCCATCTGGTTGAAAACCTCTTTCAGCGCATGAAGGTTTTTCGTCGCATGGCGACCCGCTTTGACAAGCTTGACACCCGCTACCTGGGCTTTGTGCACATCGCCGGCATCATGAAGTGGATTCATTGAACTTTCCGAACAGGCCCTAGCCATCCAAATCAAAATATTGAAATGTACTCGCAGAGAATCAAAAATATTTAAAAATTAGTACGCGTTCACCCCACTACCCAACTGATTTCATAGTGTTGTCGGGATTTGTGCAAAAACAGGTCAGAATTGATAGCAATGCAAATTAATCTACGGCAAGCCAGCCCGAAACCCC
>CAIJRK010000013.1 GCA_903823025.1 uncultured beta proteobacterium
TGGTTGGCGTGGCCCTGGGCAAGTTTGGTCAAGATGCGTGCGCGGGTGATCACGCGTGCGCTGTTCACCCCTTTGTGGATGAGGGCGAAAAGATGATCGTGCTCGTCATCACTGAGTTTGATGCTGTTGGTGGGCGATGGACTTTGAAGCATGGCAGTTTTGAAGTGTTTTGGCGACTATCCCCGACAAAGCCATCAAAAATTGCCAAACAGAAAAATTTAGGTGATATTTATAAATCAACTTGACTGTCTAGTAGTAGCCTTGCGGCCACTGGGTCTGGACAACCTCGTGCTTTTAAGTAGTTAGCTTACAAGCCTCGCCTTTTAAGGCGGGGTGGTTGACCGACCACTACGTGCAATCCACCGAACTTAGGACATGCTCACCCACAATAGCCGATTTTTTATGAGCGCTTATTCAATGTCGATTTCACCGCCTTGACTGTGGGCAATGGTGCGCACCCCGTACAGGCCCAGTCCCGCACCGGGCAACTGGGCGAAATGACGCCTGCTTCATTCGCTGGGCGCTGTCACTGCGGTTGAACTTGTCAAAAATCAGCGCCATTTCTTTGGCATTGATACCGCCGCCTTGGTCCTCAATCTCAATCCAGCCGTTTGCAGCGGTCTTGCCAACTCCAAGGTGACCCACTGGCCCGAATACAACGCGGCCTTGCGGCGGCGCGGCGACCTGACGATCTGGTTTACTGAAGCAGCATCTCCAAACGTGCCATAGAGCTACCCCGCCATGTGCTCTGAGCCAAGCGTTGGCGCCTGGCAGCTTTGTGATGGTGGACGCCACCGGACTGAAGGTCTACGGCAAAGACGAGTGGCAGCAGGAAAAACACGGGTGCCCGCCAGAGGTCCAAGTAGTCGGTGCCACCGCACAAGCCAGCGCGCAGGAGACACGCAACGTAACGGGCATCCGCGTCATTGAAGAGGACAGGCGAATCGGTTGGCAAAAAAAGACCAACTACGGCTTGCCCAGCGGCCATCCAGCGCTACAAGGGCCTCATCGGCAACGGCATGAAAGCACGCGCTTTGGCACAGTAAAAGACGCAGGCGTGATTCAGTGCGTCTGCACTGAACCTGATGACAAGTCTTGGGATGCCCGTGTCGATAAAAATCTAAAAAGAGTCAGAAAACGGGGCACTGTAGCCAATTTCAGATTTCTTCACAACGTCTTTGGATGGGGTTTAGCTATAAAAGAGAGGCCAGCAGCCGTGATGCGAAGACGTGACATAAGTTGAGTCCTTGATTCGGAATAATTAATTCTGAGCCGCCGGACGATTTCAAACTGGCCAGCTGCAGCGCTTGGCGCGTTCCCGTCAGCACACTGTCAATCACAGGCACATCAACTTGCGACTGAATCGCTGCGGCCATGCCCGCCAAACCAGCACCGCCCAGAATGATGGCTTGCGCCTTGAATTCGCGTGTAGTTTGCTGACAGGCTTGGGCCAACAAGGCCCGTGCGGCAACCGGGTCTTTCGCCAATTGCGCCCCGGTCGGGGTCACTGTATGGATGCCCGCCAATGCCGCGCTGTGTCCTAACGCGTGGGCCAATCGCTCCAAAATATCTCTGGTGTCTCGTTGCCATTAAAACGACGAAAATGAGCCGTATGCAAACACCTTTCCGTTTTCCAGCGTCACGTCGCTACTGGCTTGTTCTCGTGCTGTTAGCGATCTTCGCGGCGGCGGGTTGCGCCGCCACACCATCAATCGAAACCAAAACACCAGCGCCAACGACGGTCGGCTCTAACCCGATACAAGTCGAATCCAACGAGGTCGAACACAGCCAGAAGTTTTCCCGTTGGGTGGCCGAGTTCCGCACCATCGCACGCGCAGCCGGCATCGACGAGGCAACGCTCCAAATTGCATTCAACAACGTCCACGTCATTCCCCGTGTCATCGAGTTGGATCGGGCGCAGCCCGAGTTCACCCGCGCTGTATGGGACTACCTCGACAACGCGGTGTCAACGCAGCGAATCGTCCGTGGTCAGGATAAGCTGCTGCAACTGCGCCCCGTTGTTCAGCCCATAGCCGCGCGCTACGGCGTCCCGGCAGAGATACTTGTTGCAATCTGGGGCATGGAAAGCAATTACGGCAGTTTTGTGGGCGACATCCCGACCATCGACGCCTTGGCGACGCTTGGTTTCGAGGGCCGACGCGAGGCGTGGGCGCGCGACCAGTTGCTCGCCGCATTAAAAATTCTGCAGAACCGTGACATCGACCGCGCGCAGATGATCGGCTCGTGGGCCGGTGCGATGGGCCAGACACAGTTTCTGCCATCGAACTTTCTGGCCTATGCGGTCGATGCCGATGGCGATGGCCGACGCGATATCTGGGGTAGTCGGCCCGATGTGATGGCTTCAACCGCCAACTTTTTGGCCAGTTCTGGATGGCAGGCTGGCCAGCCGTGGGGGCTTGAAGTGCGTTTGCCGCCGGGATTTGATTACGCGCGCGCCGATGCCGACGTTCGGCAGGCGACGACCCAATGGTCGAACGACGGTGTGCAGTCGATGAACGGCGCGCCGCTGCCGACTTTGGCCGACAGCTCAATCCTGCTTCCAGCCAGCGCGCGCGGGCCAGCTTTCCTGGTCGGCCCCAACTTTCGCACGATCCTGCGCTACAACAATTCGACCAGTTATGCGCTCGCTGTCGGCCTGCTGGCACAACAGATGGCTGGTGGCCCCGCGACGCAAGCATTCTGGCCGCGTGATTTGCAGCTACTTTCGCGCAGCCAGTTGCTGGCGTTGCAGACGGCGTTGAATATCCGTGGCTTCGACAGCGGCACGCCCGACGGCATCATGGGACCGGCCACGCAGCGCGGCCTTCGTCAATACCAGCGCAGCTTGGGCCTGCCAGCAGACGGCTATCCGACCCTGGACCTTCTGCAGCGCCTGCAGTGAGGCGATGGCAGCGCGCCCTGTTTCTTATTACTGGTGTGGCGAAGTCATCCGCAGTCGAAGCGTGAGTGACATCGTACTATCCGGCACGGTCGACGTGCCTGCGCCCCCGGCAAGGCTGACAGCAGATTGGAAAAGAGATATCTCGCTACGTTTGAACCTGGAACCCGGCGACGTAGAGGCATTGCCTTTGCCGCGAGCGCGTGCGCGGTGGCCGGGCTACGGCCAGTGTGTTCAGGCGGTGTCCGGTTGGATGCGCACACTCGGGCTGCAAGAGGTGCTTGCCGCCAGTGACGTCGCCCTGATGGCCTGCCGGGGTGCCAAGTACCACCATGACGCCGAACACTATGGCGGGATGGCCTTTTGCAATCTCTTCCTGAGCGAGGATCGGGGTCTGGACTTGCATTTCCCAGTGACAGGTCATCGAATCCACTTGACCAGAGGGACGGTGGTGATCTTCGATACTGGCCAACCGCACGCCGTCATTGAGCGCCGCAGCAGCGGCTTTCATGCGGCCGACTTCTCCGGTGACCGGGATTGCATCCAAATATTTCTGACCTGGGAGCTTCCTATCGAGAATGTCAATGTTGGCCACGCACTTGGAATCGCCTTTGATCTCGACCCGACGACCTCGTTGCTTCTGGATGATGAACAAGTCTGGCTGAATGGCGTACGGGCCACTGTGTGTCCGGCTTCTGGTCGGTGGAGCCAAGCTGACTAGCCGTCAGTCATCTTTGATGACAACAATCTTGTCGTGTTTGCGAGGCTTGCCGGCGCGACCGGCCTTTGACCATTCGTAGACGTGGCCGTCTGGTGTGTGCCCATTCACAACGGCATCCACGCCAGGTTTTCCAACCTGGTTTGGATCCTCGGCAACCAGGGTCACGAACGAATAGCCAGCGTTGCGTTTTTCTTTGACAAGTTCTAGCGCGTTCGTGAGCCGCTCTTCGTTTTCAGAGCAAGCTTCATGGTTGGCATCGGTCCAGTAAATTTTGAACATGGTTCATCATAATGCGACTTCCAACACGCCCCCGACAGGGGGTGAATCCCAGATTCAATCGCGACGATGCCAATCAATTCGTTGATGGATTTCGCCTGCGAAGCCATTGACATCAAAACTGCGCTCCACAAAGTCCGCACGGTTCCGTCCGACCAGCACCACGGAACTGGCCCGTGTGCCGTAGTCGAGCGTGTGGATAAATTCGGCCGAGAGCGCCTTTTCCAGCCCAAGCGGGATACCGGTTTGGGGGAGCGTCTCGTCTGGTGCCGTCCGACGATCAGATAAGAGCGTAAACAAGGCGTTGATGCCAGCTTGGTTAGCCGCGCTTTCGCTCTCAAAATTGTTTTGCTTCAGGGCTTGCGTGAAACCATCGCGCAAACGGGTCACTTTGGGCCAAGGCGCGTTGTAATCGGCATTGGATACAACGCTGACACCTTCGGGCAGTTTGAACGCACGCCGATGGCGGCTCTCAAAGCCCATCAAGGACAGACCATCAAATACCAGCAGATTGAAGGGGTTGTAGGCGTGTGCCCGCGAGGCGAGTGCTGCCAGGTATTGCTCGGCAGTATCGGAGCCGGTCAAGAACGCGGCGGTGATATCGCCACGCGAAGGAGTTCCCAGTCGGTTTTGGGATGGATCGCGGTAGTTGGTGAGGGCTGCGACGCGTCCATTGAGGCTCACACCCAGCCATGTACCATTCGCCTGCAAATCTTTGCCCGCCACGATGGGCTGCTCCGTCCAGCGATGCAAGGCATGGGTCGGTCGCACGTAAAACTCGTCGCGGTTGGCGGCGATGATGAGCGGGACGCGCGCTTGGGGCTGCCAGTTAAAAGCGATCAGGCACATAACTCTTTCACCACTTAATTACTGAAGCGCCAACTCAGCCAGACGAATGGCGCCCTCCAGGCTTTTAGCGCCCCCAATGAACAAGTTCATGTGGCAAAAAACACTGCCTGGCACACCCGTCACTGCGGAAAGTTCCTGATCCCGCAGCCCCGCCCAACCCTTTGGCAAGTCCATTCTGGCAACGAATGATCCAGGCTCCACGGGAACGGTCTTGATTTGGTATTGATCCCCATCTGAATCAGGATAGATAACAAACAAAACCTCGGGCATTTCATCCACCACCACGCGCGTCCAGGGCATACCGCCTTCTTGAAGGTGGAGCACTTTGCCATTCAACAATTTCGGAGCTTGGCGGACGATGTCCATGGCGCAGAGTTGCGCTACTTTCTTGATGATGGCGCTATCGAGTAACTTGCGGGTGATGGCCATCGCCTCGCGGAAACGGTTTTCCTGAAGTTGTGCTTTCGTCCCTGCATCGAGCCCTTTTTCTTCCATCCAGTGGGTATTGAGCTGCGCGATCAAAGCCGATAACCCAAAAATACCGGGGGCGACGTCACCCTGACCGGTGTCCACGATGTCCAGATACTGCACCAAAGACGTGTCGATGGAGTGCGCGATCTCTGCGATGGCTTGCGTATCGAGCTCAAATCCACGGCTGCTTGCCAACGCCTTGATATAGGCACCGCCGTACTCAGACCAGACCAACCCTGCGCTGGCGTAACCGACGCCAGCCGTTTCCACGCCATCAACCAGTCGGGCGGGGCGAGCGCCCTTGAAGCTGCGCTGATGGTGATCAAAACGACCTGTTTCAATGTCCCAGAGGCCGCCGACATCCACGGCAAAGTCAGCAGCCTCAATTTTCTCGTTATTGCGTGTGCGAAGCAATGTGTGTACTGGAAATACGCCCATGATGACGCTAACGCCAAAAACGTCATCGGCGTGGAAGCTTCCACTGTGGGTGGCAATTGTTTTGTGATCGTTCATCAGGCGATTTTAGAAGGCAGACATGCCGTACCCAACATTTGGAATATCTGTTTTAGCGTGGGCATCTGCACTAGGCAAGTCACGCACGCGGCACATGAGCGACTTCATCCGACTGCAAGATTGAGCGCCTGACCGATCGCGTTGATCGTCATTACCCCTCGCACCGCTTCCAGAGCGACTTTGACCTTGAATGCCGGCAGGTGTATGTTGCGTTTCTTCATTTCACTCATGATTTCCCCATTTCTTCAGCATCTTTTTTTAGTCTGAATGTTTTGATGCAAGTGGGGGAAACCAGTCATTCGGATGACGGTTTTCCAAGTGGCGGAGGGGGTCTTGACGCTAGTGGGCATGGAGCCTCGGTACAGTGTTTAGTCTGAGCACTGTACCGAATGCCTAAATTTGTACCGGGAAAAAAATAAAGCACTTGAGCTTATTGCCTAAGTGCTTTTTTATAAGGATAAAAGTGGTGGGGCCTGACAGATTCGAACTGTCGACCGACGGATTAAGAGTCTGTTTTTTCAGCACTCGTAAAACCATAAACACCATTTAAATCAATGACTTAGCTTACCCTCAATTACCGTATCTTACCTCAATTTGCCATCCCAATTGCAGCAAAATTGCAGCAGAATCCACGCATATTTACCAACCGCCGTTTTGCACTGTCCAACCAGTTCGGCCAAAGAATTTAACGCAGCTCACACTTTCTTGGGGCACTTCGTACCTCCGCCAGCGCCATGACTGGCCCCTGCTCTGCCTGAAGCACCGCCTCATCCTGTTCGGCCTCTGGCCATAAGGCCGAAAAGTAAAACCGCAGCGCATGACGCGGTGCGGCAAAGCGCACTTTGCCATAGGCAGAGTCTGTCGCCAGAAATCCGCGGCGTACAAGTGCCGATAGCGTCTCGGTGGTAAAACTGACGGTGCAATCAATCTTGCTCGGTCCCATCCTTGCCGTACAAACATTTATCTTCCACTACAGAGCGCCACGCTGCACGTGCTGGATTTTCCAAAGATGGGTCTGATACTCGCTGCATGGCATGCTTGCGAACTTGGGCCAGGGGGCAATAAGCAACGAGCTGTTTAGCTTCTTTTGGCAAAGCATAGGTTTGTCCTTTGTGGCTATCAAAGCTATGTTTAACGAACTCCAGCGCGAAACTATCCAGAGTGGGGTCGTTGGACTTTATGGCAGCAAAAACCTTGCGGCAGTAACTTGGTTCAGCAAGCCCCAAAATCCACAGTACTGAACCAGGGCTGGATGTTGCCCACAGCATGTTGTTTGTAGCGCTAGCAAGTACGTTGACTGCAAATTTCTCCACGAGGCGTGCCTTGCTGGCAACCGGGGCAACCAGTTGCTTGTCAGTCCTTTGGTTATCCGAAAAATAACTTTGTCTCAGGAGCGCAGCGGCCAGGGAAAGCGAATGCCCATCCTCGATAATCAGTTGAGCAATTTTCTCTGAATGCTTTTGGTCAATGCCCTGAATAATTTTATTGATGGCCCGTATTGCCACATCCTCGGCACGAAGTCTGAACACGTCGTTACGCGATTGGGACCACTTTAAATATGGCTCTTTGTCAACCAAGCGGGCAATCGAGATGCAAAGACCCTCAAGGTCGTTAATGCCATGCCCCTCAAACGAGCTTGCGAGGTCGCCAAGCTGCACGATAAACTCAAGACAGATATCGACTGCAAGGGTCTGAATTATTGAATCGCGCTCTTCCGGATTTAACAAGAACTTTCCAACAAGAACCAAGCTGACATCAGAGGGGCTAATACTCTGCTGCAAGGCTATGAGCAGCCGCCCAGGATGTGCAAGATGCCCCTCTACGTCCACTACTTGATTGACAACGAGTTCTTCAACTGTTTCGGCGACAGGAGGGAAGAGAAAATGAACAAGCCGTTGGGTGGCAGCAGGCATGGCACAGGCACTTATTGCGACTTGTTTTGCAGGCAAACCTGCTTTAATAATGTCTTCTTTCGTACGCGTTCACCCCACTACCCAACTGATTTCATAGTGTTGTCGGGATTTGTGCAAAAACAGGTCAGAATTGATAGCAATGCAAATTAATCTACGGCAAGCCAGCCCGAAACCCCAAACGCTTGAAGAAGCGCAAAAA
>CAIJRK010000014.1 GCA_903823025.1 uncultured beta proteobacterium
AAACCGCCTTCTTGAGTGACGACCTACCCCTCAAGAACTTGAAAACAATAGCCTGTAGGCAATTTTATGAGGTCGAAAATTTTCAAAAGATGAGTCTCTGAAGTATTTCAGCAGCCTGTAAAGATCGTGAACAGGTTCTTAGGCACTAATTGCGAAGTCGTCCAAAGGTTGCGCCCTTGGGCTTGAATCAGGCGTCAACTCTGATCTGGTCGCCGTGGTGGTTTTAACGCTCCCGGCGGCTTTTCTTTTGGACGTCATTTTGTTGATAGATGATATTGCTTGTAGTATCATTTAACCCATGAACACCGCGACTAAACTGTTTGACGCCATGCGCAAAAATCTCTTGGACTGGCGCATAGAGCAGTTGCTCACGGTGGCCCGTCAGTACGTCAGTACGGTATGGAGGTGCGCAACCACGGCGGTAGCCACCATGTGTTCTCCCATTCGGCACTGGCGGACACCTTGTCCGTGCCTGCGCACAAGCCGGTCAAGCCCATCTATATCAAGCGCTTCCTCGCGCTAGTGCAGCAACTCAAGGAGTGAACGATGACTGTCAAAACTATTCCCCAAGCCCGCCCGCCCTATCCGTTTGAGGCGTACAGCTACGTGGTCGGCCCCATTGCGGCAACCGACGGCGGCGGCTTTTTGTTCACCATGCCCGACTTTGCCGGACTCATGGCCGATGGTGCTACGGTGGATGAGGCCGTAGCCCAAGGGCGTGACGCTTTCATTGCCGTGATAAGCGCATTGGTTGATATGGGCCGTGAGGTGCCCAAACCCACGGTGAGCGCTGCGGATTTTTCTCCTGTCTCGGCCTCTGGTAAGTTTGTTGCCCGCGTGCCAAAAACTCTGCACGCCCAGTTGACTACCCGCGCCAAGACGGAGGGCGTCTCCCTGAACACGCTGGTGCTGACCTTCATTGCCGAGGGCATGGGGCGGCGCGGGACGCACGCCTGAAGCGTTTTAGTCACGCGGCCTAAAGACGATAGTCAAAGAGGGGGGCACCCGCCCATCCGTATCAGGCGGGATCTTCTCGGTCTTGTCGATGGCTCTCAAAACAGCGGCATCCCAGGATTTATCGCCGCTGGGTTTGGTCAACTTGCGGCTGAGAATGGTGCCATCGGGACTGGTTCTCACCTCCACTTCAGCAATCGGGTTACCTACAATTTCGTCCGCAAATACGATATTGGGTTTGATGCTGGCGACGATGCGGCCCGCGTAGCCTGCTGACGGCCCGGACGATTTCAACGCCGACCCCGTGGCGCCGGGCGCACCGCTGGCCCCAGCCAGTCCGGCGATGCGTTTGAGGTTTTCTTGCCGCTGGGCAATTTCTTGTTTTTTGGCCTCCTGCTGGGCTGCAACCGCTTCTTTACGCTTGGTTTCCTGCTCGGCTTTCTTCTTGTCTTGCGCTACTTGCCTGTCTTTTTCTTGCTGAACTTGCTCACGTTTTTCTTCCAAACGTTTTTTATCAAGTGCGGCTTTTTCCTGATTTAGTTTGTCTTGCTGCAACTTGTCTTGTTTTATTTTTTCCAGACGCTTTTTCTCCAGCTGCTGTTCCTCAAGTTCTTGTTGTTTTTCAAGTGCGGCCTGTTTTTCTTTTTTTAGCCGTAATTTCTCACGCGCCAAGGCAATATCGGGGTCCGGCAACTTGGGTTCAACCTTGGGGGGCGCAGGCTTTGGAGGCGGTGCCACAGGTGCTGAAGGTGGCGCAGGAGGCGGTGCTTTTTTGGGCGGTGGCGGCGGCGTAACAGGCGCTATCACCGGTGTCGGCACTTCAATCAGCTTGGGGGCGGCTTGTTGTGGCAGGGCTGACCACAACTCAGCCGTAGCGGTGGTCAGCGTTACCGGCTCGCTTCTCCAATGCACACTCCAAGTCAGGGCACCCAGTAAAACAACATGGGCCAGCAAAGCCAGACCGAACGACCGTATCAGGCCCGACGTGGGGGGCGGCGTAAATTCAGGACGATCGGTTGCAGCGTGCATACGCGGCCTCTAGTTCGCCAGCTGGACGGACAGGCCCACACGCTGCACACCCGCACGCTGCAAGGCATCCATCACTTTGACCACTGTTTCGTATTTGAGATTTTTGTCCGCACTGATGACCACGGCTGAATTTGTCTCCCCGCTTTGGGCCGCTTTCACTGCACTGGCAACGTCTTTAAAAACCAGAGGCATCGATTTTTCTTTGATTTTCATCTCGATTAATTCATCTTTGCCAATGACGATTTGAATTACCTGGTCGGGTTGCTTGCTGCCTTTGCCCACGCTGGGCAGATCAATCATGCTGGGCGTGATGAGGGGCGCGGTCACCATGAAGATGATGAGCAGCACCAACATGACATCAATGAATGGCACCATGTTGATCTCGTTGATGGTTCGCCGCCCACGTCCTCTGCCTACTACGGATGCCATGATCAAACGCCTTTCATTGGCCGGAGGCCGACTGCGCGCTGACATTGCGCTGCAAGATGTTGGAGAACTCTTCGGTGAATGTTTCCAGCCGAATCGCAATGCGGTCAATATCCCGGGCAAACCGGTTGTAGGCCACCACCGCTGGAATCGCAGCAAACAAGCCAATGGCAGTGGCCACCAAGGCCTCGGCAATGCCGGGTGCCACCGTGGCAAGCGTCACGGTTTGCAGCGCGGCCAACCCGGTGAAGGCGTGCATGATGCCCCACACGGTGCCAAACAAACCGACATAAGGCGAGACTGAACCGACTGAGGCAAGGAACGACAGATTGGTTTCCACCACATCCATTTCACGCTGAAAGCTGGCGCGCATGGCCCGACGAGCACCTTCCATCAAGGTGCTGACATCGGTGATGCGTTTTTCATGCAGTTTTTTAAATTCGCGCATCCCACTGGCAAAAATACGCTCCATCGGGCCGGAGTCGCGGGAGTTTTGGGCGGCGGCGGAATACAAGTCATTCATGCTGGTGCCCGACCAGAATTCGCGCTCAAACCGGTCGTTAAGCGCCTTGACCCGTTTCAAGGCAAACAGCTTGCGAAAAATGGCGGCCCAACTGGAGATAGAAACGCCAATCAATATCAACATGACAAATTGCACGACCACACTGGCGTTGAGTACCAGATGGAGGATCGACATATCTTGGTTCATGGTGTATTTTCCAAAAAATCTTTTAAACGTTCGATGGCTTGTTTCAACTGCGCCATGGAACTGGCCGTTGAAAAGCGGATGAAATTATGCGTGTCGGCGGTTCCAAAATCACGCCCCGGCGTGACGGCAACGTGAGCTTTTTGCATGATCTCGAAGGAAAGATCCCAGCTGTCTTTGATTTTCAACTTGGCCAGGGCGCCCGAGCAATCGGCCCAGGCGTAAAAAGCGCCATCAGGCATCACCGGCACGTTCAAGCCCAGCGCATTCAGGGCTGGAATAAAGTAGTCACGGCGGGCTTTGAACTCGGCACGGCGGCGCTCATATTCAGCCAGACTTTCCGCCTCAAAACAGGCGAGTGCCGCATGTTGAGAAATGGTGCTGGGGCAAATAAACAGGTTTTGGGCCAGCCGTTCAATCACGGGCACAAGGCGCTCCGGCACCACCATCCAGCCCAGCCGCCAGCCGGTCATGCTGAAGTATTTGCTGAAACTGTTGATGCTGATCAGGTTGTCATCCAGTGCCAAGGCAGTCTGACCAAATTGCGCGTCATAGCTCAAGCCCAGGTAGATTTCATCAACCAGCGTGATGCCGCCTTTGTGGCTCACCACCTCATGAATCCGGCGTAATTCATCCGGGTGAATGGACGTACCGGTGGGGTTCGAGGGGGAGGCCAGCAGCACGCCGCGTGTTTTTTCACCCCATGCGGCTTGCACTTTGTCGGCGCTTAATTGAAAGCGTTCCGCCGCTGTGGTTGGAATCAGCACCGCCGTGCCGTCTGCCGCGCTGACAAAATGCCGGTTACACGGGTAACTGGGGTCGGGCATGAGTATCTCGTCGCCCGAATCAATCAGCGCCAGACAAGCCAATTGCAAAGCCGCCGAAGCGCCCGCCGTGACCACAATGCGGTTAGGCGAGACTTTGACGTTAAAGCGCTGCCCATACCAGTCGCTGATGCGCTCACGCAGCGCCATCATGCCGGTGGCTTGTGTGTAATGGGTGGCGCCGTCGCGCACTGCTTGACACGCGGCTTCCTGCACCAGCGGCGGCGCCGTAAAGTCCGGCTCGCCGATGTTCAGAAAGATCATGGGCGTCTGCGTGTGCGCCACCTGAGCGGCCAGCGTGGCGGCCGCTTTGGCGACCTCCATCACATAAAAAGGCTCAATCCGTTGTGCCCGGCGGGAGATTTTCATTCGCGATTTTTAATCCGGTCAGCGGCCATTTCGTCAGCACGCAGTTGGCTTGCCAGCCCGTTGAGCACGGCGTTAACGTACTTGTGGCCGTCGGTGCCGCCGAACTCTTTGGCCAGTTCTACGCACTCGTTAAGCACCACGCGCCACGGTACATCCAGACAGTGTTTAAGCTCATAAGCACCAATCCACATGACGCTGTGTTCTACCGGCGAAATCTCTAACAAGCGACGATCCAGCAAAGGGGCCAACAAGGCATCCAACGCCTGCGCTTGTTCGGTGCAACCTTGCAGCAGTGCATCAAAATGGACGGAATCGCATTTTGAAAATCCGGCCAAATCACGGGTAAACGCGTCCACGTCAGACACGGAGTTTTTGCCGACCAGTGTTTGATACAAAGCCTGTAACGCAAATTCGCGGGCGCGTGAACGCTCCGATTTGCTGCCCGCCTTGCGCGCACCGGTGCTGGTCAGTCCCGTGCGGGTTTGACGGGGCGGGCGAACGCCCATGGGGTTGGGTTTTAGATCATTCATTGATTTCTTTCAGCAAGTTGGCCATTTCAATGGCGACACGCGCGGCATCGCGCCCTTTTTCGATTTGCCGGGTAATGGCTTGTTCCATGTTTTCAGGGGTCAAAATCGCATTGGCGATGGGCAACTGATGGTCGAGTGCCACGCGACTCACGCCTGCACCGGATTCATTCGCCACCAATTCAAAGTGGTAAGTTTCACCTCGAATAATGCAGCCAATCGCCACCAAAGCATCGTATTTTTGTTTTTTAGCCAGCGCTTGCAAGGCGAGTGGCACTTCCAGCGCGCCGGGGACTTGCAGCAAGTCAATATTTTTTTCGGCAACGCCTAACGCCATCAACTCAGCCTTGCAGGCTTGAGTCAGTGTGTTGGTAATCGGCTCGTTAAAGCGAGCTTGGACAATGCCAATCGTGAGCTTTTTGCCGTTCAAGCGGCTGCTCGTGACATCCAGTGTTCCTTTGTCTGCACCAAACATAGTTTTTTCTTTCGTTATTTTGTAAGGTAACCGGCGATTTCCAGGCCGTAGCCGGTCATGCTGGGCATCTTGCGCGGATTGCCCATAAGCGTCATTTTGCGCACGCCGCATTCACGCAGAATTTGTGCGCCAATGCCGTAGCTGCGCAAGTCCATGCGCCCGCGTTCAGGCCCATGGCTGGAGCGGGCCGTGCCCTCAAACTGGGCCAGTAATTGGGTCGCACTTTCACCGCAATTGAGCAACACCACGACGCCTTTGCCCTCCGCGCTGACACGCGCTAACGTGGCGTCCAGGCTCCAGGAATGCATGACACGTCCAACTTCAAGAGCGTCCAGCACTGAGAGCGGCTCATGCACGCGGGTCAGAACGGTTTCATCAGGATGCCATTCGCCTTTGACCAGCGCCAGATGCACCTCGTGGGAAGCTTTGTCTTTAAACGCGTGCAGGGTGAAGGCGCCCGAGGCGGTGTTGATGGTGCGCGTGCCGACTTTTTCGACCAACGACTCGGTGCGGCTACGGTAGGCAATCAGGTCGGCAATGGTGCCAATCTTGAGGCCATGCTCGGCGGCAAATAATTGCAAATCGGGCAAGCGGGCCATGGTGCCGTCGTCTTTCATGATTTCGCAGATCACGGCAGCGGGCGAGCAACCGGCCATCTCGGCCAAGTCACAACCGGCTTCGGTGTGACCGGCGCGCATCAGCACACCGCCCGCAACAGCTTGCAAGGGAAAGATGTGGCCCGGTTGCACCAAGTCATCCGGCGTTGCGTTTTTAGCGACAGCGGCTTGCACGGTGCGGGCACGGTCAGCGGCAGAGATGCCGGTGGTCACGCCTTCAGCGGCTTCAATGGAGACGGTGAAGGCGGTGCCTTTTTTGTCGCCATTGCGCAAAG
This sequence comes from uncultured beta proteobacterium, assembly GCA_903823025.1. Lineage (GTDB taxonomy): Bacteria > Pseudomonadota > Gammaproteobacteria > Burkholderiales > Burkholderiaceae_C > Rhodoferax. The sequence continues at coordinate 6,203 of CAIJRK010000014.1, forward strand.
TCATGGGCGGCAAGTGCAGGCGTTCGCAACGCTCGCGGGTGAGGGTCAGGCAAATCAGACCCCGGCCAAAACGCGCCATGAAGTTGATGGCGTCTGCGGTGACGTGGTCAGCGGCCAAGACGAGGTCGCCTTCATTTTCGCGGTCTTCTTCGTCAATCAAAATTACGATGCGCCCGGCGCGCATATCAGCCACGATGTCTTCAACCGGAGAAATTGCCACAGGAATGAGGGCGGTCATGCAAATATCTTTCAGTAAGTGTTGGGGGTGAACGGTTGAGCGTTGGGTGACTGCGGGTCAGTCGTCAGCATCCGCTCAACGTAGCGAGCAATGAGGTCAATCTCCAGATTCACGGACGAGCCTGCTGTGAGTGCGCCTAGCGCCGTATTCTGAACCGTATGCGGAATCAGGTTGATGCTGACTTCACATCCCCCCTCGACATCCTGAATGCGGTTAACGGTCAGGCTCACGCCGTTGACCGTGAGTGAGCCTTTGTAGGCGAGGTATTTAGCCAGGGTTGGGGGGGCCAATAAGCGCAACGCCCAGCTTTCGCCGACTTGCTCAAAGTAAGTCACTTGGCCGACGCCATCGACGTGACCCGACACCAGGTGACCGCCCAAACGGTCGTTGGCGCGCAAGGCTTTTTCAAGATTGATCGTGCCGTTTTGGGTCAAACCCGCCGTCTTGTCCAATGACTCGGCAGAGATGTCCACCGTAAATTGCTGCTGGGCGGCGTCCCGTGTGGTGACGGTCATGCACGCCCCGTTGAGGGCAATGCTGTCACCCAGGCTCACATCGTCCAAAAAGGCGGGTGGGCAAGCAATGGTGAGGCGCTTGCCGTGGGTTGAAGAGCTGCCTAAAGCCTGAGCGGTGACGATGCACCCCAGGCCAGTAATGATTCCAGTAAACATGGCTTGTATTTTCGCAGGGAATAAAGAGATTGATGGAGGACCGGCCAAATATGTATTGGGCCAGTTGACGGTTACCGGATTTTGGCACGGTCGTTCGTTTGGGTCTGTTGTTGATATTTGATAAAAAGCGCTTTTTTATTTTTGCCTACGCTTGGCGCTCAATGCACGACGTCCAGGAAAGTTGTGCAAAACCTAAAGGTCTTTGCCATGAATCAATTAACTTCTCCCGTGCAGCCTACCGAACGTCAGCGTGAAACGGCCAAACTCATTGACGAGGCTTTCAACACCTTGTGGGCCAAGGCCAATAAAGGCTTGTCGCCCATCGCGCTAACCTTGGCCTATGCTGATTGGCTCATGCACTTGGTGACCTCGCCGGGTCATGAAATGTTGTTGATGCGACACGCTTTGATGCTGGGTCATCAGGTCTTTTTAAAATCTTTGCAGCCCGCGCCCGTTGATGCCGAAGGCAAACCGTTGCGCGAGATGGATCTGCGCTTCAGCGATGCGGGTTGGCAGAAGTGGCCGTTCAATGCTTTGAAAGAAAGCTTCAAGGCAACGGATGCCTGGTGGCGCGAGTCAACCGCTGTGGCGGGCCTGTCTCCACATAATCAGCACATGGTGATTTTTTTTATCAGCCAGGGACTTGATGCGTTATCGCCCTCCAACTATGCCCTCACCAACCCTGAAGCACTCAAGACGGGCGTTGCCTCTATGGGTCAAAGCTGGCTGAAGGGCTACAAAAACTACATGACTGACCTGCAGACCCAATTGAAGGCGCGTCATCAGACGCCAGCCGATGCGATCAAGCCCCTTGATTTCAAAGTAGGAAAAGATGTGGCCGTCACGCCGGGCAAAGTGGTGTTTCGCAACCATTTAATCGAGCTGATTCAGTACACCCCGACCACCTCAAAGGTGTACCCCGAGCCGCTGCTCATTGTGCCGTCGTGCATTATGAAATACTACATTCTGGACTTGTCGCCCAAGAATTCGATGGTCCGTTATCTGGTGGAGCAAGGCCACACGGTGTTCATGATTTCATGGCGCAACCCGGAGGCCGCCGACCGTGATGTGGGGATGCAGGACTACCTGCAATTGGGCGTGATGGAGGCCATGGCCGCTGTCAAGACACACACGGGCGCTGGCCGCATTCATGCGCTCGGCTACTGTTTGGGCGGTACATTTTTGGCGATTGTGGCCGCCGCGCTGGGTCATGATGATTTGAAGTTACGCCATAAGTTGAGGGGGCACGATAGCCACCGTCGCCAGCAAGATGTCATCGGTTTGGGCAACTTGCCGGAACTGACCACGGTGACACTGCTGGCCGCCTCGACCGACTTCAGCGAACCGGGCGAACTGGGCGTGTTTATTGATGACGACCAGATCAACACCTTGAATCAGGCGATGGCGCGCACAGGCTTTTTGTCAGGTCGCCAGATGGCGGCCTCTTTTCAGTTCATGAATTCAAAAGACCTGATCTGGTCACGCAACACCCGTCGCTATTTATTGGGCCAAGATGAGACGGGCAACGACATGGTGAGCTGGAACGCTGACGTCACACGGTTGCCTGAGCGGATGCATTCAGAATACCTGTCGTCGCTATTTCTTAACAACGCGCTGGCGTCAGGCCATTACCGGGTGGGCGGCGTGGGCGTGTCTTTAATGGATATCAAGGCGCCCATGCTGGTGGTCGGCACGGTGCGCGACCACGTCTCCCCTTGGCAGTCGGTTTACAAAATTCACCAGCTGACAGATACCCAGTTGACGTTCATTCTGGCTGCAGGCGGGCATAACGCGGGCATTATTTCAGAGCCTGGTCACGCCCGACGCAGCTATCAAATGGGCCTCACTGAAAAAGGTCAAGCTTGGAATGATCCTGATGATTGGATCACTAAGACGCCTTTGGTTGAAGGCTCGTGGTGGGAGGCGATGCACACTTGGTTGCACGACCGTTCGGGCAAACCGGTGGCACCTCCAGTCATCAACCCAGCCGACGTTTTATGTGACGCCCCCGGTAACAATGTCAAGGTTCGTTACGCCGATTGATGTGGCCTTTAAAACAGGTCTCGCCCACCAACCCGGGCCACGATGCGCAGGTCTGGCCCCAGTTTGTCGGTTAGATAATTGAACGCCTATACGTTGTATTTACGCAGGGAATAAAGAGGTCGATGAATGGGTTTACCAAAAATGTATTGAAAGCTGAAATTTGGAAGCTCATGGAATCACTGATTGACGCCGAAGCTCGATTTCCAATGCGATCACCGTGGGTGCAGTCGGCTGCAGGCTTTTGGCCCGATCAAGATACGCCTGCGCCTTGGCGAAGTCGCCTGCATGGCGGTATCCACGCGCCACGTTGGCTTGCATGAGCACAATATAAGGACGTGATTCGAGGACGGATTCCCATATCCAGGTCGCATTTTCCCAGTCACCCCAACTCGCCATGGCGTCCGCACTAATGGGTGTGAGCTTTCTGTAATGGGGATTGATGGCGATGCCTTCCCGAATGAGTTTCAGCATTTCAGTCTTGCTTTTGTCCCAGCGCGGGTCATTGGGGTGGCCTGATTGGGCGATAGTTAGCGCTGTTCTGATGGCTTGCACCAGCTTGGCCTCGCACGCGATGGCCTGCTGCGCCGTGTACAAAGCGAGTCCGGTGCAAATAGCGGTCGCGGACAAGGCCCACAACGTGTAGTGCTGCTTGCATTGAATGGTGCGTGATAAAAAAGCTTTGCCCAAACCCAAGCGCACATCCGAGGCGGCAAGAATGGACAGACTCAACGCAAACAAAGCGCCTGTAGTCGCCATGCGCCACGGAAAACCTGCGTTGCTAACCAACAAAAATACCAACAAACTGGCCAATGTGAGCGCACGCAAAGGCGCTTCCCGCTGGCCTTCGCAAGTTTTGTCTGACCAGGTTTTGTACGCCGTCCAGACGAGATAACTGCCGAGACTCAAAAGAAAAACCCAGCCGACCAGCCCGTACTCAGCCACTAATTGCAGAATTTCATTGTGAGCGTAATAGTCAGTTTCTAGCTGGCTTCCTGCTTTTTGGTAGAGCGGGGCTTGCACTTCCCACGCCCCCGCGCCGATGCCGGTGACCGGGTTGGCTTGGATCATTCGGCCCGTCGCTTGCCACATCAAGGCGCGGATTGAAAAAGACCCCGTGCTGTATTCGCTGGATTTCGCCATCGAAAGCGTGCGCGTGGTCGCCCGATCAAGCGCGTCGCCGTAACCTGATTCAGCGACCAGCTTGGGATTGGCTGTATTGATTGAACCCAAACTCCAAACTGCGGCGATGAATAACGCCACAAGCGCCAAGCCATGGCCAATGCGCCAGCCGGTTGATACAAACTGTTTTCTGTACAACAAAGCAATGGCCGGAAGCAGCACCGCCAAAACCCACAGACCGATGAGCGCAGAACGGGTGCCGGTCATCATCAGCGCCACCACATTAAAGCTCAGAGAAAAGGTCAACAGAAAAACTGAAGTCTTGTCGCTCACGCGGCTTAAAAGCAGCACCGAAAAAGGCAAAGTGCAAACAAGATATTCAGCAAAAAAATTGCGATTGACAAAGGTGGATGCCGGGTTGGGGCCTTGTGCAAAGAGCTTGAAATCAAACCAAAATTGCAAAGCCGCCCACAGCGCCGCCAGCACCGCGCCAAGGTGAATGCCCCAAGCCAGCGTGGTGATCCGGGCGTGGGTCAACGTATTCATGCCCAAAAAGAGAATCAGGCTGAACACAAACCAGCGAACGGCCTCCACGCCACCCAAGTAAACGTGCGACCACGCCATGCTGCCCAGCGCATACATCATGAGTCCCAACGGCAAACACAACAGGTTATGAAAGTGCAGGGGTTCGCTGTGCTTACGACAGCGCCAAAAGAAAGCGAACGAGGCGGCTAATGCAAAAAAAGACACCCCGATGGATTTCAAGGTGTCTTGCAACAAGTCTTCATTCGACACACCCATGGCGGGCACCATGAGCATCATCAGCGACAGCAGCAGGACTGTCGCGTTGGGCTTGTGAGAAGTCACCTAAAACAGGTCGCGCCCACCAACCCGGGCCACGATGCGCAGGTCTGGCCCCAGTTTGTCGGTGGATTTGAATTCAAGCGGCACGGCGTTAGCCAAGTCATCCAAGGGGCCAAAGTGCGCCATGCCGCGCCCTTGGCCGATTAACTTAGGCGCCAGATAGACCACGAACTCGTCCACCAAACCTTCACGAATGAAAGAGCCGTTGAGTTTTTGCCCGGCCTCAACGTGCAACTCGTTGATTTCACGCGCGGCTAAATCGTGCAGCATGGCGGCCAGATCGACTTTGCCGTTCGCGTTGGGCCGATAAATGATGGTGGCGCCACGAGCTTCAAGCGCCGCTTGTCTGGCCTCATTCGGGACGGCAGCATAAATATAAACTTTGCGACCCGGTATAAAAAGAGCGGCGTCCAAAGGGGTTTCCAGGCGGCTGTCCACCACGACCAAATGCGGTTGGCGTGGCGTGTCAACCAGCCGTACATTGAGCCGGGGATTGTCTTCAAGCACGGTGCCAATGCCGGTCAGCACGGCGCAGGCGCGCGCCCGCCAAGCGTGCCCGTCAGCGCGGGCCGCCTCGGACGTGATCCACTGGCTACGCCCGTTGTCCAGCGCGGTTTTGCCGTCCAGCGAGGCGGCCACCTTCATCCAGACCCAAGGCGTTTGGCGGATCATGCGGCTGAAAAAGCCGATATTCAATTCGCGCGATGGCGCCGCGCCCAGACCCACGTCAACCGCCACACCTGCCGCCCGCAGTCGCGCAAAGCCTTGACCGGAAACCAGCGGATTCGGGTCGGCGATGGACGCCACCACCCGTTTGATACCCGCCGCCGCCAGCGCCTCACAACATGGCCCGGTGCGACCTTGGTGCGCGCAAGGTTCCAGCGTGACGTAAGCCGTAGCACCGACCACGCTGAAGCCTTGCGCAGCAGCGTCGCGCAGCGCCATGATTTCGGCGTGCGCCTGGCCTGCTTTTTGGGTGTGGCCTTGTCCGAGAAGCTGGCCATCGGGGGTGGCGATGACGCAGCCTACACGCGGGTTGGGGGAGGTGAGCGTGAGGCTTTGGGCGGCAAGCGCCAAGGCCTGCGCCATGAAGTGTTCGGATTCAGGCATGGCTGGTTTAGTGTTTACTTCCAGCAGGTATCGCGTAAGGCGGCATCACCAACTGTTGCGCCATCAAGAACGCCTTTTATGCCTGTGGATGTCAGAGTAAAGGTGCCGCATTCATCATCGGCCATTTTCTGGGTGCTGACAGGAACCATTTGAAGGGTGAACTTCATAGCGTCCAGCGTATCCGTTGGGATAGCCAACGTATAAAGCGCGGTGCCTTCAGGCGGGGAGTTTTTGAGACTGTCCGGAATTTGCTCGATCACAGGCTTGAGCGCGCGATCTTCTTTGTAGCTGTCAGTGGCCGCATAAAAACGCTGCATGAATTGCGCAACCTGCACCAGTTGGGTTCTGGCGTCTGCCCGGTGCGCTCTGGCAATGTAGCTGGTGTAGCTGGGAATGGCGATGCTGGCCAAAATGGCAATGATAGCCATCGTGATCATCAACTCAATCAACGTGAAGCCCGCTAGTCGCCGGGTAGGTCGTTGAGTGGAGAGGAAACTGGAACGCATGAAGGGGACTCCTGATTGAAAAAGCACAGATTTTCTTTATTGGTTGCGCGGGAAAATCTGGCGCCATTGGCGCCCTTGGCTCCCCTTGGCCCCAGGGGAGCACACTATGCATACTGGGCACCCTGAGCACACTGGGATCACTGGGTTCCTTGAGCACACTGGGCACACTGGGCACGAGCCCACTAGGCACACTGGGAGGCACACTGTGCCCACTGGGCACACTGGGATCACTGGGCACCCTAAGCCCCCTGGGCACACTGGGATCGCTGGGCACCCTAAGCCCCCTGGGCACACTACTGGTGGGATCACTACTGGTGGGCACACGGTGCCCACTGGGCACACTACTGGTGGGATCACTGGGATCACTGGGTCCTCTGGGTAGGTTTTAATGGGTGGGGTGGTTGGGTGCGAGATGCCTGCTTTACATGAATTGGCGTCTAATGAAAGAGCCACAGTGCCTATTGTCGATCCAGCGCCTCCTATTGAGGCAATGCCTACCTCAGTGGCTATTCCAGCGACTTTAGCCTTCGCACCGATGGAAACAGCACCGGCTTTAATAGTTTTGACATCACCGCCAACAGTTGCATTAGCTTCTATCGTGACCGCGCCAGTGTCGGCGACGACGTTACCGCCGACTTTAGCCCCATCCCCAATGGAGACGGCACCGGCACCGTCACTGCAAACACTGCCATCAACAATGGCGTTCGCCTCAACGGTGATAGCGCCGGTGCCAGTGGAAATAGTTCCCTGAGCTTTTGCACCATCCCCGATGGTGATGGCACCGGTGCCAGTGGTAATACTGCCCGTGACAATAGATCCCCCGGCGGTTGGGCAAGCCAGTTGGGTGAAGGCTCCTGCGCCGGTCACGATGTTTCCCTTCACTGTGACACAAGCGTTCAGAGTGATCGCCCCGGCATCAACACTATGCGCACTGTTGATATTACCGTCAATGACGCTATGCTCAAAAATGGTGATAGCGCCAGTTATTGTTGAAATATTGCCTGTAACGGTAGAGTGAGAAAAAACATTGACGGCGCCAGCGCCACTCACAATTAGATTTCCAACGATAGTGTTGTAAGTTCCAGTATTAATTACGGCAGCTACTGTGCTGAGATTTCCGGTAACAGTGTTATGGTCTCCAAGGGTGATCACGCCCGATGTTGTAGTTATATTTGCTGTCAGGTTAGTATTTGCACCAAAATTGGTTAATCCTGAAACTACAAAAGTAGTATTGATTGACGGCATCAATAATGTTTTTATATTTATATTATTATTTCCTGCGGATGTGAAACTACCCTTTATCGTAATAGTAACTGGTACGGCACTAACAACTTTTATCGTATCGCCATCTGCAAGAATAATCCCTTTATCACAAACATAATTATCAGTTCCGCTGTCACGGCCGCTGTAATGGCAGTCCGCAGGAAAAGCTGAACTACCCGGCGAGAATTCATAGCTAACCGCAGCCTGTGCAGGGAATGAAGCCAATATTAGTAGCGGAAGTGCGATGATCCGAAATAACCAACGACCAGAAGTTAATATTTTTGACAGGGAAATGCGGTAGATATTTTTCATGAAAAAGCTCGGTTATTCTTGAATTTATTAAAACTCAATGTGTGATTGCAGCCAAACCTCTGTACCCTGCGGGCGACTGCGCACCTCGTCAGCAGCAGCCACTTCCGGGCCAAAACCGCGAGCTGTAATTACAAAGGTTGAAGTTGTAGTTAACGCCGTTCCAGTGTTGCTAACTGTTCCAGTGACGGGGTCCGTTACGGGTTGGTTCGTAAGCAATACGGTTACCGGTTCAACCATACATTCGGGAGGACGTTTATAGGCGGTTGCCGTTCCTAAATCACCGAAGCTGAGAACATACGTGACCGTAGTATTACTATCCCAAATTGTGAGGTCTTGCCATTGGTCAGTAGCACTTAGTTTACCTACACCACTACTCGCCTTTCCTTCGCAATAACGCAAAGCAATTTCAGCCGCTTGAGTCGCCAGCTCTGTAGCTCGCACACTGCCCAACACAGCCTCTGTGGAGCCAGTGTTGCGCATACTGGTCACTGCGAGCAAAGAAATAACAACTAACATAATCAATGCAATGAGCAGCACCACGCCGTGCTGGTGATTTAGCCGTCGAGCACGTAGCAAACCTTTTCGCATGGGAGTCTTGTCTATAAGTTGGACTAGTGTTGTCATAACAATGTATTTTTAATATTTTTAAATCCGCCGATTCTTCAATACTACGGTGGTTGAGAAAGCGCGTCGCAGTCGAAGGTCTGTTTTAGTCGTATCCACTTCACCATCACACTTGGTGTAACTTGCTGACGCTGCGTCGGTGACTACCGGGCGTTCACTGCGCACCAGCACGCAGATACGAACTGTGATGACTTTTGTCCAACGCGCTGCATCATCTGGCAAGGCAGCTAAATCTGATGAAGCGATGACTTGAGCGGCGGTCAAATAGCCAGCTACCGTCGCTGTGGGGCCGGCGGTGGCGTTCATCGTTCCATAAGTGAATTGCATGTCCTCAATGTTGTCAACCAGTGCTTGGGAGCTAGCATTGCCATTACCTTTGCAATATAAGCTAGGCCTACTATTCTCAGTATCAATATAATAACGATTGTCTGCTACATAATAATTAACTGACGATGTTACTGTTGTTACTGTTGGCAATGAAAGTGTTGTTGTATCAATAGCTGAGACTGATGATGTGATTTCTGTTAATTTATTTCCTAGGCAATCTGTCGGTAAACCAGAAGAATTTGGAATGGTATTAAATGCATCCGCTTCGTAATTGACAGCAATTGAGTCCGGGGATGTTGTAGCACCGGCTGCACAGTTGAGTTCATTAAGGCTAGTTGTAGCTGTCTCAGTAGTGTTGGTGAAGTTTCCATCGCAGCCAAGGATAATAAAAGTGGTAGAGCCATGGGGGCTGTAGATTGGATTTCTAACAGAACTATCAACACGATTAATTTGATCGGGGTTATTTCCTGCCATGCTCAATTGTTGGGTCAGCATGGTTAATGCCGCTTGGGCATCTTCGTTCATTAATCCTTGCGCTTCTGCTATTCTGGTGGCACCCGATGCACCCGTATAAGCAGACAAAGAAGCCACCATAATGACCAGTCCTATGGTTATAGAAACCATTAATTCGATCAGTGAAAAGCCTTTGATGTTTCGTGAACCCGGCGCGAAGTGGTGGTATGTCATATCGTAAATCTCACATAGAGGCAGCGCGGTTGAGGATCAATGAAGTCAATCAAGCTAGCGGGGCAATTGTCAAGAACTGTTGGACTTTCTCCCGCTGAGGCCTCTAAAGCGGCGGGTTCTTGCCAAATAACCCACAAGTCGCCTGAACTACAAGATGCTCCACCGCAGGTTACTTGCATACCGCCAGCAGGAAGCTCTTGGCGAATTGCGCGCTTGGTGGCTGCGTTATCCATGGATACTAATGTTGCGACGTTGCAATCAGGGTGGGAACATTCTGCTTTTTCTATTTCGTCAGAATTTCCGTCATAACTCAAGAGCACGTTGTAATCTCCACCAGAATTGACTCGAATACGCTCAATGTGACTGGATGCCAAGTTGACGGCGGTAGCGCGATAACCCGCTAACTTGGGTGCCTGAACTGAGTAAGACAGCATGGTGCCGAGTGAAAGCATTCCAAAAGAAAGTATCAGGATGGCGACCAATACTTCAATTAACGAGGCTCCTATTTGAGCGTGGTATTTCATAAATAAATCTTCATTAATGTTTGGGTCAACAGTCAGCTGCACGTATCGGCTATACGCGCACGACCGCTGGTGCTGATAACCACACAGCGCTTGACATCAGTGGCGTAGTCGTCGCCACCAAACGTAAGGGTGCCATTTTGAAAAGGGATGCGTCCGGTTGCTGTGAAGTCGAATTTGTAAACAGAAGCCGTAATAGCATCTACTGAAGTGATAGGCGACTGCACACGGAGCAATGCCTCATCATTTTCTTGGGTGCCGTTGTCGTTCCAGTCATGAAAAATAATCCAGCCATCGACCCAGTCACCAGTACTGCTGCATTCTGGATTGTCCGCCTCAGGCGCACCACTGCGGCACATCACAACCCCGCCCCCTCTTTTAATAGACTCACTGCGTGCGTAACGCATATCGGCCAGAAAAGTGTTGACGTTGCTCGATATCGTGCTCGATTGAATCAAGTTCTTGAACGAGGGTGCGGCAATTGCACTCAAGATGGCCATGATCGCCAACACGACGAGCATTTCAATTAAAGTAAATCCGCGAGACTTTTTCATAGACGGCCAGTTTGGCCGTACCCCATGCGAAAAGGGGAACCCAGGGGATAGGCGGTGGTCAAAGGTTGACCAATGGAACGGCAGGACTAGCGCTGCACCTCATCCACGAGAGTTTTGAACTCATCAATATCTGTAAAACTTCGATAAACACTGGCAAACCGCACATAGGCGATCTTGTCGAGTTTTTTGAGTTCAAGCATAACCAACTCGCCAAGACGGGACGAAGGCAACTCACGAACGCCCATCGCCAGCAGTTTTTCTTCAATCCGCTCAACAGCGTTGTCAACCTGTTCGGTACTCACCGGGCGTTTGCGCAAAGCCAGTTTCATGGAAGCCAGCAGCTTGGGGCGCTGGTATTCAATGCGGCGACCATCTTTTTTGACGATGGCCGCAAAGGTGACATCTGGACGTTCGTAAGTCGTAAACCGTTTTTCGCACGAGGCACACTGGCGCCGACGGCGAATAGAGTCCCCATCTTCAGAAATCCGCGTCTCGATGACTTGGGTTTCGGCGTGACTGCAGAAGGGGCATTTCATCAGACGGGCTTACTTGTAAACAGGAAAGCGTGCTGTCAGGGCATTGACCTTGGCGCGCACGGCGTCAATGTTGGCGGGGTCGCGCGGGTTGTCCAGCACGTCGGCTATTAAATTAGCCGTCATGCGGGCTTCTTCGTCCTTGAAACCCCGCGTGGTCAGGGCAGGGGTGCCAATGCGCACGCCGCTGGTGACCATTGGTTTTTCGGGGTCGTTGGGGATGGCGTTTTTGTTGATGGTCATGTGGGCAGAACCCAGCACGGCCTCAGCCTCTTTGCCCGTGATGCCCTTGGCACGCAAGTCCACCAGCATGACGTGACTTTCAGTGCGCCCACTCACAATGCGCAAGCCGCGTTCAGTCAGCGTTTCAGCAATGATGCGGGCATTGACCAGCACTTGTTGCTGATAAATCTTGAACTCTGGTGCGAGCGCTTCTTTAAAAGCCACCGCCTTGGCGGCAATCACATGCATCAGCGGGCCACCTTGCAGACCGGGAAAGATGGCGCTGTTAATAACTTTTTCGTGTTGCGCTTTCATCAAAATGATGCCGCCGCGTGGGCCGCGCAAGCTCTTGTGGGTGGTGGAGGTGACCACGTCAGCGTGTGGCACGGGGTTGGGATACACACCGGCGGCAATCAAACCGGCGTAATGCGCCATATCAACCATGAAAATAGCGCCTACGTCTTTGGCGACTTTGGCAAAGCGTTCAAAGTCGATGCGCAAGCTGTAGGCCGACGCGCCCGCAATGATGAGCTTGGGTTTTGACTCATGGGCTTTGCGCTCCATGGCGTCGTAGTCAATCTCTTCTTTGTCGTTCAGACCGTAGCTCACCACGTTGAACCACTTGCCGCTGATGTTCAGCGGCATCCCGTGCGTTAAGTGACCCCCTTCGGCCAGGCTCATGCCCATGATGGTGTCGCCGGGCTTCAGGAATGCCAAAAACACGGCTTCATTGGCCGATGCGCCGCAATGCGGTTGCACGTTGGCGCAATCAGCGCCAAAAATTTGCTTGACGCGGTCGATGGCCAATTGCTCGGCGATGTCCACATATTCGCAGCCGCCGTAATAGCGTTTGCCAGGATAGCCTTCGGCGTATTTGTTGGTGAGTTGCGTGCCTTGCGCAGCCATAACGGCAGGCGAGGCGTAGTTTTCGCTGGCGATCAGCTCAATGTGTTGTTCTTGGCGAGCGTTTTCAGCCTGGATGGCAGCGAAAATCTCGGGATCAGTTTGCTCAATGAGAATGTGACGGTCGTACATGGCAGTCCTTAAAGACGATCAACCTGGGGGTCAGAGGTCTGATCCCAGGGCTGCCCAGGCGAACGGCTAAACGCATTTGCCAGTTTGGCAGTGCGGCACGCTCCCCCGTGGTATTCCCACTTCAGCGTATCAAGCCCTTAAGAGCGCTGATCGCCTATCGCCAGTTGCGTACTTATTTAGTTTAACTGACAAGCAGCCATCAGGAATTGAGCAAAACCGCAACTTTTTCAAGATTGTCTGTCGGCTCATTCGGGGTTGCCACCACGGGAATGCTTTGCGGCGCAGACTGGCGCAAAGGGCGACCTGTGGCGACCATTTCCAGGCGGGCGTATTCAGCCATCACTTTGCTGGCGTAACCACCGTCGTCTTCAAGATTGGCGGCGCCGACGTAATAGCGCAAGCCCCCTTCCATGGAGCCAGCGCGGGCAATGCAGTCTTGCAGCACCTTGACGCCAACCCGCAAGTTGGTGACGGGGTCAAATGCCGCTAGTTTGCCGCCAAAACCTTCATATTTATCGCGATGAATATGGGTCATGACTTGCATCAATCCTTGCGCGCCAACCGGGCTTTGCGCAAAGGGATTAAACCCGGATTCAACGGCCATAATCGCCAGAATCAGGGTGGGGTCCAGCTTGGTGCGAATCCCGATTTGATAGGCCTCGGCAACCAGCGCACTCAGGGGTTCAGGCGCGACCCGGTATTTCTTGCTTAACCAATAAGCCACGGCGGCCTGTTGTTTAGGCAAGTCCTTGGGACTGGTGGCGGTGGCACGGTCAATGGCACCGATTTCGTTTTCTATGCCCGCTGTTGCAATCTGGCGGGTTTGAAGCCAACTGAAAAGTTTGACCTCACCGACTTGACGCAGTTCGGGACGTGCCGTCAATGCGATGACGGCAAACATAACGGCTAGCCCGATAAGGGCAACACTGTTGTGGGTAATTTCAAAGAAGCCTTGGGCAATATCAGATGCGACGGTTCGCACGCCTTTGGTAAATTTTTGTGACGCTGTCATAGCTTTTCCTTCGTTCGCGCGGGCTTAGACGTGACCAGCAGTTATTGCCGACAACGTTCATGGCGCCTCGTTTGGGTTGGTACGCCTATCAATATCCTGCATTGTTATCAGATGTTGGGCAGAGATTTGACTATGCCGGGATCGGCAGCGGGTCCGGGTATCCCTTCATTATGCTGGGAATCGGCGGATTCTAGGTGGCTTGATATATCAAGTCAACCATATAGAAATGGTTTTATATTCCTTATTTGTGTTGCATATCCTTTAAAAAGGCGCTGGCGCTGCAAGAAACGAATGCCGAGTGGGTGGCGCATTCATCGGTTGTGTGGCCTTACATTCGCCAAGCTGTTCACAACGTGGGGCAACTGCTGGCAAACCTCAAGACACAAAAAAACGGCCTGCCGCTACCCGTTGCAACACGGGTAGCGCAGGCCTTGGACGTTTTTTGAGCTAAATTTTTAGCCTCTTGCGTCTGTTCAAGTGCGCTACCAGCGTGCGCCACTCACTGTTTTAAACAACCCTCAAGAACGTCGTAAATCCAGCGTGAACGGAAACTCTCGACTTCCTGCCACGTTGATGGTGGCGGGAGGCACAACCAATGTGCCGGGGGTGTGGCCCATGGCGACAAAGCGTGACATACGGCGACTCTCTGCCTCATAGGCATTCACCGGGAAAGTGTCGGGATTCAAGCCGCCCGGATGCGCCACATAGTATTGGCAACCCCCTATTGAGCGCTTCATCCAGGTATCCACAATGTCAAAGGTCAGCGGTGTATGAATGCCAATGCTGGGGTGCAAAGCCGAGGGCGGGTTCCATGCCTTGTAGCGCACACCCGCGACAAATTCACCTTTGGTGCCCGTCGATTGAAGGGGCAGCGCGCGACCGTTGCAGGTCACCACGTAGCGGCTTTCATTCAAACCGGTGACATGCACCTCAATGCGCTCCAGTGACGAATCCACATAGCGAGCGGTACCGCCGGGCGCGCCTTCTTCGCCCATGACGTGCCAAGGCTCCAACGCGTTGCGCAGCGTGATTTCAACGCTGGACGACTGGAACGAGCCGACTATCGGGAATCTGAACTCGTAATGCGGGGCAAACCAGCTGGCATCAAAGGCGTAGCCCGCGCCGCGCATCTCGGCAATCACATCGTCAAAGTCCATCTTGATGAAGGTTGGCAGCATGAATCGGTCATGCAGTTCGGTGCCCCAACGCGTGGCAGGCGCCTGATAGGGTTCCTCCCAAAAGCGGGCGACCAAGGCACGCAATAGGAGTTGTTGCACGATGCTCATACGCGGGTGCGGTGGCATCTCAAAGGCACGCAGTTCCAACAATCCCAAGCGCCCCGTGGCGGAGTCGGGCGAATACATCTTGTCGATGGAAAACTCGCTGCGGTGGGTGTTGCCAGTGGCATCAATCAGAATATTGCGCAGGGTGCGGTCAACCAGCCACGGCGGCATACTTTGACCATGCAATTCGCGATTTTTGTAAATCTGCTCAATGGCGATTTCCAGTTCGTACAACTGATCGTTGCGGGCTTCGTCCACGCGCGGCGCCTGACTGGTCGGGCCGACAAACATGCCGCTGAACAAGTAACTCAAAGACGGGTGGTTATGCCAAAACAACAGCAGACTGGCCAGCAATTCAGGCTTGCGCAAGAACGGGCTGTCTGAAGGCGTCGCGCCCCCCATCACAAAGTGATTGCCCCCGCCAGTGCCAGTGTGACGACCGTCTTTCATGAACTTCTCGGCTGACAGGCGCGACTCGAAAGCGGCGTTGTACAAAAACTCGGTGTTTTTGACCAAATCTTTCCAATTGGTCACCGGGTGAATGTTGACCTCAATCACGCCGGGATCAGGCGTGACTTGCAGCAGCTTCAAGCGTGGATCACGCGGTGGCGGATAGCCTTCAAGCACCAGTTTGACTTGCAGTTCTTCGGCTGTTGCCTCAATGGCGGTCAACAGGTCAAGGTAGTCATCGAGTTTTTCAAGCGGGGGCATAAAGATATACAACACGCCCGAGGTCTCGCCAACGGCCTCTGCTTTGGGGCCACTGGCGCGACGCGGGTCACGCACTTCAACACACAAAGCGGTGCGGGTGACCCACGCGGCTGATTCTTGCTGTTCGGGCACGCGGGCGAAATGGGCTGGCTCGGCTTGCAAAGCACTTTGCGCGCTGAAAGCCATTGGACTTGCATCGTCTGCGTTGGTTACTGTTTGAAATTTTCGTAGCGCTTCAGGTTGATAGCGTGCTGCAAGAATGCCGTGGGCAGGCAAACCCGGCTGTGGGGTTGACGGATCTTGCTCTACCAAATAGGGGTAGTCCGCCTCGCTGACCCATGGCAACGAGTCCAGCGGCAGGCGCAAGCCCATGGGAGAGTCGCCGGGCATCAGGTACATGCGTTCATCGCGCAAGAACCAAGAGCCGGTGATCCAGGCGGGGCCGTCCAGGGTTGGCGTCTGGTCAGCCACTTTGATGGGGAGCACATAGCCGACAACGGACTCCAGCTTTTGTGTAAACACGCGCTTTAACCTGGCGCGTTCCATCTCATCTTCAAGCTTGGATTTGAGCGGATTGACGTTAACGGGCAAACGGCGCTCGCGCCATTGGTAATACCAGTTGTCCTCGTAGGCGGTTTGAATGAATTGGTCAGTGACGCCTAGTTTGGCGGCCAGCGCCTGCGTAAAGCGTCGGGCATCTTCGCTGGTGTAATGCGTGAGTACACGTTCATCCGTAAACAGCGCGGGGTTGGCCCACACAGGTTGACGATCCGTGCGCCAATAAATATTGAGCGCCCAACGTGGCAGTTGTTCACCGGGATACCACTTGCCTTGACCAAAGTGAAGGAATCCCCCTTCGCCATATTCTTTCCGCAGTTTTTGCACCAATTCGGTGGCAAAACCGCGTTTTGTCGGCCCGAGCGCCTCGGTGTTCCATTCTGGTGCATCACGGTCGCTGACTGCCACAAAAGTGGGTTCGCCGCCCATGGTGAGACGCACATCGCCCGCATCCAGTGCCTGATCGACGGTGGCACCAAGAGTCATCACGTCTTCCCATTGCTCTTCGGTGTAGGGTTTGGTGACGCGCGGCGACTCGTAAATGCGCGTGACGGCCATGTGGTGCGCGAACTCGACTTCACATTTGTCCATGCCGCCCTCAATCGGTGCAGCGCCCGAGGGTTGCGGCGTGCAAGCCAGCGGAATGTGGCCTTCACCGGCCAGCAAACCCGAGGTGGCGTCCAGCCCGACCCAGCCGGCGCCTGGCAGATAAACCTCGCACCAAGCGTGCAAATCCGTAAAGTCAACCTCGGTGCCGCTGGGGCCATCAAGGGATTTCACATCGGGTTTCAACTGAATCAAATAGCCCGATACAAAACGCGCGGCCAGACCGCAATGGCGCAACAACTGCACCAGCAGCCAAGCCGAATCGCGGCATGAACCTGAGCCGAGTTTGAGTGTCTCGTCGGGCGCCTGCACGCCAGGCTCCATGCGGATGAGGTAGCTGATGTTTTGGTGCACCAGTTGGTTGACATCCACCAAAAAATCAATCGAACGGCGCTTTGTGCGGTCGATGCGGGCCAAAAAGGCTTTGAGGCGTTTGGTCAGATGGTCGGCGGCCAAGTAGGGCGCCAGCTCTTGCTTGAGCAGGTTTTCATATTTGAAGGGAAACTTCTCAGCGCTGGGTTCCAGGAAGAAGTCGAACGGGTTATAAACCGCCATCTCGACGACCAAATCCACCGTGACTTTGAATTCACGGGTCTTCTTCTCAAAGACCAGCCGCCCTTGGTAATTGGCAAACGGGTCTTGCTGCCAGTTGATGTAGTGGTCAGCGGGTTCAATTTTGAGGGAATACGAAATAATCTTGCTACGGCAATGTGGCGCTGGCCGCAAACGGATGACCTGGGGACCCAGATTGACCAACCGGTCGTATTTGTAATGAGTAACGTGGTTTAGCGCAGCATGAATTGACATAAGTTGTTTCTTTTAGGGGGCCAGATAAGACTTAACCAACCATAGACACGCAATGTTAGTGCCATGGTTTTCGCCGTGTAGGATCCAAACTGTACTTCAATTAAGGCCGCTATTTTCATGAGTCACCACCGTAATCCGCGTTCTTTGTTAACCCCCGCCATGCACAGTGTGTTGGAGCGCATGACCCGCGCGGCCCAAGTGCCGCTGCATGTGATGACGCCGCTGCAAGCCCGCCTCGCCTATGAAGTGGGGGCGGGGGTGCTGGAAATCCCGACACCCAAATTGCAACGGGTTGACAACTTCACCCTACCGGCCCGTGATGGCGAAGCCTTGCCCGTGCGGCTTTACGCGCCGACAGCAGAAAAATTGCCAGTGCTGGTTTATTTTCATGGCGGTGGGTTCACCATTGGCAGCCTGGCCACGCATGATGTGTTGTGCCGCACCTTGAGTCAGCTCGCCCACTGCGCGGTCTTGTCAGTAGATTACCGTTTGGCGCCCAAACATAAGTTTCCGGTCGCGCACAACGATGCCTGGGACGCCGTTCAATGGGTGGCTCACCAAGGCGAAAGTAAAAATCTCGATACCACGCGAATAGCCGTCGGCGGTGACAGCGCCGGGGGCACTTTGGCAGCGGCTTGTGCCCTTCAAGCGCGCGACGCGGGCTTGCCGCTGGTTTTACAACTGTTGTTTTATCCGGGTTGTGCCGCGCACCAGGATATAGCTTCACACAAAAAATTTGCCACCGGTTTTTTACTGGAAGAGCCGCACATCACCTATTTTTTCAACCATTACCTGCGCTCGCCAGCGGATCGGGAAGACTGGCGGTTTGCTCCGTTGAATGTGCCTGATGCAGAGGGCGTTTGTTCTGCCTGGTTTGGTCTTGCCGAATGCGATCCTTTAGTGGATGAAGGTCTTTTGTATGCCGATAAATTGCGGGCCAGTGGCGTGCCCGTCGATCTTGAAATTTATCGGGGCGTGGTGCATGAATTCATCAAAATGGGACGCGCTATTCCAGAGGCCCATCAAGCCCATGCCGATGCCGCCCGCGCCCTGAAATCGGCTTATACGAAGGCGTTTACAACTCACCGCTGACAAAGTGCCGCCACGCCAGATAATTTAAAACAACGTGCAAAGACACTTAAGTCATCAAAAACTTGTCAATGCGCCTTATCCCAGTTCGGCCCGACGCCTACCTCGGCCAGCAACGGCACCTTGAGATGCGCCACCCCCGCCATCAAACGCGGAACCTCATGTTTGAGCCATTCCACCTCGTGTTCAGGCACTTCAAACACCAGTTCGTCATGCACCTGCATGATCATGCGGGTGCCGCGTTGCTCATCGTCCAACACCTGCTGCACCTTGACCATGCTGAGTTTGATCAGGTCTGCCGCCGTACCCTGCATGGGCGCGTTGATGGCCGCACGTTCGGCACCGCTACGACGCGGGCCATTAGGCGAATTAATCTCGGGCAGATACAGGCGACGACCAAACACAGTTTCCACATAACCTTGGGCTTTGGCCATTTGGCGGGTGTGATCCATGTACAGCTTCACGCCGGGATAACGGTCAAAGTAACGCTCGATGTAATTCTTGGCTGCGGTGTTGTCGATGCTCAAGGCGCGCGCCAAACCGTAGGCGCTCATGCCGTAAATCAACCCGAAGTTGATGACCTTGGCGTAACGCCGTTGCTCGCTGGTGACTTGCGCCGTATCAACGCTGAATATCTCGGCGGCGGTGGCGCGATGCACATCCATGCCGTCATGAAAAGCCAACAACAACGCGGCATCGCCACTGATGTGCGCCATGATGCGCAGCTCAATCTGGCTGTAATCGGCGCTGGCAATCAGGCAGCCCGGTGGCGCGACAAACGCCTCGCGCACGCGGCGACCTTCAGCGGTGCGAATCGGAATATTTTGCAAATTGGGGTCGTTACTGGAAAGGCGCCCGGTCACGGCCACCGCCTGCGCGTAATGCGTATGCACGCGCCCGGTGCGGGGATGCGCCAACTGAGCCAGTTTGTCGGTGTAGGTGCCTTTGAGTTTGGCCAAACCGCGATGTTCCAAGATTTTGGCGGGCAGCGGGTAATCTTCGGCCAGCTTTTCCAGCACTTCTTCGTCGGTGCTGGGCGCACCGGTGGCGGTTTTCTTGACAATCGGCAACCCCAGTTTGGTGAAAAATATATCGCCGATTTGCTTTGGACTACTCAAGTTGAACACTTGGCCCGCCAGTTCATGCGCTTGGGTTTCAAGCTGCGAAATGCGCGCCCCCAATTCAAGGCTTTGCGCGGCCAGCGTAGGCGCGTCGATCAACACGCCGTTGCGTTCAATGCGGTAAAGCGCCTCGCTGCTGGCGATTTCCAACTCATAAATACCTAACAGACTGGGGAAATGTTGAGCGTCTGAACTTCCGGGATGCTGGCCAGCGCCGGAATGCCCTGCGTGGGTGGGCGATTGTGGCGCATGGGCGATAGGGGGTAACAGCGGCGGCACAAGCGCGTTATGAACAGGCAACGGCGACGTAGGCGAGAAACTACGCTGTAGCTGCGGCCACAGGGCCAAATGCACATCCAGCGTCATATCTGAATCTTCGCAAGAATATTCAGCCGCCTTGGCAATATCGACCTGATCAAAACAGATTTTCTGCGCCCCTTTGCCGCACAAATCTTCAAAACTGATGCCGCTGCGTCCCAAATGACGCTCGGCCAAACTGGCCAGCCCGTGCGGTCGATGTACTTCAAGCACGTAGCTTTGCAACATGGTGTCGTGGGCATACCCTTGCACCTCGATGCCGTGGTTGGCGAACACATGACGGTCGTATTTGATGTGTTGGCCCAGCTTCTTTTTGCTGGCGTCTTCCAGCCAAGGCTTGAGTTTGGCCAGCACGTCGTCTATCGGCAATTGCGCCGGGGCATCAGGATAGGTGTGCGCCAGCGGAATGTAGGCCGCCTCGCCCGGCTTGACGCTGAAACTGATGCCGACAATTTGGGCACGCATCTCGTCCAGCGACGTGGTTTCCGTGTCAACCGCCACCAAATCGGCGGCCTGCACGATGGCGAGCCAGCGGTCAAAGGCGTCCCAAGTCAGGATCGTGTCGTAGGCCACCGTGGTCACGCGGGCGGTGGGTTCTTCGGGACTGTCGAATAAATCCGGTTCGCGGATTGATTTTTTAACCGTGTTGGCGGTGGAGCCAGCGCCAGCGTTTCCTATGTCTGAGCCGTTGCCGTTTTGCGCACTCGCCTCGGTGGCGGCGGCGCTCATCGCCCGGGCCAAGCCTTTGAAGCCGTACTGCTCATAAAAAATAGCCAACGCCGCCGAATCCATGACACCCGTCGTGATTGAATCCAGCGCGGGCAGATCAGGCATCCAGTCGTGCAAATCACAATCGGTCTTGATGGTGAGCAACTGGCGACCCATCGGCAACCAGTCGAGCGACTTTCGCAAGTTCTCACCAACGACGCCTTTAATAGCCTCCGCATTCGCCACCACGGCGTCCAGCGAGCCGTATTGCTGCAGCCACTTGGCAGCGGTCTTGGCCCCCACTTTGGACACGCCGGGCACGTTGTCAATCGTGTCGCCCACCAGCGTTTGAAAGTCCACCATCAAATGTGCAGGCACACCGAATTCAGCCTCCACACCCGCCAGATCGCGGCGCTTGCCGTTCATGGTGTCAATGATGGTGATGTGCGCATTCACCAACTGCGCCAAATCCTTGTCGCCACTGCTGACAATCACCTCAATGCCTTGCTTGGCGGCGATGACGGCCAGCGTGCCAATCACGTCATCGGCCTCCACGCCCGGCACGTCCAACACCCGCCAACCCATCAGGCGCACGACTTCATGAATCGGCGCAATCTGGGCACGCAAGTCGTCAGGCATGGGCGAGCGGTGCGCCTTGTAGTCGGGGTACAAGGCATCCCGAAAAGTGGGGCCTTTGGCGTCAAACACGCAAGCCGCATAGTCGGCGGGAAAATCCTTGCGCAAACTCTGCAACATATTGACCATGCCGCGAATTGCCCCGGTGGGCGCGCTGCTGGGGTCGCCCGGCAACACCCGTAAATCGGGCATCGCATGAAAGGCGCGGTACAGGTAACTGGAGCCATCCACCAGAAGCAAGGTTTTTTTGATCGTTTTGGGTTCATTCATGCGTCCATTTTGCCAGCGACAAGCTTGCAAGCAATGTGTTCTACATACAATCACGCCATGCGATCTGCCCTCATCCTTACCCTCTCCCTGTCTTGCGCCAGCCTTAGCTGGGCACAGTCTCCAAACCCATCCCAAGGCGCTTCCGCACCCCAAAAAACGTCGCCGTCCAACACAACAGGCGCGATAGAAAAACGCACCGAGCGCATCCACATTGAAGACGCTGGCTCAAGCATTGACGAACTGCGCGTGGGCGGCGAAACCAAGACCATTGACGTGAAACCCAAAGGCGACATGCCTGCCTACCAAGTGGCGCCCAGCAGCGGCGAACGCAGTTGGAAAGTTCTGGACTTTTAACTCATGGCGGTTTACACAGAAGTCTCTCCCAAAGAAGCCCGCGTCCTGCTGCGACAACTCAAGTTAGGGGAACTCAAAACCCTGAAGGGTTGTGCTGGCGGCATCGAGAACACCAATTATTTTGTGACCACTCAGGTCGCTGAATCAACCCATGAGTACGTGCTCACTTTGTTTGAGCGCCTGACACACGAACAACTGCCGTTTTACCTGCGCTTGATGAAGCATCTAGCCGAACAGGGCTTGCCCGTGCCCAATCCAACCGCCAACGCTCGGGGCGATTTGGTGTTTGAGGTCAAAGGCAAGCCAGCGGCAGTGGTTAATAAGTTGCGCGGTCAAAGCGAACTCAGCCCCACGCCCGCTCATTGCGCGGCCATGGGCACTATGCTGGCCAAAATGCACCTGGCCGGGCGTGATTTCCCGCTCTCACAGCCCAACCTGCGTGGTCTGACTTGGTGGAACGAAACCGTGCCTGTCGTGCTGCCGCATTTAAATGCGGCACAAACCGCCTTGATCCAGAGCGAACTGGCTTATCAAAATCACACAGCGGCATCGGCGGCCTATGCGGCCTTGCCCCGGGGTCCAATTCATGCCGACTTGTTTCGGGACAACGTCATGTTTGACACCGCCCAGGGCGAACCTGAACTGACCGGCGTCTTTGACTTTTACTTTGCCGGCATCGACACCTGGGTTTTCGACCTGGCCGTGTGCCTGAATGACTGGTGCATCCACCTTGAAACGGGTGTCCACGACCCTGAACGCGCTCAAAGCTTTCTGGGCGCCTACACGGCAGTGCGCCCCCTCAAGCGAGAAGAACGCGACCTGCTGCCCGCCATGCTGCGTGCGGGTGCTTTGCGGTTCTGGATTTCACGGCTATGGGATTTTTACCTGCCCCGCGAGGCCAGCATGTTGCAAGCCCACGATCCAAGCCACTTCGAGCGGGTGTTGCGCGAGCGCGTCAACCATCCCAACCTTCTGAGCACGATGACCGTTTAAACATGTTTCAATCCACGCCCTGAAAGGGGCGAGTCAGGAAGAGGTTAGTCCTCTCCCAAATGAATTCTTTCCCCTTAAAGGGGGAGGTTTCAAACCGGAGTTAGTTTTAGATGAATCTCAACATAGTTCCCGCCCGCACCGGCACCGTTTGGGTCAAGCTGGGTATCCAAACGTTTTTCAAGCAACCGCTAGCCCTTGCCGGCTTGTTCTTCATGTTCATGGCCGTGATGACGATTGCCAGTCTGGTTCCGTTTATCGGCTTTGTCTTAGCCATGATGCTGCTGCCCGCCGCGACTTTGGGGCTGATGGCGGCCACGCGAGAAGCCGCCGAGGGGCACTTTCCTATGCCGGTTGTTTTGCTGGCGGCTTTTCGGGCGGGCAAACAGCAAGCCCGTGCCATGCTGGTGTTGGGCGGCCTGTATGCCGTGGGCTTTCTTACCGCGATGGGCGTGTCCTACTTGGTGGACGGTGGCGACTTTGCGCGTGTTTATCTAGGGGGCGCCACACCGACCCGCGAGATGATGATGCGCCCTGAGTTTCAAACTGCTATGTGGGTTTTTATTGGACTGCACCTGCCGCTGTCGCTGCTGTTTTGGCACGCCCCGGCGCTAGTCCATTGGCATGGTTTGCCGCCGCTTAAAAGTCTGTTTTTCAGCATCGTGGCTTGCTTCAGAAATTTTTGGGCCTTTGTTTTCTTTGGTTTGATGTGGCTGGGTGTGCTGGTGCTGGTCATTCTTGGTGTCACGCTGCTGGCCACCTTGCTGGGCAACCCCGGCTTGGCAGGCGACCTTTTATTTCCGCTTTTGCTACTGGTCGCCTCCATGTTTTTCACCTCACTTTATTTCACATTTCGCGACAGCTTTGAGTTACCAGCAGAAACAGCGTCACGGTAACGGTGTCAGCTTGGCCACACTCAGCGCCAGCCACTTGACGCCATGGCGCGGAAAGTTAATTTGTGCCCGCGCATCGTCCGCCACACCTTCAAGCGAGACCACCGTGCCTTCGCCAAATTTGGCGTGAAACACCTTCATACCGGCGCGCAAACCGTGCGTTGAGACGGCTTTTTGAACGGGCACCGGGGCTGCCGTCAACTTTGAATAATCCGCGCCGAATGAGCCTCTTGCCCCGTGGTAACCGGCGTTCGCAGACCCTGTGTTTGCCGCAAATCCAGCGCCAAAGCCCTGATTTTTGGGGGTGATCCACTTCAGCGCCGACTCGGGCAACTCTTCAAAAAATCGACTCTTGGGGTTGTAACGTGTTTGCCCATGCAACATGCGGGTTTGCGAGTGGCTCAGATACAACCGCTTGCGCGCGCGGGTGATGGCCACGTACAACAGGCGACGCTCTTCTTCCAGACCGTCGCGGTCGCTCATCGAGTTTTCATGCGGGAACAATCCCTCTTCCATGCCTGTGATGAAAACACAATCAAACTCCAGACCTTTGCTGGCATGAACCGTCATCAACTGGATAGCGTCTTGCCCGGCCTGCGCTTGGTTGTCGCCAGCTTCCAGCGCGGCGTGAGACAAGAAAGCGGCCAAAGGCGACAAGGTTTCGCCGGTGTCGGCATCGGGCGCGGGTTCGTCCATCAGCGCTTGATTCAGGTCCAGTCCTTGCGACGCCGGGGACTGCGTCAAGGTATTGCCCAACGCATCTTGCGCCAGCGCCATCGCTTCACGCCCAAAGTTTTCAAGCGAGACAAAACTCTCTGCGGCATTGACCAATTCCTCCAAATTTTCGACCCGGTCAGCGCCTTCCCGATCCGCTTTGTAATGCGCGATCAGACCGCTGTGATCCAACATCTGCTCAACCGTTTCACGCAACGTCATGCCTTGCGTGCGCTCACGCAACACGTCGATGCCCGCCATGAACGCGCCGATTTTGGTGCCCGCTTTGCCACTAACGCCGCTGACGGCATCACTGAGCGAACAACCCACGGCGCGCGCCACATCTTGCAACTGCTCCAGACTGCGCAAACCGATGCCGCGCGCCGGAAAATTCACCGCCCGCAAGAAACTGGTGTCATCACGCGGATTCTCCAGTAAGCGTAAATAGGCCAGTGCATTTTTAATTTCAGCGCGTTCAAAAAAGCGTAATCCGCCGTAAACCTTGTAGGGCAACCCCGCCGTGAACAGCGCGGTTTCGATCACCCGACTTTGCGCATTGCTGCGGTACAGCACGGCAATTTCTTTGCGCTCGACGTCCTCGCGTACCAACTGGCGCATTTCGTCCACCATCCATTGCGCTTCGGCAAAATCGCTGCTCGCCTCGAACACCCGCACCGGTTCGCCCGGGCCTTGCGCCGTGCGCAGGTTTTTGCCCAGCCGTTTGGTGTTGTGGCTAATCAGCTCGTTGGCCGAGTCCAGAATGTTGCTGCCGCTACGGTAGTTTTCTTCCAGCTTGATCTGGTGGCGAACTTTGAACTCACGCACAAAGTCGGCCATATTGCCCACCCGCGCACCGCGAAAGGCGTAGATGCTCTGGTCGTCATCGCCCACCGCCAGCACGCAACCCGTTGGATTGAAGCCCGTCGCGTCGTCCGTCGAACCGCCAGCGCCCGTGCCAGCCAACATCTTGATCCACGCGTATTGCAGTTTGTTGGTGTCCTGAAACTCGTCGATCAGGATGTGCCGAAAACGCCGTTGGTAGTGCTCGCGAACCGGGTCGTTGTCGCGTAACACTTCAAAACTGCGCAACATCAACTCGGCAAAATCAACCACGCCTTCACGCTGACATTGCTCTTCATAGAGCTGGTAAATTTCTATTTTTTTAAGCGTCTCTTCATCTTTTGCAGCGACTGCATGGGCGCGCAAACCATCTTCCTTGCAGCTGGCAATAAACCATTGCATTTGCTTCGGCGGAAACCGTTCGTCATCAAACTTGAATTGTTTGTACAGACGTTTGAGGGAAGAAAGTTGGTCCTGCGTATCCAGAATCTGGAAGCTCTGCGGCAAGTTGGCCAGCTTGTAATGCGCACGCAAAAAACGGTTGCACAGCCCATGAAACGTGCCAATCCACATGCCGTGCACATTGACCGGCAACATGCTGGTCAGGCGCGTCATCATTTCTTTGGCCGCCTTGTTGGTAAACGTCACCGCTAGCACGCCGCTGGGGGAGACCTGACCGGTCTGCAATAACCAGGCAATGCGGGTGGTCAACACGCGGGTTTTACCGGAACCGGCCCCGGCCAGAATCAAGGCAGGTTCGGCGGGTAAGGTGACGGCGGCGCGTTGCTCAGGGTTAAGATTTTGCAGGAGCGGGGAATCCTGAATGCCCGGTTGTGTAGTGGCTGAAAACATACCCTTATTGTAGAAAGCCCCAACTGCCAACGCGCCAAACGACTTCAACGACTTCGATAGAATCAATCACCGGGCCTCAAGCGATTGATTCCCGGTTTTTTTGTTTCTGTCGCGCTTGCCAGCGATGCGGAAACAAGATTCGGGTTCAATCCAAGCGCTCTCATTCAACCCGTTGAGGACAGACCATGGAAATTTTTGACTACGACAACATTCTTTTGCTGCCCCGCAAATGCCGCGTGGAGAGCCGTTCTGAATGTGACGCCAGCGTTGAGCTGGGCAATCGCCGCTTTCGCCTACCCGTGGTTCCCGCCAATATGAAGACGGTGGTCAGTGAGTCGATTTGCATCTGGCTGGCACAAAATGGTTACTTTTACGTGATGCACCGCTTTGATTTTGACAATGTGAAATTTGTCAAAGATATGAACGCCAAAGGGTTGTTCGCCTCCATTTCACTCGGCGTTAAAAAACCGGATTACGACACCGTGGATCAACTGGTGATGCTGGGTTTGACGCCCGACTACATCACGATTGACATCGCCCACGGCCATGCCGACAGCGTAAAAAACATGATCGGTTACCTGAAAGAAAAATTGCCTGCCGCCTTTGTCATCGCGGGTAACGTGGCCACGCCTGAAGCTGTGATTGATCTGGAGAACTGGGGCGCAGACGCCACTAAAGTGGGCATTGGCCCGGGCAAGGTCTGCATCACCAAACTTAAAACCGGCTTTGGCACCGGCGGCTGGCAACTGAGCGCAGTCAAGTGGTGCGCTCGCGTTGCCACCAAGCCCATCATTGCCGATGGCGGTATCCGCGAACACGGCGACATTGCCAAATCTATCCGTTTTGGTGCCACGATGGTGATGATCGGCTCGCTGCTGGCCGGTCACGAAGAGAGTCCCGGGCAGACCGTGGAGGTGGACGGCAAGCTATTCAAGGAATATTACGGTTCAGCCAGTGACTTCAACAAAGGCGAATACAAACACGTTGAAGGCAAGCGAATTCTGGAGCCGATCAAAGGCAAACTATCCGAAACTTTGGTGGAGATGGAGCAAGACGTGCAAAGCTCCATCAGCTATTCAGGTGGCAAAAAGTTGCTGGATATTCGCAAGGTGAACTACGTCACGCTAGGCGGCGACAACGCGGGCGAACATTTGCTGATGTGACGATGGCTGATACACCAAACATCCACAGGAAGACCAGCACGACCCAACTTTTCGCAGCTTAACTCGAATAAAAGAACTGCTATAATTTTAGACTTGCCCAACGCGGCTGTGTACTTGTCTAAAGCAGACAATGCAACAAGTTTTAAAAGTGGGTTCTTAGCTCAGTTGGTAGAGCAGCGGACTCTTAATCCGTCGGTCGACAGTTCGAATCTGTCAGGACCCACCACTTTAGCCCTTACGGCACATAGATAGCCTGCTCCTTTATCAGTAGCAGGCTTTTTTATTGGACTTGCGATGTAAGGGCGGATGTAAGACGGTTTAACGAATCTTATGCAGCAGCTCCAGCGACTCAAGTACCTATCAGTGAGTTCAGGTAACTCGACTCCATCGGCTTCTGTCGTATCGAGATAACAAGATTCGGCATCTCGATTGTCATGGTCCCACCCTCTTCAGTGATTAACATGGACGGACGCTC
Source organism: uncultured beta proteobacterium (assembly GCA_903823025.1). Classification (GTDB taxonomy): domain Bacteria; phylum Pseudomonadota; class Gammaproteobacteria; order Burkholderiales; family Burkholderiaceae_C; genus Rhodoferax. The sequence goes on from CAIJRK010000014.1 coordinate 34,232, forward strand.
TGTCAGCACTTTGGGACTGTAAACAATGGTCTTTGGTTCCGGTGCTCGTTTACCCCTCCATTGATATTGCCAGCGTGTGCTCCCGTCAGCGTTCTTTACCCCAAGCAAGCGCTCAACCAGACCGCAGTGCCAAAGGTCGCCCAAATTGTCGGATACGCGGGTCGCGCTCCGAGCGTGCGCCTTGATTTCCGGCATATCAAATAATTGAGCATAGTCAAGCGCCGTGGTAGCCGCTTGCAATGTGATTTTGAGGGCAGAAATTAACCCGGATTCAGAATTGGCCATGGGGGCCTCCATATCAATGTTGTTTAACGAGAGTCGATGGCTCAACTGCTGGGTGGCACTTTGCCGACCCAGTCGTTGAGACGCAGTTTCATGCGTGATTGATTTGCAGGTGGTTTCGCTCCTTTTGGTGGTGCAACTTCAATGTGTGAAGTCGATTGGGTTGATGGCACGCCACCTGTCTGGCGGCGATGCGTTTCGCCAGCGCTGCTGTGCGCCATTGCCGCCATGCAGCGCTGGGTCATTGCCAAGTCCATTAAGTTGATCGAGGTGGTGTGCGCCCATGACAGACAGGACAACAACTCAGAGGTGGTCAGGCCATCCATCAAGCTCAGGCAAGACGGCGACCACGTCTCGTAGCCGCTGGAAAGGATGGAATAAGCGGAAAAGGAAAGCTGATGCAGCACGTATTGGCTCAACGCCAGCGCCGCAATGACTGCTAGCAGGCAGAGTAGGAACGGCAGAAATAGGCCCAGCATGGCCGTCTCGATGATCCATCAGTACAACTGCCGCCACGACGATGCCGCTGGCAATATCGCCAGTGATGGTGGCAACGGTACGAATCAGGCTATTGCGGCATGACTACATGGGGAACTCATTGTGGTGAAGGAATTGAGCCGTGACAGGAGAAACAACAGGTGGTCGAGCAGCGTGAGCTGCCGGTAGCGCCAAGAATACCCCTGCTTGAGGCCATAACTGTAGGCCACGGATAGAGCGCCAGATGTATCACGCTGGGGAAGGTGGCGGCTATGACGCATGGGAAGAACTCAAATGAATTGCCGGCACGGTCAGTGTGTGTGGTGTGACGTCAAACACGACGTCCTAACGCTGTATGGTGTGACGCAGCAGATTAATGAAACTGGAAACCAGGCCAAGAAAGAAAGCAAAGCCAGTAGTGAACACTGGTGAACTCCTGAGTAGCTGGTCAACATGAATCCACCAAGCTCAAACAGTACGACGAATTTATTCGTCGTGATTATTGGATCATCATGGGCTTGCTTCTTCAAGAACTGAGGACGCAAACAATGGACTACTGCAGCGCTGAGTACAGCGGCTGCAGGCGTTGAAGGTTAGGGTCCCCTATTTGCCTGATAGAGACAACGAATCCGAAGCGGGGGTGGCTTATTCACCTACGGGACAGGGGAACCCACGCGGCCGGATGTTATTGTTTATGCGTACGCGTTCACCCCACTACCCAACTGATTTCATAGTGTTGTCGGGATTTGTGCAAAAACAGGTCAGAATTGATAGCAATGCAAATTAATCTACGGCAAGCCAGCCCGAAACCCCAAACGCTTGAAGAAGCGCAAAAAG
>CAIJRK010000015.1 GCA_903823025.1 uncultured beta proteobacterium
ACGGTGCGTGGTTTTGTCTTTTTGCGGATGCTGCTCAGCAAAAACTCAATTTGTTCAAATTGCTCGCGACTGATATCACTGGGGTATTGCTTGGTTCTCATGAGCCTATTTTTACAGGCTTAAAGATCGTGAACAGGTTCTAACGAATCATGGCCAAAATAATGCATCGCCTAATAGGGCAATAGATGTGTGTCGGGCGGCGCTACTGCACGAAAATCAGAGCCAGATGTTCTGATGCACGGTTCGATGTTTTAACTCGGCAAAGCGGCCAACCGCAGCAAATAATCAAGCGGTTCGGGGCAGTGGTGCAGGTAGCCTTGAACATAGTCCACACCTAACTCGCGCAACGTGTCCTCAACCTCTTGTGTTTCAACCCACTCCGCCACGGTTTGCATGTGCGTAGCTTTGGCGAGTTGCGCCATGCTTTGAATGCAGACTCGGTCCACCGGATCGGTCATGAGGTTGCGCATGAACTGGCCGTCAATTTTCAGCACATCGGCGGGAAGCATCTTGAGGTAACCAAACGAGGTCATGCCACTGCCAAAATCATCAAGCGCAATGCGGGCACCGCGACGACGCAAGGCCTCAAAGAAAGCCACAGACTCACTCAGGTTAGTAATAGCAGCTGTCTCGGTGACTTCAAAACAAATTTTGTTGTAGTCCACTGGCAAGCTGTCCATCAGGGCTAGCACATCGGTTCGGAACACGGCATCGCCTACCGATTGGCCCGACAGGTTAACCGACAGTCGGTCGAGTTTTTGCAGCTCATCACGGTGTAAAACCATCCAGTCAAAAACGCTGCGTAGCACCCAGCGATCCATTCGACTGGCTAAAAAGAACCGTTCAGCGACAGGCACAAATTCACCGGGGGAGACCCGCTGACCGTCAGCGTCAATCATGCGCAACAGCACTTCACCATACAAACGTTCTGCGGCATGACCGGGTTGAATCGACACGATGCGCTGCCAGTGCAACTCAAAGCGCCCGGTGTCGAGCGCCTCTTCGATGCGTTGCGCCCACTGAATGCCAATTTTGAGGGCACGCACGCCCGAATCGTTGTCTTCATAGACATGAACGCGATTGCGGCCTGCGTGTTTGGCAACATAACAGGCCGAATCAGCGGCTTGCAACACGGCAGCCGTCGAGACCCAATGTTCGTGTACCTGAACCAGTCCAATGCTGGTGCCGATATGAAAGCGGCGCCCGCCATGCTCAAACCGATAGTCATCGACCGACTTGCGTATTTGTTCGGCCACCTGAGCGGCTTGTTGCATGCCGCAATGCGTCAGAATCACCCCGAATTCATCACCACCGAGTCGGGCAAAGGTGTCCGTGGAACGCACGCAGCCACTCATCACCTGCACGACATCGCGCAACAATTGATCACCCGCGCCGTGACCACAGGTGTCGTTCACGATTTTGAAACGGTCCAGATCAATCACCATGACCGCGTGTTCAACCGCATGATGGTGCGCCAGATCCAGCGCCCGGCTCAGGTGTTTTTCAAACTCAAAGCGGTTAGCCAGGTTGGTTAACGGGTCATGCGCAGCCCGATGACTGACTTCACGGTGCAAAACTTCAAGCACCCGCTGACGGCGTCCCGCCATCGCCAGCTGTACCATCGAAAACAAGGCAAAACACAGGGACAGCACCAGCAAAAATCCCAGCGAAACACCTTCGTAAAGCGCAAATTTACGAATCTCTTCCAGCATCTGGCTTGAGCGTGTGGATTGCATACTGTGGGCATCCAGCACCAGCCGGTGAATACGAGGATGTAAATGATCAGCCTCTTGGCGCAGGGTTTGCAAGACGGCCATATCGAGCCTGCGGGGTGGCGTTTCCAAATAAGGATCGGCTTTTTTTAGATAGGCTTGGGCTTCGTTATAGGCTTGTTTGAACGTGCGTTGATCCTGCATGACGGTGCGACTGACACTGGTCTCAAACAACAACACCTGGCTTGCAAAAATGTTGTATTCATCACTGACAGTTTTCAGCAACGCAGGCTTGTCCGGCTGGCTTACGGCGTCATCCAAGACCGCCTGGTAACGAAACAGATCAAGTTCCAGCTCGTAGAACTCCCAAACAAAGTTGTCGTGGCCTTGAATGACGCCTCGGGTAAGACGTTCAATCTGCTGGTATTGAATCCAGCACAGGCCCACCACGGTCATCAAAATAAACCCGCTGAAGCCCAGTAGCAAAAAACGAATCGGCCTCTTTATTTCTCCGTAAAAATCCAATAACTTGAACGATCTTCCCAATCCGGGATGTCCAACGACGGCACTCACAGCCGCTTACTCCACCACAATATGTTGGAGTTGCCAAATTGAGCGGGTGTAATAAATATCGTTTTTCAGATTGGGTTTGCTGTCAAACGGATAAATCATCAGCAAAGGGCCTTTGGCTCTCACACTCAGTTCCCGACCGTTGGCACGGCGCGCCAATATCGGACCCCATGCGACGGCATCGTCAACCGGCACCTGAATTTCGTATTTATTTAAGGCCTTCATGTTGAGCACCTTGCCTTGAGCACCTACGGCGGTCAACACATGTTTAAGCGAGGGACCCGCGTAAGTGACCGGTGCAGCGTGCCAAGGCGATGTGGTCGCAAACTGGGTGACAGGCAACGCGTCCAGCATTTCAGCATCAAACTCAGCCAGATCACCTGCGTTGTGATTTGTTATTTTTCCACTCACCGTTAAGAGAACCGGACCTTTCGGTTTGGGCAGCGATTGCGCCCCCAGGCTGACAGACAGCAGACTCGTTACAAAAAAAGAAACAAAAAAACGAGACTTTACCAATTGGTGCAGCGGCATCAGTATCCCCTTTATTAATTGATCCTAATCATGCCAACGCACGCATGACCCTCTGTGCGAAATATCAAAAGAGTCTTCACAAAATACGGTGCAAAAACCCAACGACTCATTCCTATGAATCCGGCGCTCTAACCGACAATCACCCGTTATGAGCATTAGTCACTACATCAAAGAAATTGGGCGCGGCAAAGACGGCGCGCGGTCATTAACACGCGTGCAATCTGCCGATTTATTCGGACAAGTATTGGATGGCACGGTCACCGATTTTGAAGTCGGCGCGTTTTGTCTGGCCATGCGCATCAAAGGCGAAACACCGCAAGAAATGGCCGGATTTTTGGACGCCACCCAAGCGCGGCTAATCAAAATTCCGACACAAGGTCGCACTGCCGTGGTGCTTCCCAGTTACAACGGCGCACGCAAATTGCCCGTTTTAACCCCCCTTTTGGCTCTTTTATTGGCACGCGAGGGTTTACCCGTAGTGGTTCATGGGCAGGCCACGGAGACCCCCCGGATCTCATCACAACAGGTGTTTGCCGCCCTTTCTATCCCTACGCAAGAAGTGATTGAGGTCATCGCAACCGGCTCAGTCCAGTTTGTGCCGACCGCCCTGTTGTGCCCCGGTTTACAACGCTTGCTGGATGTGCGTCGGTTGGTCGGCCTGCGTAACTCGGCACACAGTCTGGTCAAGCTGATGAATCCGTGCGACAGTCCTGCGGTGGTGGTAAGTAGCTACACCCATCCGGAATACGCCGTGTCCATGACCGACACTTTTCGTCTGATGCAAGCCACCGCCTTGCTACTGCGCGGCACGGAGGGCGAGCCTGTGGCTGATCCACGCCGCACACCCGCCATGGATGCTTTTATCGACGGTGAGGTTACCCGCGTGCAAGAACCACAAAGTGGCTCGCTGGTGAGCGTGCCCGGCTTGCCCGGCGCCGACGCATCCAGTACCGCCGCCTGGATACAAGCTGTGCTGGCAGGACAAGAACCCGTACCAACCCCTATAGCGCGTCAAGTGGCACATATCGTGCATTTGTCTGTCCAAACGAGGAAGACAACATGACCCACAACAACACTTATCCCCCTTCAAATCAAGAAGATAGCGCATTCATGGGGCCGGGCAACTGCACGCTGGTAGGGGCAGGGCCGGGCGACCCGGAGTTGCTCACGCTCAAAGCCTTAAAGGCGATTCAGGCCGCGACCGTACTGCTAGTCGATGACCTGGTCAGCGACGCCATCGTGGCCTTGGCCTCGCCTGCGGCACGCATTATCCATGTGGGCAAACGGGGCGGCTGCAAATCGACCCCGCAGGCTTTTATTGAAAAACTGATCTTGATGGCCGTGCGTGAAGGCGAGACTGTGGTGCGCCTCAAGGGCGGTGACCCTTTCGTTTTTGGACGTGGCGGCGAAGAGGTGGCTAACCTGCAGGCAGCGGGGGTGAGTGTGAAAGTGGTCAACGGCATCACGGCAGGACTGGCCGCCATGACTTCATTGGGCGTGCCGTTGACGCACCGCGAACACGCGCACGGCGTCGTATTTATCACCGGCCATGCCAAACCGGGTGACACCGGCACCGACTGGAAAGCTCTGGCCGCCACCGCCCACAGTGCCCGGCTTACACTGGTTATTTACATGGGCATTAGTGGGGCACACAACATTCAAGAGCAACTTCTCAGCGGTCTGCCCGCACAGACGCCCGTAGCCATCATCCAAAACGCCAGTTTGCCGCAGCAGCGTCATGCCGTTTGCACCTTGGCGGACTTGCAACGCACCTTGGCGCGTGAAAAACTGGGCAGTCCCAGCGTCATTGTGGTGGGCGATGTACTGCAAGGTCTATTAGCCCTGCAACAACCTTTTTCAATGCAAAAAGCAGAAATCAAGCGGCCCTTGCGGGCTTAACTTATGAGTAATTTTGATGTCGTGATCGTAGGAGCGGGGGCCGCTGGCTTGTTTTGTGCTGGTGTAGCGGGACAACTGGGTTTGAAAGTGCTGGTGGTCGATCACAGTGAGAAAGTGGCCGAAAAAATTCGTATTTCCGGCGGCGGTCGTTGCAATTTCACCAACCTGGGCACAACGCACGCCAATTTTTTGGGCAACAACCCCAACTTTTGTCGCTCGGCCCTATCGCGCTATACGCCACGTCACTTCACGGAACTCATGCAACGTCATGGCATTGCTTTCCACGAGAAACACAAAGGTCAACTTTTTTGTGACCGCTCCGCCGAAGACCTCATCCAGATGCTGTTGGCCGAATGCGATGCGGGAGGCGTCACACGCTGGCAACCCTGCCAGATCAAAAACATTCGATTTTTGGCAGCTGAGGCAACAAAAGCCAGCACAGAAATCTATGAAATAGACAGTGACCGTGGCCTGATTCAAGCGCGTGCCGTGGTCGTTGCTACGGGCGGCTTGTCCATTCCAAAAATTGGGGCGACCGATTTTGGCTACCGACTGGCGCGTCAGTTTGAGTTACGCATGGTCGAGCCGCATCCGGCATTGGTTCCCCTCACTTTTGACGCGGATGCCTGGGCGCCTTATGCAGGTCTGGCAGGCCTGTCGCTGCCGGTTAGTGTAGAAGTGGGTGCTAAAAAAGACACCACCACGTTTCTGGAAGATTTGCTATTCACCCATCGCGGTCTGAGCGGTCCAGCCGTGCTGCAAATATCGAGTTACTGGAAACCCGGCACACCCATTCGCATCAACCTCGCCCCTGACGCCGATCTGCTGCAATCGCTAACTCATGCCAAAGCCACCTCGCGCAAGCTCATCGCCAATGAACTGGCCGCTCAAGTTCCAGCCCGATTGGCGGATACCTGGGTGCAACAGGGGCAGACAGCAGGCCACAACTGGCTGCGTCCTATTAGTGAGGCTACTGACAAAGCGCTAGCGGTCTTGTCGGAACGTTTGACGCGATGGGAACTCACCCCAACAGGCACCGAAGGTTATAAAAAAGCTGAAGTTACAGCAGGCGGTGTGGACACGCGCGATGTGTCCCAGCAGACGATGGAATCCAGGCAGTCCGGCCTGTATTTCATTGGTGAAGTGGTCGATGTCACTGGCTGGCTGGGCGGCTACAACTTTCAATGGGCCTGGGCTAGCGGTTTTGCCTGCGCGCAAGGGCTAGCGGCAAAATTGCAATAAACATGTCAAAGATCAAATGAAAAACTCAAACTCACCCTGAAAATTCGTGTTTAGAAAAATTAAAGATGTGACGAGCATCTCTCTAACGAGGCGCCAAGTGCGTTCAATCACGATGAAAAACAATCAACCTGTCACACAAAATGAGTACATCCTCAAGAGCAACCAATCTCCTATTTCACGCACAGATACTTCAGGAAAAATAACTTTTGTCAATGCAGATTTTGTCGTGACCAGTGGTTATAGCGAAGATGAGCTTTTAAATCAAGCACACAACATGGTGCGTCATCCCGACATGCCCACTGAGGCCTATGCGGACTTCTGGAAGTACCTGTTGACAGGGCGATCCTGGACCGGTTTGGTGAAGAACAGGCGCAAGAATGGTGACTTTTACTGGGTGCTGGCCAACGTCTCGCCCATGTGGGAGAGCGGGCAAATAATCGGGTTTGCATCCGTTCGGATGAAAGCCCCCCGGGGAGCTATCGCCCCTACCGAGGCGCTTTATCGCCGCTTTCGTGATGGCAAGGCTAAGAGTCTTTGCTTTGAGCGAGGCCGCGTGATTCGCAAGGGTTTGCCTCGTATTTTTGGCTGGTTGCGTCATCCGGGTATCAAAGGCCAGCTAACACTCTTGGTGTTGCTGGCCTCTAGCCTTATTTGCGCGGTTGGGGCACTGGGTCTTGCCGGTGCGAGTACGGACAGTCAGCGTAGCCAAATCGTGCTGGGAATGCTGGCCAGCGTAACACTGCTGCTGGCGCTGGGTTGGCGCTTGCAAAAAGGAATCCTCACCCCAATCAATGAAGCGGTTGCAATTGCCAAACAAATTGGCGTTGGCTTTTTGGCTAACAAAATAAACCCGACTGGTAGCGACGAAGTTAGCCAGTTGATGCACGCACTACATGCCATGCAACAAAGCTTGGCCTCTATGGCGGAAACCGTGCACGTCAGTGCCAAGGCGGTTAGGGCAGAAGGCAAAGAAATTAGTCAAAACAATGAAGCACTGGCGGTTCGCACAGAGCAGCAGTCCACCTCGTTACAGGAAACAGCCGCCAACATGGAGCAAGTATCTGCCACAGTCAAACACAATATCGACAATGCCAAAGCGGCCAACCAGCTAGTGCAAGAGGCCGGTAACATTGTCACGCAAGGCGGTGAGGCCATGGATAAAGTGGTGGGCACGATGGACTCCATTGCCGATAGTTCACGCAAGATCACTGACATCATCGGGGTGATTGACGGCATCGCTTTCCAAACCAATATTTTGGCACTGAATGCCGCCGTAGAGGCTGCAAGAGCGGGTGAACAGGGCCGTGGTTTTGCCGTCGTTGCCAGTGAAGTTCGTAGTCTGGCCCAGCGCAGCGCGGCTGCCGCCAAAGAGGTTAAGGCCTTGATCCAACACTCGGTACAGCAAGTTGAAAGTGGCCTGATCCAAGTCACCGACGCCCGCAAGACCATTGATGCCTCCATTGAAGCGGTGCACCGGGTGGCCTCTTTGATGGCTGACATATCACGCGCCTCTGACGAACAAGGCCTCGCCATTAACAGGGTCACTGAATTGGTTGTGCAAATCGATGAGGCGACACAAAAAAATGTGCCGGTCGCCACTAATGCAGCCCAATCAGCCAGAGCGCTGGAAGAGCAGGGTCACGAATTAGTGCGCACGGCCAGTGTTTTTCGATTGCGGTAATTTACAGGGTTTATAATCCTAGGCTTTGCTGGCAAATCCCCGCTGCCTGATCAACTTTATAGCGGGGAAATCGCATGATGTTCGTCAAATGGCTCGATCTCCCTTTGATAGAAGTCTGCACATTCTGGATAAAACGATTAAATGACAACCATCCGTGTAAAAGAGAACGAACCCTTTGACGTAGCCCTTCGTCGCTTCAAGCGCACCATTGAAAAGCTCGGCCTTTTGACTGACTTGCGCGCACGCGAGTTCTACGAAAAGCCAACAGCTGAACGCAAGCGCAAGAAGGCTGCGGCCGTCAAGCGCAACTACAAGCGCATTCGCGCTATGCAGTTGCCGAAAAAGATGTACTAATCTAGTACCTCTTACAAAGCTTCAAAAAGCTCACCGGGGACGCTCAGGTGGGCTTTTTTCATTTCAGAACACATTTAACCGAGACTTGAACCCATGTCACTTAAAGAACAAATCACCGAAGACATGAAAACCGCCATGCGCGCCAAAGACAGCGTACGTTTGGGCACTATTCGCCTACTGTTAGCCGCTGCAAAGCAAAAAGAAGTCGATGAACGCGTTGTGTTGGACGACACCGCTATGGTTGCTATAGTGGACAAACTTATCAAGCAACGTAAAGATTCCATTGCAGCCTTCACACTGGCTGATCGCAAAGACTTAGCGGACAAAGAAGCCACTGAAATAACTGTGCTAGAAGTTTACTTACCCAAGCGCCTGAGCGCCGATGAGGTCAGTGCTGAAGTGCGTACCATTGTGGCTGAACTGGCTACTGAATTGGGCCGTGCGGTGGGTTCTACGGATATGGGAAAAGTCATGGGTGCTGTCAAGACACGCCTTGCCGGTAAAGCAGAAATGGGACAAGTTTCTGCAGCCGTTAAAGCAGTGTTAGCCGAATAAGCACTTGTTATTGGGCACGCCTTTAGACGTGCAACCCACACCACAAAATCCGCCACGACTTAAACGCTGCGAAATTTTAATTTCGGGCCGCCCTTTTTAAGTACATCCTGATTTTTTCATACGGCGTCAAAGCATCTCACCAAGTAAAATAAAAGGCGCCAAGATCAGGAGGACTTATGCAAAAAACCAATTCCACTATTTCCGTTAAACCCACTGTTCAAGTGATTGAACGTCTATTTATGCTGATGGATGTTTTGGCTTCTCGCAAGGAAGCTATTTCGCTCAAAGAAATTAGCGAAAAAACTGGTTTACATCCCTCCACTACGCACCGACTACTCAACGACTTGGCTCTCGGCCGCTTTGTGGATCGTCCACAACCCGGTACCTACCGACTCGGTATGCGTCTTCTTGAACTGGGCAACCTAGTTAAGAATCGTCTTAATGTACGGGATGCCGCTTTGGTTCCCATGCGGGAGCTACATAAATTAACGCAGCAACCTGTTAACTTAAGCATCCGCCAGGGCGATGAAATCGTTTATATCGAACGTGCGTACAGTGAACGCTCAGGGATGCAGGTAGTTCGCGCCATTGGTGGACGGGCACCTTTGCATTTAACGTCTGTAGGAAAGCTATTCCTTGCAGCAGACGACCCGCAGCGGGTTCGGGCCTATGCCACACGGACAGGATTGAGTGGTCAAACCAAAAATAGTCTGACTCAATTGCATGTGCTGGAGCGAGAACTGTCAAAGGTGCGCCAGTACGGTGCTGCACACGATAACGAAGAGCTGGAGTTGGGCGTGCGATGTATGGCTGCAGGTATTTATGACGATCAAGGCACGCTAGTGGCTGGCCTGTCCATATCAGCACCCGCAGGCCGACTAGAGGACGAGTGGCTACCCAAACTTCAAACTAGCGCACATGAGATATCCCAAACGCTAGGCTATAAGCCTAGCAACACACAAGCGTGAAATCACGCTATCAATGCGCAGGAATTTACCGCACCCCAACCAAGGTTCGGGCAGCGACTGCTGGGCTTGTCTCAACCCAATGTCGAACACGCTCGGCATCAGCCAAACGGCTTAACCGACCTGCTGAATCAAGAAAAACCATAATCAGCTTGCGGCCCGCAATTTTGGTTTGCATCACAAGACATTGACCTGCTTCAGAGATGTAACCGGTTTTTTGCAAACCAATGTCCCACTCCGGATTTTTCACTAAACGGTTGGTGTTGTTGTATTGAAGTGTTTGATTTCCGACCGCCACTTGGTGTGCGGGCGAGGTGGACAGCTCACGTAAAACCGGATTGTCATAAGCCACATTCACCAACTTAACCAAGTCTTGTGCACTGGACTGATTCTTGCTCGAAAGTCCTGTTGGCTCCACATACTTGGTGTCATGCATTCCAATTAATTGAGCGCGTGCATTCATCGAACTAACAAAACTGGACATGCCACCCGGATAAGTACGCCCAAGCGCATGAGCAGCCCGGTTTTCACTGGACATCAAAGCCAGATGGAGCATTTCTCCCCGGCTCAGGGTAGCCCCGACTTTCAATCGTGATGAACTGCCTTTTTCGGTGTCCACGTCATCCTGCGAAATAGTGATCTCTTCGTTCATCGGCAAATGGGCTTCGCTCAAGACCAAACCCGTCATGAGTTTGGTGAGGGAAGCAATCGGCAGAATGGCCTTGTCATTTTTCCTGAACAACACTTCACTGGTATCTTGATCAATGACCAAGGCAACACTCGATTTCAAAGCTAAAGGATCATAAGTACCATGCAACCCGGCTAGTTGCCCAAATGACTGATTTACAGGGGCAAAACTTGCATGGACAACAGGTTTTCGCTTGGCCGCTGTAAAAGTTTTTGTCACTTTGCGTTTAACGACAACGCTACCTTTAGCAGGTTTGACAATTGCGCGCTTCCCCTCTCCTGCCTGAGTCTGAGGTGACCAAAGCACTAGCACGGAGACAACTAAGCCAAAGAGAAAAACCTTTTGACTTAAATTTTTATTAAACGTCATCTGATGAAAATAGGACATGTTGACATCTCCATATTGATTTTTTGATGCGCCGAGTTTAAACAAAAAAAGTCGCGCCGTACTGGATACTTACGCGACTTCTTATAGAAAAACAAGGAAACCCGTTTAATCAAACTAGCCCTGTGCAGACACCCGAACCGCTTGACTCTGCAGCTTATTGAGCGCGCTCAAATAAGCCTTAACAGAGGCCACCACAATATCTGGATCGGCCCCCACGCCATTGACGACTCTTCCGCTATTTTGCAAACGCACCGTCACCTCGCCCTGACTCTCCGTGGAGCCGCTAATGGCATTAACAGAATAAAGAACCATCTCGGCGCCACTTTTGGCGTGTTCTTCAATCGCTTTTAGAGATGCATCGACAGGACCATTGCCCTGTGATGAGCCTTTAACCTCTTTACCATTCGCCTTAAAAACAACTGTTGCATAAGGACGCTCCCCCGTTTCGCTGTGCTGCGACAGGGAAACAAAACTGTATTGCTCATCTGCTTGTGTCACCAAACCATCGCTGACCAATGCCAAAATATCTTCATCAAAAATCTCGGTTTTGCGGTCAGCTAATGCTTTGAATTTGGCAAAAGCCGTATTGATGTCAGCCTCGCTTTCCATTTGCACCCCTAACTCTTGCAGCCGTTGCTTAAACGCATTACGTCCACTGAGTTTGCCCAGAATAATTTTGTTCGCGGCCCAGCCCACGTCTTCTGCCCGCATGATTTCATAGGTGTCACGCGCTTTGAGCACGCCATCCTGATGGATACCGGAGGCATGTGCAAAAGCATTGGCACCAACCACTGCCTTATTAGGCTGAACCACAAATCCTGTGGTTTGACTCACGAGACGGCTGGCTGCCAAAATTTGTTGGGTATCAATAGCCACGTCGAGTCCAAAATAATCCCGGCGGGTTTTAACAGCCATCACAACTTCTTCAAGGCTGCAATTGCCCGCCCGCTCACCCAAGCCATTAATCGTGCACTCGATTTGACGGGCGCCCCCAATTTTGACGCCAGCCAGCGAGTTAGCCACAGCCATTCCCAAATCATTATGACAATGAACCGACCAAATGGCTTTATCAGAATTTGGAATGCGTTCGCGCAAGTTCTTAATAAAATTGCCATACAACTCAGGGATGGCATAACCCACCGTGTCGGGTACGTTGATGGTGGTGGCGCCTTCGCGAATCACAGCTTCAATAACACGGCACAGAAAATCAACATCGCTGCGATAACCGTCCTCTGGACTGAATTCCACATCGGGAACCAGATTGCGGGCAAAGCGCACGGCCAACTTGGCCTGCTCAAAGACCTGCTCAGACGTCATGCGCAGCTTTTTTTCCATGTGCAATGCTGACGTTGCAATAAAGGTATGGATGCGTGCGCTGTTAGCTCCTTTCAGCGCTTCAGCGGCGCGTGAAATATCGCGGTCATTAGCGCGAGACAGCGAGCAAATAGTGGCGTCCTTGATGGCATTGGCAATAGCTTGCACAGCCTCAAAATCGCCATTGGAACTTGCTGCAAAACCGGCTTCAATGACATCAACTTTCAGGCGTTCCAACTGGCGGGCAATGCGCAGTTTTTCGTCTTTGTTCATGGATGCCCCGGGTGATTGCTCGCCATCACGCAAAGTTGTATCGAAAATAATTAACTTGTCAGTCATTGGGTTTCTCCTGTTTTCTAAAAATACAAAGTTGAAAATTGCGCTTCAAAACAAAAAAGCCCGTTGCAAATGCAAACGGGCTTTTGGTGTTGGTGAGCGCGTGCGCTACCGTCTCCGCCCATTTGGCGATAGCAGTAGCACTGGCAGCAGAATTTTCATGAAATCAATGTACCACAAGTTTTGTGATTCATTCATGAAGCCCGCGTTCATCCGGCTCCTCTTTGGAGGTGCTGATGACACTGGTTGGAACTCCTTTAGTTTTTCGCCAGATATAAATAACGTAGCCGCTCAACCCATAAGCCACAAAGATGCCAAAAATAATAATGGGAGGATCAATGTTCACAATGGCAATACCCAAAGCAATCAGAACAATAAAGACAAAGGGCACACTTTTCTTCATGTGCAAGTCTTTGAAGCTGTAAAAAGGAACGTTGGTCACCATAGTTAAACCCGAGTACAGGGCCAGTGCAAACATGGGCCAGGCAACATCGGCGCGGTCTATTTTGAGATCAGTCATTAACCATATAAACCCGGCCATCAAGGCGGCAGCAGCGGGCGATGGCAAACCTTGAAAATAACGCTTATCCACTACCGCCGTATTGACGTTAAATCGGGCCAGACGCAAGGCCGCGCAGGCACAATAAACAAAAGCGGCAATCCAGCCCCAGCGGCCCAAACCTTGCAACGCCCAGACATAAGCAATCAAAGCAGGCGCAGCGCCAAAAGACACCATGTCCGAGAGCGAATCCATTTGCTCGCCAAACGCACTTTGCGTATTGGTCATGCGAGCGACCCGGCCATCAAGACTGTCGAGCACCATCGCACAAAAAATGCCAATAGCAGCCAAATCAAACCGACCATTGATAGCCATGATGATGGCGTAAAAACCACCAAAAAGTGCCGCCAGCGTGAACAGGTTTGGCAATATATAAATGCCTTTTCGGCGCTTCATGGCCACAGGGGTTTCCCCTGCAGTTGTCTCTAAATTATTTCCATCATGCATAAATTAATCTCCAGCCTCACATACTAACAAAGGCCACAAAAGTGGCCTTTGTAACATCAGGGGAGTGACTTAGTTGCGGGTTTGGTCAACCAGCTTGTTCTTGGCAATCCAAGGCATCATGGCACGAAGTTTTGCGCCAACTTGCTCAATTTGATGCTCCGAGGTCAGACGACGACGGCTCAACAAAGTGGGCGCGCCCGCTTTGTTTTCCAGGATGAAGCTTTTGGCGTATTCACCCGTCTGAATATCTTTCAGGCACTGACGCATCGCGTCTTTGGTGGCACTGGTCACAATGCGCGGGCCGGTGACATATTCGCCGTACTCGGCATTGTTGGAAATAGAGTAGTTCATGTTGGCGATGCCGCCTTCATAAATCATGTCCACAATCAATTTCAGCTCATGCAGGCATTCAAAATAGGCCATTTCAGGCGCGTAACCGGCTTCAACCAGTGTCTCAAAACCCGCTTTAATCAGCTCAACGGTGCCGCCACATAAAACAGCTTGCTCGCCGAACAAATCTGTTTCAGTTTCTTCGCGGAAACTGGTTTCGATAATGCCGGCCTTGCCCCCACCATTGGCCATGGCGTAGCTCAAGGCCAAGTCACGGGCGCGACCTGAATTGTCTTGATGAATGGCGATCAAATGAGGAACGCCACCGCCTTGTGCGTAAGTACCGCGCACGGTGTGACCTGGGGCTTTGGGCGCAACCATCCAGACATCCAAGTCTGCACGGGGTGTTACCAAACCGTAGTGAACGTTAAAGCCATGGGCAAACACCAGGGATGCACCCTGTTTGATATTAGGCTCAATTTCACTGGTGTAAACCGCTGCAATATTTTCATCAGGCAGCAAAATCATGACCACATCAGCGGCCTTGACGGCATCCGCGACTTCAGCGACTTTAAGGCCGGCTTTCTCAACCTTGGTCCAGGATGCGCCGCCTTTGCGCAGACCTACAACAACGGTGATACCGCTGTCGTTCAAGTTCTGTGCGTGGGCATGGCCTTGGCTACCGTAGCCAATGATTGCAACCGTCTTACCTTTGACCAGACTCAGATCGCAGTCCTTATCGTAAAAAACTTTCATACTTTTCTCCGTTATTAAAAATTAAACTCGCAAAATGCGTTCGCCACGACCAATGCCACAAGAACCGGTACGAACGGTTTCAAGAATCGCCCCGTGCTCAATGGCTTCCAGAAAGGCATCGTTCTTGGACTGAACGCCGGTCAACTCGATGGTGTAACTTTTCTCGGTCACATCAATGATTCGACCCCGAAAAATATCCGCCATGCGTTTCATTTCTTCACGCTCTTTGCCGACGGCACGCACTTTTACCAGCATAAGCTCACGTTCGGTGTAAGCGCCTTCCGTCAGATCAACCACTTTGACCACTTCGATCAAACGATTCAGATGCTTGGTGATCTGTTCAATGACGTCATCCGGCCCGGAGGTTTGAATGGTCATGCGTGACAGGCTTGAATCTTCAGTGGGCGCCACTGTGAGGGATTCAATGTTGTAACCACGGGCTGAAAAAAGACCGACTACGCGTGAAAGCGCGCCGGATTCGTTTTCCAGCAAAACTGCAATGATGTGTTTCATGGAATAAAACGCCTGGTTTCATCGCCCTCCCCCGGTGGCGGTAACCACAGGGCTTGGCAAACAATTGAGACGTCAAAAAGTTAGTTAAAGATCTTCAGAACCCAGCAACATTTCGGTGATGCCCATGCCTGCTTTCACCATGGGAAATACATTCTCTGTGGGGTCTGTACGGAAATCCATGAACACGGTGCGATCCTTCAGTTTGCGGGCTTCGCGCAGCGCGGGCTCTACATCTTGTGCGCGCTCAATCAGCATCCCCACATGACCATAGGCTTCGGCCAACTTTACAAAATTAGGCAGCGCATCCATGTAGCTGTGGCTGTAACGGCCTTCATATTCAACCTCTTGCCACTGGCGAACCATACCGAGATAACGGTTGTTGAGCGCCACAATCTTGATGGGCGTGTTGTATTGCAAGCAAGTTGAAAGCTCCTGAATGCACATCTGCACTGAACCTTCGCCCGTGACACAAAACACTTCGCTCTCAGGTTTGGCTAATTTGATGCCCATGGCATACGGAATGCCGACACCCATGGTGCCCAGTCCGCCAGAATTAATCCAGCGGCGCGGTTCATCAAATCGGTAATACTGCGCCGCCCACATTTGATGCTGACCCACGTCAGAGGTAATGTAAGTGTCGGCATCTTTGGTCATGTTCCACAGCGTTTCAACGACAAACTGGGGCTTGATCACATCATTTTTTCCGTGATCGTACTTGAGACAATCGCGCTTGCGCCAGCCTTCAATCGTGTCCCACCAAGCGCCGAGTGCATTTGCATCCGGCTTGACCGCGCCTTCGCGGATCATGGCAATCATCTCGGTCAGCACTTCTTTGACATCACCCACAATAGGAATGTCAACTTTGACGCGCTTGGAAATGCTGGAGGGGTCAATATCAATATGAATGATCTTGCGTTCGTTCTGCGCAAAATGCTTGGGATTCCCAATCACGCGGTCATCAAAACGGGCGCCTACGGCCAGCAAAACATCACAATGCTGCATCGCGTTATTGGCCTCGACCGTGCCGTGCATCCCCAACATACCCAGAAACTTGCGGTCACTGGCCGGATAAGCACCCAAACCCATCAGCGTATTGGTGCAGGGATAACCCAGCATATCGACCAGGGTGCGCAACTCTGCAGACGCATTGCTCAAAATAACGCCGCCACCGGTATAAATATAAGGCCGTTTAGCCGCCAGCAACAATTGCAGCGCCTTGCGGATTTGCCCGCCATGACCCTTGCGCACCGGGTTGTAAGAACGCATCTCTACGGTTTCAGGATAGCCCGTATAAGGCACCTTCTTAAACGACACGTCTTTCGGAATATCGACCACCACCGGGCCGGGCCGACCCGTGCGGGCGATGTGAAAAGCTTTCTTCATGGTCTCAGCCAAATCACGCGCATCCTTGACCAGAAAATTGTGCTTGACGATAGGACGTGTAATGCCTACTGCATCACATTCCTGAAAAGCATCCAGCCCAATCGCGTGAGTGGGCACTTGCCCGGTCACCACAACCATTGGGATGCTGTCCATATAGGCTGTCGCAATGCCGGTGATGGCGTTGGTCACGCCCGGCCCGGAGGTGACCAGCGCCACGCCGACGTCACCGGTGGCACGGGCATAACCATCAGCGGCGTGAACAGCCGCCTGCTCATGACGCACCAAAATATGCTGAATGGTGTCTTGCTTGTATAAAGCGTCGTAAATATGGAGCACAGCGCCACCGGGATAACCCCAGACGTACTTGACGCCCTCAGCTTGCAGTGCTTTGATAAGAATCTCGGCACCCCGAAGTTCTTGGTCTTTGGGCGTGGCAGCGGTTACTTTTGAGGCGGACATAGAATTCTGATTTTTTTCTGCAGCGGTTGCGGCAGTTGCCGATGCAATTTCGGCTTTTGAAATTTTCATGATGAACCTTTGTGAATTTCTCTGACGAAAGACCTTGGGTGCTCCTTCGCAAACACTTGTGGTGTCGCGTCGGAACTTAAGGTCTAAGCCATAGATGCATTGATTTTTGCATCAGACCAAAACCCGTTTGCTTTTGATTTGCAGTGCGCATTATGGCACTGCCTTCATAGAAGGCTTCGCAAAAATCAAGAAAAAGCGAACTGAATGCCATAATTCGTACGCGTTCACCCCACCCCAATCGGAATGAGGGAAGGTGTTGGGTTTAAGCCGAAGTGAGCCTTCATGGCCTGGGTCATAAAGGCCAAGACGCTACGACCTTGAAGTTTGCAACTCCCCACCACGGTCATGACGCGCT
>CAIJRK010000016.1 GCA_903823025.1 uncultured beta proteobacterium
TTTGCGCTTCTTCAAGCGTTTGGGGTTTCGGGCTGGCTTGCCGTAGATTAATTTGCATTGCTATCAATTCTGACCTGTTTTTGCACAAATCCCGACAACACTATGAAATCAGTTGGGTAGTGGGGTGAACGCGTACCAATTCTTTTTTATTTTCAACTGACGCCATACTCGCCGCTAACGATCTTCACGCCACGCCACGCACTTCGATGTGCGCTTGCTTGCACAACGGTGAATGTACCGCCACTCAGGCCGCAACCCATAAAAAAGTGTGACGTCCTCAATCGCGGCCTGAGTGTCTGTGTGCGGGTAACGGGTTGGCGATTTTTGACGAAAAAAAAGACTCGCAATTTCTTGCAAGTCTTTTTAATTGATGCTTTTGGCTCCTCGACCTGGGCTCGAACCAGGGACCTACGGATTAACAGTCCGGCGCTCTACCAACTGAGCTATCGAGGAATATATGGGGGTGCGGCTGATGAATGGAGATTCATCAACGCTAAATCTTGGCTCCTCGACCTGGGCTCGAACCAGGGACCTACGGATTAACAGTCCGGCGCTCTACCAACTGAGCTATCGAGGAATAAGCCTCAAATTATAGCGTCATTTTTTGCCTGAATTGACAGGTGCCTTGCATCAGGCGGCACTCCTTTCGTCTTCCGTGATAATTCGCGACACGCCTCGTGCCTCTCCCCTTTCCTGAATGCCATGACTACGAACCTCTTACCTTCTGACCTTTGGTCTGATGTGCTCGCCGTGCGCGAACATTCACCGCTGGTGCACAACATCACCAATTTGGTGGTCATTAATTACAACGCCAACAGCTTGCTGGCCGCTGGCGCTTCGCCGGTGATGGCCCATGCCCATGAAGAAGTGGCGGACATGGTGGGCATTGCGCAAGCGCTGGTGCTCAACATTGGCACGTTGGACCCTTATTGGATCGAGAGTATGCGTCTGGCCTTGGTGGCGGCCTCAAAACGCGGTATTCCTGTCGTGCTTGACCCGGTGGGGGCGGGGGCGACGGCCTATCGAAATGAAAGTATCGAGCTTCTTTTAAAGACGGCGCTACCGACCGTGATACGTGCTAACGCCTCCGAGATCATGCGTGTGGCGGGCGCTGCCGTGCAAACCCGTGGAGTCGATAGCAGTGCAGGCGTTCATGACGCTTTGGCGAGCGCGCAGACGCTGGTTCAGCGCACGCAAGGGGTGGTTTGCGTCAGTGGGCCAACGGATCACATTCTGGATGCCAAACGGCGTTGGGCGCGCCTGTCCAACGGGCACGAATGGATGACGCGCATCACCGGTGTGGGATGCTCCGCCACGGCGCTGGTGGGCGCATTCTGTGCCGTGCAGCCGGATGCCTGGCGTGCCACTGTGGCGGCAATGGCGTTGTTGGGCGTGGTGGGCGAAGTGGCGACTGAAAAAATGATGGTGCGGGGTTTGGGCGTAGGCAGTCTGCAGATTGCGTTGCTCGATGAGTTGCAACTGATGGATGCCAACACGTTCGAGCGTCATTTAAAGCTTGAAGTGGCGCCATGGTGACCCCGCTACGCTCGCCCTCAGGCCTTGCTTTAAAAGCTTTGCGCCTGTACTTGGTGACCAACCAGTCCAGCGCAGGTCGGCGCACGTTAACCGATGTCGTCGCAGCGGCAGTGCAAGGCGGCGTGACCTGCGTTCAATTGCGCGAGAAGCAGCTCAACACCCGTGACTTTGTCGCGCAGGCTGTGGCATTAAAAGCGTTGTTGACACCGCTTCGCATTCCGTTGGTGATTAACGACCGTATTGACGTCGCACTGGCCTGTGGTGCGCAAGGCGTGCATTTGGGGCAAAGCGATATGCCAGTGGCGCAGGCGCGCCGCTTGTTGCCGCCAAATGTGTTCATCGGCTGGTCTGTGGAAACGATGGACGACGTGGCACGCAGCGCTGAGTTGCCTTTGGATTATCTCGGGGTCAGTCCGATTTATGCCACGTTAACCAAGACAGATACCCAAATGCCTTGGGGGCTGGAAGGTTTGCGTCAAGTGCGCGCGGCCACCCCTTTGCCGCTGGTCGCCATTGGCGGCATTCATCTTGGCAATGCACGCGAGGTCTTGTCGGCGGGCGCTGATGGGCTGGCCGTGGTCAGCGCCTTGTGTGCGGCCTCAGACCCTTGTGTGGCAGCCGCTGCATTCAGAAAGAAATTCCAATGACGATAGCAACCTTCAAGTTCAAATACCCCCGCGTTCTCTCCATTGCCGGCTCCGACAGCGGCGGCGGGGCGGGCATTCAGGCGGATCTGAAAACCTTCTCGGCTCTGGGCTGCTTTGGCATGACAGCGATCACCGCGCTCACGGCCCAAAATACCTGCGGCGTGCGGGCTATTCACGGTGTACCGCCCGACATGCTGCGCGACCAAATTGATGCGGTGATGGAAGATATAGGGGCCGATGCGGTCAAGATTGGCATGTTGCATTCACCGGAAATTGTGCGCACCGTCGCCGAGGCCATTAACCGGCATCACCTGAAAAACGTGGTGTTTGACCCGGTGATGGTCGCTACCAGCGGCGCTGTTCTGATCGACAACGCCGCGGTGGATGTGCTGGTGCGCGAGTTGTTTCCCCGCGTTTTACTGATCACGCCCAACCTGGATGAAGCGGCGCTGCTCGTCGGGCGGCCTTTAAATTCTGCGCAAGACATGGAACAAGCGGCGCAAGACTTGCTCGACAAAGGGGCGCTTGCGGTTTTGCTCAAAGGCGGCCATTTGCCGGGCGACACCGTCATCGACTTGCTGATGACGGCCACCGGCGAGACCGTTTGGATGCAGGCATCGCGCATTCACAGTCCCAATACGCACGGCACCGGCTGCACGCTCTCCAGTGCTATCGCCGCCCATTTGGCTTTGGGCGCTTCGTTGGCAGAGGCAGTGCAACACGCGCGTCTTTATGTGCGCGAAGCTTTGCAAGCTGGCGCCCAAGTGCAAACTGGCAAAGGCAGCGGCCCGCTGAACCACGGCCACGCGCCAGTGGCGATGCGTCAAGTGCCGTTCCGCCCAGAGGCGCTCATACCGGCTGCCGAATGCGCTACATGATTTGTAGGCGTCCAAACGCCGTGGCACAATCAATCCCAACGTGTCAAACTCCCATAAAAGGGAAGCACAAAAAAATAATTGAGGGTGCTTTCGATAGTGCTTTATCAAAAATTTATTTAAAGAACCTCGCATTGATGCGAACTTGAGACCGAAACCGGGTTCCTGTCTCAACCAGTAAACTCACCAAATCATGTCACGCTATAACGCTCCTTTTGAGATCCATGTTCATGGTCAGGTGGCCTTGCGCGCCGATGTTAGCTTCGAGCAACTACAAGACGCGCTCAAGCCTTTGTGGAAGTACGCGGGCGCGCGCTCCTTGTCTGATGCCGCAGGCAGTTCCTACGAAGACGAACCAGGCATCAAGTTCGACCCGCAAGAACATTTACTGCAAATGTGCTGGACGGTGGCTGGCGATGATGACTTTCGCCAGGCGCTTGATGAAATGTGCATGAACCTCAACGAGTTGGCCCAATCGGGCGCCGCCATTGAAGTCACGTTTTACGACGCTGATTTTGATGACGAAGACGAGGACGAAGAAGACGCTGAGAGCGAGTCACGCGACGACTTTTTGATGCTGTTTGTTGGCCCCGATCCAGCAGCCATCATGCAAGTGCAGCGCGACTTGCTGGTGCAAGATGTGGTGAGCTTGATGGAGCGCCATTTTGACGGCGCCGAGCTGGGCGGCGTGGTTTCTGAAATTGACAAGCTATTTGGTCAGCGGTTTGATGACTTGGTGAACTCGCTGCAGTTGGGCAAACCGCCGCGTGGCTCGGGCGGGGGTTACGGTGGACAGGGTCATGGCGGTGGACGAAAACCACGTCATTTGCACTGAGATTTTTAATTCAATTTAGCCTCACAAGTGGCCCAAGACCATGCCATTAACGTCCACGTCTATGCCCGCACCCATGCCACCGGGCGCCCCGCCCAAGCTGGTTAGACCCGAGAAACTGCGCATTGGGGATGTGCTGGTTCAGCAGCGCCTTATCTCGCAGGAACAGCTCAAGCAAACACTGGAGTTGCAGCGAAAAACCGGTAAAAAAGTGGGCCGTCTGCTGATTGAGACGGGCATCATCACTGAAGAACTGCTGGCCAATGGTTTGGCGCGGCAGTTGCGCATTCCGTTTGTCAATCTCAAAACATTTCCGTTTCGTGTTGATGTGGTGCGTCTTTTGTCGGAGGCGGCAGCCCGGCGTTTTCGGGCGCTGGTGCTGGAAGACAAAGGCGACACGTTGCTGGTGGCTCTGGGCGACCCGCTGGATTTGTTTGCCTTTGACGAGCTAACCCGCCTACTCAAGCGCACCGTCACCATTGCCGCCGTGCCCGAGAGCCAGCTGGCGCTCGCCTTTGACCGTCTGTACCGCCGCACGGAAGAGATCAGCGGCTTGGCGCGTGCGCTGGAGAAAGACTTGGGCGACACCGTTGACTTTGGTGAACTCACCGCCACGGTGGGCATTGAAGGTGCGCCGGTGGTGCGCTTGCTGCAATCGCTGTTTGAAGATGCCATACAAGTAGGCGCCTCGGACGTCCACATTGAGCCGCAAGAAGCCGATTTGCAAATTCGGGTGCGGGTCGATGGCATTTTGCAAACGCAGACGCTGGCCGACAAACGCATTGGTGCCGCGCTGGCCCAACGGCTCAAGCTGATGGCCGGGCTGGATATTTCCGAGAAACGGTTGCCACAGGATGGCCGTTTCAGTGTTCGCCTGAAAGAGCACACCATCGACGTGCGTCTGTCCACCTTGCCCACGATGTATGGCGAATCGGCGGTCATGCGGCTGCTCAACCAAGGCGCAGGAATGCGCCGCCTGGGCACAATTGGAATGCCTGATGCCATGCTTAAACGCTTTCGTGAAGTGTTGGGCCGCAGCGCCGGTTTGGTGCTGGTGACCGGGCCGACCGGCTCCGGCAAAACCACCACGCTGTATGCCGCTTTGGCTGAAATCAACGCCGCCGAGCTGAAAGTCATCACCGTTGAAGACCCGGTTGAGTACCGCCTGCCCGGTATCACCCAAGTGCAGGTGAACGAAAAAATTGATCTCACCTTTGCCCGCGTGTTGCGCGCCACGTTGCGCCAAGACCCCGATGTAATTTTGGTCGGCGAAATGCGTGACGCTGAAACCGCTGAAATCGGCCTGCGCGCGGCTATTACCGGGCACTTGGTGTTGTCCACCCTGCACACGCGCGATGCCATTAGCACACCGTTCAGGCTGCTCGACATGGGCGTGCCGCCTTTTATGGTGGCCACCTCGTTGCAAGCCGTGATTGCCCAGCGACTGGTGCGTCTGAATTGCCTGGAGTGCACTGAGCCGCAAGACCCCACCCCGCAAGAACAATCCTGGCTGGCCGCCATGCTTAATAACCCCGACACCGACACGCCCGTGCTGGCCCAGCGTGGGCAAGGTTGTTCCGCCTGCAACGGTACCGGCTATTCAGGGCGCCAGGGTATCTATGAGCTGCTTGAAATGGACGCCGTCCTCACCCAGGCCGCCTCCCGATCTGACCCTGCCACCTTCATGAAACTGGCCCGCGAGCGCATGAAAGGCTACACGCTGGCCCATCACGCGCTGGCGCTGGTGCGCGAAGGGCGCACCTCGCTGGCTGAAGCCTTGCGCATTGGCTTTGACGTGGACGATCAGGACTAACCCCGTATGGCTACTTATGCATGGCGCGGGCGCAACGCCCGTGGCGAGGCGGTCAACGGTCAGCTGGAGGCCATGACCGAAAGCGGCGTAGCCGATCAACTGATAGCCATTGGCATTGCGCCTATTCATATTGCCATTGCTGTGTTAGTAACCGCGCCAACGCCGACCGACGATTGGCTGGCGCGACTCACACGCAAGCCGGTAGTTGTGGACGATATTTTGGTGTTCTCGCGCCAGATGTACACGCTTAACAAAGCAGGCGTGCCAATTTTGCGGGCCTTTGCCGGGCTGGAGTCCTCGGCGACCAAACCCGCCATGGTGGACTTACTCAAAGATATTCGTTCCAGCCTCGACCAAGGGCGTGAGCTGTCAGTGGCCATGGGGCGTCATCAAGACATCTTTGGCGCTTTTTACATCTCGATGATTCGGGTTGGAGAAATGACCGGGCGCCTGACCGAAGTTTTTTTGCGCTTGAACGAGCATCTGGAGTTCGAGCGTGACGTGCGCGAACGCATCAAGCAGGCCATGCGTTACCCCATGTTTGTGATGATGGCGATGACGGCAGCCATCGTGATTCTCAATATTTTTGTGATTCCAGTGTTTGCCAAAGTCTTTGCCGGGTTCAATACAGAATTACCATTGATTACCCGGGGGCTGCTGGGCTTCTCCAGTTGGATGATGGACTGGTGGCCGCTGCTGATTGCTGGCGGCTTTGGTCTGATGGTGCTGGTACGCAGTTATTTGAACACCGTCAATGGGCGTTACCAGTGGGATGCCCGCAAACTCAAACTACCCATTGTGGGCGACATTGTTTTAAAAGCCACGCTAGCCCGTTTTGCCCGCAGCTTTGCCTTGTCCAGTCAAAGCGGCGTGCCACTGGTGCAGGCGTTGACGGTGGTGGCGCAAACCGTGGACAACGCGTTTATTGGCAGCCGCATTGAGCAAATGCGTGATGGCATTGAGCGCGGCGAGAGCATCTCGCGCTGTGCGGCAGCCAGCGGCGTTTTCACCCCCGTAGTGCTGCAAATGATCGCGGTAGGCGAAGAAACGGGGGAGCTGGACAACTTGCTGTTCGAGATTGCCGATATGTATGAACGCGAAACCGACTACAGCATCAAAGGCCTGTCGGCGGCGATTGAACCCATCATGCTGGCTGTTATTGGTGTGTTGGTGCTACTGCTGGCGCTGGGCATTTTCTTGCCCCTATGGAACATGGGGTCGGCGGCTATGGGCAGAGGCGGAGGCTAGTTGTGGTGAAAGACCGGGCGGCGCCCCAGTCTCAACCGCTGTGGACACTGCGAAGCCTCGAATGGGCGGCGGTAGCAAGCGTCATTTTGGTGCTGATCATTGTTTTTACACGACAAATGGAGGTGCTCCGAGGACAGGCGGAACTGGCCTCGATCAGGGCGACATTGAGTGCGCTACGCACGGCGCTGATCATTGATTACGTGCATAAAAACGTGACGCCCGGCCAGTCAGCGGGCGCTTTGAGCAAGGTCAATCCATTCAATCTACTGCAGCGCCGCCCTGTGAATTACCTAGGAGAGATGACGCCCGCGCAAGCTCAGGCAGCACCACCGGGAAGCTGGGTGTTTGACCCGGTTTGCGTCTGCGTGGGCTACCTGCCCATGAACCCTCAATGGTTTGACAGCCCCCGAGGCGATGTCATGGCCTGGTTTGAATTAAGCGGCACGGTTGGCCCTTTGCAGTTGACGCCTAAACAAGCCTATGTCTGGCAGGGTCAGGTGATGGATTAGGCTGCAGTGCGACGACATACAAGCCCCCCGCGCTACGAAATCGTAGGAAGCACCAGTCAACCCAGAACTTGAGAAGGAGTCTCATGAAACCGGAATCTCTTGGCATGTATTCCCAAAGACGTGCCCCTACGCACTCGCCAAAGCACTGGAAAAAGGCTGGCTACCTGACGAGTTAAATTAACCAGGCCGTTCAACCCGCGTCATATCAGACCTTGCGCGCACGGCTTGGCATTTAGATAGATAATGCGAGCGGTTTTTCTCTCTATTTTTGAGTTGCATCAGCGCGTGTCGGTTAACTTTACACTCTGAAAAGAGTCGATGTAATCAACTGATTTGGCTATAAACATCCATCACATCTGGTCTGAAAAATCTCTTTTCAGAGACAGTCATTTAATTTTTACAGGTAAGAAATATGAAACGAGTACAACGCGGTTTTACTTTAATTGAGTTAGTCATGGTCATCGTGATTCTGGGTGTGCTGGCCGCCGTGGCAATTCCCAAGTTTGTCGATTTGAAGGGGGATGCGCAAAAGGCTGCCATGGATGCTACGTCGGGTTCAGCGGCATCAGCTTCGGCTATCAACTATGGTGGATGTTCACTCGATAAGACCAATACAAATAAATGCAAGGTCGTCAATAAATGCGTTGATACCGGCGGTACAAATGAAGCAGGCTCTATCGGTCAAGCCTTGAATGGGGGTAAGTTTCCTACTGGTTATACCGTCACTGGGACTGCCACGACAACAAATGGCTCTACGATGTCATGCATTTTGGCAAATTCTGATTACACCGGAACGAAGAGTTTTGAAGTGATTTCTGCTGGTAACTAACGTTGGCTTTCCATGAGGTAAAGCCAACGAATTCTGCTGATGACCGTATGTCGGCAGAATTGACTTGAAAACGCGAGAGTTTCTAAATGAAGCTCTCGCGTTTTTGCTTTCTGCCTTGTCTCCAACAAGTTTTGACGGGAAAGGGTTCAAACCTTGTAAGAATTTCGTCAGTAGCCATTGAGCATTAAATCCGCGCATTTCACCATCGACTTTGATAGCCATTCACCTCAGTGGCGGCATTAAAGTTTGGCCCGGTAATCCTCAGGAACTTGCTGGCGGAAATTATCTTTTTCCTCAGGCTGCACGGCTTGCAGCCCCGCACGAAAAGCCGCCAGCGCCTTGGCCTCGTCGTGTAACTCCGGGCTGGCATAAATTAAACCCATTCTGAAATAGCCATCCACCGCTAGTCTTGGCCATATTTGATTGCGTAACGCCAGCGCCCGAATGGCCAAAGACCAGTTTTTCATCTCCAGCCCAAGGGTATAACCGGCCTGCACCATGTCGTACTCGTTCCCGCCTCGGTTGAAATAATCAGTCAGCATTTGCGCGGCTTGCGCTTCATGGCCGGAGCGGCTGAGTATCATGATTTCCAGTGACTGCCCTCTGGGTGAGTCGGGCTGCAAACGCTGCAATTGTTGGAGTGCTTCATACGCTTGGCTGCTTTGGCCTAGCTGCGTGTAAAGAATCACAAGATAAGCCCATATATTCGCGATGTGAGGGCGCGAGGCGGCGATCGACTCAAAAATCAAAATAGCGTTCTTCTTGTCGCCGTGGATAGCCAACTGGTTAGCCACAATGGCCGTTAGTTTGCGGTAGTGGGGATTAATGGCGATACCTTCACGAATGTTTTGTACCTGCTTCACTGATTGTTCTACCGATGGGATTTGTCCTGCCTGAGTTAATTTGATAATCTCATTGCCAAGTTTGATAGCGCCCACAATCTTCCGTTCGGCCTCTGCCGCTTGTTGGGTGATGTAGGCCGCCAGCACAGTGCAGCACACCAACCCAGCCAGCATGGCGCGTGAAAAACCGGGGCGCCAGCGCAGAGATGCCGCAAAGCCTGTCTCCCGAAAACCCAGACGCGCATCCGACCCCGCCAATATCGCCAAACACAGCGCAAACAGTACCCCGGTACTCGCCAGCCGCCAAGGAAAACCGGCGTTGCTGACAATCATCAGCGCCAGCAGGCTGGCCAGAGTGAGAGCGCGCAGGGGCGCTTCTTGCAAATCGGCCCCTTGCAGTCGCCAGGTTTTGCCTGCGGCGATCAGCAAATAAGCGAATAAAACGGCAATGAACAAGCCGCCGACGATCACCCCGTATTCGCTCAACAGTTGCAGAAACTCGTTGTGGGCGTAGAAGTCCGTTTCCAGCGACGTGTCACTGTTTTGGTAAAGCGGAATTTGCACTTCCCAAGCGCCCGCGCCAACGCCCGTTAAGGGGTTCGCCATCATCATGCGGGCGGTCGCTTTCCACATGACGGAGCGGATGGAGAAAGAGCCTTCGGTGTATTCCTTTGTTTTGGCGAGGGAGGCGGCCCGCAGGACGCTGCGTTCCAGCGCAGTGGTGCCCGTTTTTTCTGCGATTATTTTGGCGTTGCCGCTGGGCACTGACCCCAACCCCAACACGCTTGCGGTCAGCATCAATCCGACCAGCGCCTGATTCACCCGGCTCCAATGAATAAAAGCGAATTGGGCACGATATCTAACCAGAATTACCGCGAGCACCGGGCCAAGTATCAATAGGGCAATCAAGGCAGAGCGCGTGCCGGTCATCATGAGGGCGACTACGTTGAAGGCGACCGAGAAAGCCAAGATGCTTAGCCAGCGGGACGAGCGCAAGTTGGCCAGCACATACACTGAAAACGGTAACGCGCACACCGCATATTCAGCAAAGAAATTGCGGTTGAGAAAAGTGGAGGCTGGATTGGGACCTTGGACGAAAAAGCCAAAGTCAAACCAGAATTGCAGCGCAGTCCAAAGTGACGCTACCACCGCACCACCATGAATGCCCCAAGCCAATGTCGGCAGGTTATCGCGGTTTAACGTATTCAGACCCAGCCAAAGCAGCAAGCTCAACACAAACCAGCGTATCGCCTCAACAGCGGCCAAATAAGTGTGCGACCACGCCATGCTGGCAAGGGCATACGCCATGAGTAATAACGGCAAGATCACCAAGCCATGCCACAACAAGGGCGCGGTTCGCTGGCGCTGCTGCCAGAAGAACAACAGTGCTGCAGTCAGTACGCCAAACGCAACAACGGCGGACTTGAGGGTGTCCTGCAACATCAAGTCGCTTGGCACGCCGATAGCAGGCACCAGAAACATCATGAATCCGATGATGACGGCGGACTGGCTTGCTGCAGGTTGCTGCAAAAAATCTTTACCAACAAAGGTTTTAAAGGGAGCGTGCATGGGTTAGAGACTTGTTTTGACTTGCGAAGCAACGATGGCCCGGCATTATGATGGACGACCCGTTCAGCGAGAAGGTGCCATGGGCGCTGATCGCTTTCCTAATCAACATCCATGTTCATTGATCATTCAAAACATAACCCGCATCAATCAAGGGGAAGCCGCCGATTGAAGCCGCTCGGTTTCACGATGATTGAGCTGATTATGGTTCTCGTATTGATAGGCGTGTTGGCCGTCGTGGCAGTGCCGCGCATCTTCAATAGCAGCGACTACTACGCGCGCGGCTTTCATGATGAAACGCTGGCGTTATTGCGCTATGCCCAAAAGTCGGCAGTGGCGCAGCGACGCACGGTCTGCGTGAAGTTTTCTGCAACATCACCGGCATTTGCAACCTTGACGATTGCCTCGGATGCAGGCGCCAACGTCTGCGATACCGCCCTGCATGGCCCCAACAAAAACACAAAACAAGATGAGAATTGTGCAGGCGGCGCCAGCGCGTCGGGCGAACCCGCTGACCCGCGTGCTTGCATCCTCGCCAAGCCCGGCGTGTCGTACAGCGGAACGCTCAATGACCTCAGTTTTAATGGCCTTGGCCAGCTGGCCGGGGCGACTGAAGCACAACAAATCCAGGTTCAAAATAGCCAAGGTGCTATTTCAAAAACAGTGACGATAGAAGCAGAAACAGGCTATGTCCACGACTAGATCAAAACAACGCGGCTTCACGCTGATTGAACTCATCCTCTTTATTGTGATTGTGAGCGTGGGGCTGACAGGCATTCTTTCGGTGATGAACGTCACCGTCAAGTCCAGCGCTGACCCCATGGTGCGCAAGCAGGCGATGGCAATGGCAGAGTCGTTGCTGGAGGAGATTTTGCTTAAAAACTACCATGACCCGGACGCAACAAATGTAGGTGAAACCGAGCGGGCCGATTGGGATAATGTGGCCGACTACGCCAGCAAGACCAATGCCGCGCTAGGCATCCCCGAGAACCTGTCGGCGTATGTCGTCACCACAGAAGTGACCAACGACGCGACAACCCGCCTTGGAAACCTTACTGACAGCCTGCCCGCTTGGCGCATCACGGTCACGGT
The DNA here is from genome assembly GCA_903823025.1 of uncultured beta proteobacterium. Taxonomy (GTDB): domain Bacteria; phylum Pseudomonadota; class Gammaproteobacteria; order Burkholderiales; family Burkholderiaceae_C; genus Rhodoferax. The sequence continues at coordinate 11,790 of CAIJRK010000016.1, forward strand.
CACCCATGCCTCAGAGATCATTTCGATGACCGGCTACCGAACGTGTTACGGAGAGCTAGATCCCGTCACAGGAGACAGTTCATGTCTGTGAGTTTCAAACGAGGCAGGCGGATGCCCTACCACTGCGCTCAATCCGCTCAACGCGGTTTTACGCTGATCGAATTGATCATCGTGATGGTGCTCATGGGCATCATCGGCGCCATGGTGGCTGTGTTCATGAAAGCCCCGATTGATGCGTATCTCACCAGTTCCAGACGTGCTGATTTGACCGATGCCGCTGACACCACCGTGCGCCGCATGGCCCGAGATATTCGCAAGGCACTACCCAATAGCATTCGCAGCGCAGGCAGTGAGTGCGTCGAGTTCATTCCCAGCAAGACGGGTGGGCGTTATCGATCAGAGGTCGATAGCACGGTGACAGGGGGCACGCCAGCTGACAGCGTTTTGACGTTCACCGCGCTAGATACCCGCTTCAACAAGTTAGGCGACAACCCGGCTACCCCCGCCGATCAGCAGATTAGAGAGGGTGACCTCATTGCCATCTACAACCTGGGCATCGCGGGGGCGGATGCCTACAACCTTGATAACCTGTCAAGGGTTAGAGCAGAGCCGACGGACATCCCTGCGCGCGTGATAGGCATCGGCGTTACGGCCATCACCTACGGCGCTGAAACCCAAATGACAACGAGTGGTCGCGCAACGGCCTATCCACTGGAATCAGGCAGCAAACGTTTTCAGGTTATTCCCGCGCAAGAGCAGGTGGTGAGCTATGTTTGCACCGGGGCCGGTTTGACGGCAGCAGGTGAGGGCACAGGAACGCTTCGTCGGTACGCCCGCGCCGACTTGCTCACGGCTACGGGCGGGACTGTCTATGCAGCCCCTGCGACTTGTGTCGCGTTGGAGTCGGGTATGAAGCTTCACCTGGCCAGTGCCGCCGTGCTGGCACAAAATGTCAGCGCTTGCAGCTTTTCTTATGATCCACTCAATCAGACCAATGCTACGGTTCAGATGTCACTCAGCCTGACCCGCAGCAGTGAAACCGTGAACCTTTATCACGAAGTCCATGTGAACAACACCCCATGAGTTGCTACCGCCCCGTTCAACGCGTTCAACATGGCTTTGCCGCCATTGCCGCGATATTTTTAATTGTGGTTCTGGCTGCGCTGGGTGGCTTTATGCTGACGTTTTCCAATGCCCAGCAGCTTACCGCTGTGCAAGATATGCACGGTTCTCGTGCTTATTGGGCGGCGCGGGCGGGGCTGGAATGGGGCATTGGCGCGGTGGGCGCTTTGCCCTACAGCACGGCAATTTGCCCGACTTCGCCAACTGAGTTGACGGTTGACACATTTAAGGTGGTCGTTACCTGCAGCCTGCGTGTTTACAACGAAATCGGCAGCGACAAAAAAATATTTACGTTCTTATCGGTGGCCTCTTTCCCCTCTAGTGACGTGGGTCAAATCGGCTATGTTGAGCGTAGCCTGTCGGCCTCTATCGAGCGGCCATGGCAAGGCGATCCAGCGTATTGAGCAGCTCGACCGCCGCTCGATAAACTTTCAAACCGTCTCGTTCTGAGGCTGGGTATCTGTGGTCAGGCGCCGAATCAAGTTACGCAGTTTGGCGGGGCGCACGGGCTTGTGCAGCAAGGTCAGGCCTTCTTGCTGGGCCTCCTGCATCAAACTCGGGTTGGTGTCGCCGCTCATCAGGCAAGCCGGAATTGACCGCTCGGCGACCCGGCGCAGATGTTGTATTGCTGCAATGCCGTTGGCGCCATCACGCAAGCGGTAGTCGCTCACAATGACGTCCGGCCATAGCCCTTGTTTGAACAGCACCAGTGCATCTGACAAACCCTCGGCCCTGTGCACCATACAGCCCCAAGACACCAGTAAACTCACCAGCCCTTCGCGGGCTAAAGCATCGTCTTCAATGACCAGCACGCGCAAGGCAGCCAAATCATCAAAGGCTTTGAGTGTGGGCTGCTGGGGACTGTCGCTGATGCCGACTGCGGCCAGCGGAACAACAATGCTGAATCGCGTGCCCCCTCCCAAACAGGAGCGCATGTGCAAACCATGACCCAACAAAGCCGCTTTGCGCTGAACGATATTGAGGCCCAGTCCCATCCCTTTATTGCGGTCGCGCGCCGTGTTGGCCACTTGATAAAACTCCTTGAAGATGGACTGATGGTGTTCAGGCGCAATGCCAATGCCACTGTCCCAGACCTCAAGGCGAACATGCTGGCCATCAGCCATCAAGCGGCAAGCGACCAACACACTGCCATGGCGGGTGTAATTCAAGGCGTTAACGACGAGATTAAACAAGATGCGGTGCAGCAGTTCGGGGTCACTTTGCACCCAGACGGTCGTTGGCCTGACGCGTAAAAGCAAGCCTTTTTCTACTGCGCTAATCGTCAGGCCTTGCTGTAATTTACCAAAGATATCGGTCACGGCAAAGGCGCTCAATTGAACTTGCACTGCACCCGCTTCGAGTCGTGAAATATCAAGTAGGCCATCCAGCAGGTTTTTCATGGCCTGCACAGAGGCCTGTAAATTAGCAATTAAATGTTGGGTTTCGGCGTCGTGGGGCAATTGGGCTAACCGGGCTACGAACATCCCCAAGGCATGAGTGGGTTGGCGCAGGTCATGGCTGGCAGCGGCCAGAAATTGAGACTTGGCACGGGTGGCCGTTTCGGCCTCTTCTTTTTTTTCACGCAGGGCCAGGGTGGCTAAATTAATGCGTTGTTCCAGCTCATCACGCCCGGCCTGCAGACGTTCTGCCATTTGGTTCAGACCGAGTTGCAGGTCGCGCAAAGGGTCGTACAAAGGTATCTTGGCGCGTGCCGACAAGTCACCCTGCCCAATGCGTTCAATCATGTGTGAGACCCTCAAAATGGGACGAATCACGCCCCGCCCCAGATGCACAGCCAACCCCCAGCCGAACAACAAACAGCCCAACGTGATCGCAAACCCCAACAACAATATCTCGCGCTCACGTTGGCGCAACGCCTGTCTTGAAAACTCAATCAGCACATGGCCCAGCACATGCGGTTTTTCCGGCACGGTAGTTGTTTGAATTTCAAATAAATCATCGAGGTTGATTGGGTTCTCAAAAATAGGTTGCAGTAATAAATCAATATGCTGCCTGGCATTGATCGTCATGCTTTCTTGCTGTGGCAAATTCATCGGCACATCGAAATTGGATCGGCCCGCACGCGCCAGCACTTCACCCTTGGTATTCACAATCGCGATGGCACTCACCTCTGGCTCACGCAGGGCGCCGCTGGTAATGATTTGCAAGTGCTCAATGTTGGCTGAGAACAGGCCGTACTCGCTGGCCGTCGCGAGCTGACGGGCCAGCCTTCTGGCCTGTTGGTTATGCGCTTTGCCAAGGTCGTCAAATTGCACAGTCAGAAAAACGCCGGCCAGCAAAATGGCAATCAGCGTCACCGGCAGCAGTGCGGCCAGCAACATGCGGCTGCGAATATCAAGCACTCTCACGGTAGATTCTCCCGGCTTCGCAAGTTAGCGACCAGCGTGACGGCATCGAGCGTTAAGCCAAGCGAGTGGGCGACGTGTTCATTAATGGCCACACTGAAGTCTTGTGAATAAATAGGGGTGGCTGACAAAGCTTTGCCCTGCAACGCCGCACGGGCAATCTCTGCGGCCTGCACACCCATTTGTGCGGGCGTCACATGCAAAGCCAACAAAGCCCCCGCACGGACATAGGCGGGCGAAAAAGCTACCAGCGGCACCCGTTGCCGAAAAGAGCTTAATAAAATATTTTGAAGACTCAGGCTGTTGTACAACTGCGGGTCAGCCACAGCCAGTAATAAGTCGGCGTCCTCAATGACTTTTTTAAGACTGGGAAACAGCAACTCATCACGCCCGACATGGGCCTCAACCAACTTCAAACCGCTGGCCTGGGCGAGTCCTTTCAAGGCGCTGGCTTGCCCTTGTGATTCAGGCCCCCATAAAACGCCAATACGCCGCGCTGTTGGCAAAGCCAGGCGAATCAATTCGAGCTGACGACTCAGGGGTTGATCCAGATAAAGCGCGGAGAACTGGGAGGACGATCTCTTTCCTGTTTCAGACAATATCTGTTCAAAACTGCGACGCGGCAACAGCGTGCACAGCACCGGCGCTTGGGGCGATGCTTTAGCCAACACGCGGGCGGCTTCGCTGCCCAGCGCCACAAACAACTGCGGGTTGAAGGGCGCCGCCGTTGACCACTCAAGCGCCGTGAGCTGGCGCATGTCGTAGCGCGACAAACCATGGCGCTCCAGCTCATTGATCAGTGCTTCAGAGGCCTCAACATACGCCGCGCTGCGCTCGCTGCTGACAATCACGACGACAGGTTCTGCGTGCCCTGAAGTCACACTCCATAAACTCAGCCAAGTGGTCAGCATCAACGTTCTCATCAGGAAACGCAGGCGGGTGGACATCACGGCTGGCTTAAAGAAGATTTAATGTTCAATTTGCAGCATGACAAAGGCGCGGCGCTGAAACCGAAAATCCGGGGCAAAGTCCTGATAAGGTGACCCCAGGTTTTGCAGCACCAGTGATAGCTCGCCCCGGTTAGCCCCAAACCGTAGCGGCGCACTCAGACGTAGATCAGTCCGGGTCATCGCTGCTTTTTTATCGGCACTGGCCCCTTGGGGTGCCATAAAACCACTGTTTTGATACATCACACTCAAGTCCAATCCGCCCGGTAGTTTTTGAAACAGCATCAGCGCGCTGGTCAACTTGGGGGCCGCCAGCACGGTCGCGGGATTGACAGATGCGATGTTCATCCAGGTCTGGTTAAGACGCCACTCGGTGCCTGACCAGGGTTGCCATTTCAACTGGTACTCCAAGCCGCGTATTAAAAAATCTTCATTGTTGAGATAGTCAAATGGCCGAGTCTTTGATACCTTTGACCTATTCACACGCCCGGTAAATTGTTCGTGAAAAGCTCGCACATCCAACTGAAGTCCCTGGTCTGGAAAATCACCAAGATAGCCCAGTTCTTGCGCCAGCACCCGCTCAGACTTCACGTTGCCACTAGCGTGTGTGGTGACCGTATCCGGGAATCCCGGCACCTTAAAGAGAATGTGGCTGTACTTTTCAAGGGCACTGGGTGGACGATATGCCCTGGAGACACCTGCCCGCAGGGTTTGGTTAGAGGTTACATGCCAATTCAACATCAGGCGCGGAGCAAAACTGTTGCCACTGTCGCTGCTATTTTCAGCCATCGCACCCGCATTCAATACAAAGCGCGGGGCCAGTCGCCATTCCGCATTGCCAAACAAGCGGGTGAAATCTGTGACAAAGGCGGTATCTGTGTTGTAAAGCGGGGGGGACGTGACCTGCTCACGCTGGAACTCACCACCCCAGACAAACCGCCAATCCTCGCCTTGGCGAAAGGTGTGCTGCAAAGACACTTTGTCGTTGCGCGTGCGCCCGCCGGAATCGACCTTGATACTTTCGTCAACGCCAAACAAGGGCATCAAATCAATCAAGAACAAATCACGGTAAGCCTCTTCTGTGTGGGAAAGACTAAGCGCCAAGTCTGAATCTTCATTGAGAATACGTCGCCAATCCAGCTGGATATAGCCCGAATTAAAGGAGAGGTCTCGCAAAGGGTCGTCCGGCTTTCTGGCATAGCCTTTGCCGGACTCTACCGACAGACCGCCCAGACGCAGCTGAACCTCATCGTAGGGCGTGGCGCTTAGATCAGCCCGAAAGTTAACGCGATTCACCTGGTTATGGCCGTTAGAGCCTTGCAGCCCGCTATCGGCCCGACGATCCACCGTGAGGCGGTAGCTGGCCTCTGCCTGGCCCCAGCCGATGCGGGCCTGGGAATCTTGAATCCCGTTTTCACCCCTTGTCAGGGTGGTCTGCAAACCCAGCGTGTCAAGAGGATGACGCGTCACGATGTTGATGACGCCCAGCATTGCGCGAGCACCGTAAGCGGCCGAGTTGGAGCCACGTAGCACCTCAATGCGCTCAATATCTTGCAGCGCCACCGTTTGCAAACCCAGGCCGGTGCCGCCGAAAAAGTAAGGCGAGTAAACCGAACGACCATCCACCAGCACTTGAATACGGGCGGAATAGCCGTCAAACCCACCGTGGTAGCTGGCCAGCGGCGCCCCCGTTTCAAAAGACGTGCTGGTCTGAAAACCGGGCACCAGACGCAACAAATCCACGACATCGCGGGCACCAGAGCGGCGAATCATCTCACGATCAATCAGCGTTACAGCACCGGGTGTCTCATCCAGGCGTTGCGGCAAACGGGAAACAGACAGCACCATCGGCATTTCGTTGAGAAAATCTTTTTCAGAGACGGATTCTTGCGCTTGTGCGGGGATCAGACTGATCCAACTCAACACGGCTAGCAGGCAGGCACTTTGACGCATCAAGCGGTGCAACATTTATTAACATTCATGCGCTGATTTTGCCCGCTCGCGGCGCTCACTTCTAAACCGTCAACAGGTCTCTTAAAATAAAGATGTGAATACCCTTAACATTTCTGCCTATCAATTTATCGCCCTGCCGGATGCGCCCGCGCTTCGTCTCACCTTGCTTGACCGCGCCCTGAGCTTGCAACTCAAAGGCACTATTTTGCTGGCCGAAGAAGGTATTAATCTGTTTTTAGCCGGTTCCGGCGAAGCGGTTCATAGCTTTGTGAACCAGCTGAAGGCAGACCCCCGGTTCGGCGACTTGAGGCCCAAAGAGAGTTGGTCTGACTACCAACCCTTTAAAAAAATGGTGGTCAAGGTCAAAAGTGAAATTATCCGTATGGATCATCCGACCATTCAACCCACTGAGGGCCGCGCCCCGGCGGTTGATGCGAAAACCGTCAAACGCTGGCTGGATGCGGGCGTTGACGACGAAGGCCGTGAGGTGGTCACACTGGACACGCGCAACGACTTTGAGGTCGATTGCGGCACGTTTAAAGGTGCGATTGACTGGCGCATCCGCAAATTCACCGAGTTTCCGCAAGCGCTGCTAGATCACAAAGCCGAGCTGGCAGGCAAGACTGTGGTGAGTTTTTGCACTGGCGGCATTCGCTGCGAGAAAGCGGCGATTTTGATGCGTAACGTCGGGCTGACGCAGGTGTATCAGCTTGAAGGCGGCATCCTCAAGTATTTTGAGGAAACCGATGGCGCGCATTACCAAGGCAGTTGCTTTGTGTTCGATGAGCGCCGGGCGTTAGCGGCTGATCTCTCAGTCACCCCAATCAGCCAAGATGGCGTTAAGCCCGAAATTTAGCCGTCACATCGGCGACACGTTTGCCAAATAGTTTGGCCGTGTCCAAGTCACCTTGCGGCATTTCAGCGGGCGACGCGTCTGCGGGTGATTGCGCTATGGCGCCCGCAAATGAACCCAGAAAGTTGATGTCGTTGCGCTGTGCCGCCTTGGTATTGCTGGGCATGAGCGCGGTGCCAACCCAGATGCCGCCTTGCTGCATCGCCAGCGTGAACAAATAATGCAGCGTGGACAGCTTGTCGCCGTTCATGCTGGCACTGTTGGTAAAACCGGCAAACACTTTGTCTTTCCAGGCACCACTGAACCAAGGCTTGCTTGACGCATCGGCAAACTTCTTGAACTGCCAGCTCACAGAACCCATGTAGGTGGGCGAACCCATGATGATGGCGTCGGCGGCGTTGAGCGTGGCCCAATCTGCATCCGTCAAATTGCCCTCGGCATCAATGGCCACCAACTCGGCGCCCGCGCCCTCTGCCACGGCTTGCGCCATGCGCAAGGTGTGACCATAACCTGAATGAAAAACTACAGCGATTTTTGTCATTTTGAGACTCTTCAATTGCGTTGATAAAAAAGCAGCTTGCTTATCCAAGCCGCTTGGGGAGAAATATTTTTCTAAACAAATCAGGCGTGAAGGTCAAACACCAACACTTCAGCGTCTTTGCCTTGGGTCAGCGTGATCAGGCTTTCGCCCTCAATCAGCGCGGCATCGCCTGCCGTGAGCGTGTTGTCGTTCACGGTTAACGCGCCACGCACCAGATGCACGTAACATTTGCGCGTGGGTGTCAGCGTTAATTGGGCCGTTTGGTCGCTATCAAAAAGACCGGCATACAAGCGCGCGTCGGCATGAATGGTGACCGATCCTTGCGCCCCATTGGGTGAGGCCACCAGACACAATTTGCCCTGCTTCTCGGCGTCTGAAAACGTCGTTTGTTCGTAACTCGGCTCAATACCCGTCACATTGGGTTCAATCCAGATTTGCAACAAATGCGTCGTGTCATTGGGCGCGTGGTTGAACTCGCTGTGCTGCACACCGGTGCCCGCACTCATGCGTTGCACGTCGCCCGGCGGAATGGTTTTGACATTGCCCATGCTGTCTTTGTGCGCCAGCTCGCCTTGCAGCACGTAAGTGACGATTTCCATGTCGCGGTGACTGTGCGTGCCAAAACCCTTGCCCGCCGCCACCCAATCTTCATTGATGACGCGCAAATTGCCCCAACCCATGTGCAGCGGATCGTAATAACCAGCAAATGAAAAACTGTGAAATGACTTGAGCCAGCCGTGGTCGGCATAACCGCGTTCTTTAGATGTCCGAATCGTCAACATAACAAGCACTCCTTTGATGGATTCAACTTTAAACGCCATCAAAGCGCCCGTAATCCATGGCATTTGATGGCATCATTCAAACCATTTGAACAAAGGAAATAACGTGCCAACCGCCCGCGATGTTTTGACGCCCGATGCCTTAGCCATGTTGCAAACCATTGCCGCCACTGGCAGCTTTGCCGCCGCCGCCCGCGAACTCGGCTTGGTGCCCAGCGCCCTAACCTACCGGGTGCGCCAGATTGAGGACGCGCTGGACGTGCTGCTGTACGACCGCAGTTCGCGTCAGGCTCGCCCCACCGAAGCTGGTGCTGAATTGCTGCGCGAAGGTGCCCGATTGCTGGAAGAAATCGACGCCGTGGCGAATCGGGTCAAACGTGTGGCGACCGGTTGGGAGCCTCAATTGACGATTGCCGTGGACAGCATCATCTCCAAAGCCACGGTGATGGAATTGTGCGAAAGCTTCTTCGCCCTGAACCCACCAACTCGCATCAAATTACGCGACGAAACGCTGTCCGGCACGCTGGAAACATTGACCTCGGGGCAGTCCGATCTCGCGCTGGGGGTAGCCGAGTCCAGCACCTATTTGGGCATTCATGAAAAGCCTTTGGGTGATGTGCGCTTTGTGTATGCCGTCGCCCCCCACCACCCGCTTGCCAGCATGACCGAACCGCTTTGCGATGCCGTGATTCGCCAGCACCGGGCGGTAGCCGTGGCAGACACCATCACGCGGGGCGGTGGCATGACGATTGGCTTGCTGGGGGGGCAGGATGTGTTTACCGTTGCCACCATGCAAGCCAAGCTGGATGCGCAGTTGCGAGGCTTGGGCTGCGGCTTTGTACCTGAGTGCATGGCCCGCGCCTACACCGAAACCGGTCGTCTGGTGGTGTTGCAAGTCGAACGCCCGCAACGCTTGGTGCGGGTCAATTACGCTTGGCGCAACATCACCCCGGCCGGTCATGGTCAGGCGCTCGCCTGGTGGCTCAGTCAACTGGAAAGTCCCACCACGCGCGCGGCTTTGCTGGAGCGTCACAGGGGCGTGTAAAGTGCGATATACACAACAATAGGAGATTCAATTCATGAGCACATCCAAAGCAAAATCCAAAGCAACAGCTGCGGTGAAAGTCAAAAATATCGCCGTGATTGGCGGAGGCATGGCGGGCGTTGTTTGCGCGCGCACATTGACGCAAGCGGGCCACAAAGTCACGCTTTTTGAAAAGAGCCGAGGCATCGGTGGACGCATGGCGACGCGCACCAGCGCCTTTGGCACGTTTGACCACGGCGCCCAATATTTCACCGCCCGCGACCCGCGATTTTTGAAGGCGCTGGCAACCGTGCCAGGCCTGTGCAAACCCTGGAGCGCCAACAATGTGCGGGTGCTTGATGAATTGGGGCAAGTCACCTCGACGGCTGTGCACTCAGCAGAATCTCATTGGGTGCCCACGCCGGGCATGAACGCGCTGGTTAGCCGCTGGGCGCAACCCCTCACAACGCAACACCAAGTCGAGCTGGAAACCCGTGTCATGCGCTTGGCGCCTGATGCCCTGAATGCTGACCAATGGCAATTACACACGGAAGGGCCGGCTGATGCCCGACATGTTTTTTCGGGTTTTGACGCTGTCATGCTGGCCATGCCTGCCGCTCAGGCTCGTGCGCTGTTGGCCACCACCGACAAGTTTGACCGTTTCGTCAAGCAAATCGACAAAGTTCAGGTGGCACCCTGCTGGACGTTGATGCTGGCGTTTCCGCAGGCCGTGCAACCGGGTCTCTCCACGCTGGGGCCGCAATGGAATGCGGCGCGCAGCACGCATCACCGCGTGACTTGGCTGGCCCGCGAATCCAGCAAACCGGGGCGGGGCGGCATTGAACGCTGGACCGTACAGGCCAGCGCTGCCTGGTCACAAGAGCATTTACAAGACGACGAACCCCGCGTGCAGGCCAAGCTGTTGAAGGCTTTTTCTGAAGTCACCGGTATTCGGGCCGAACCCGCCCATGTCGAAACCCAACGCTGGCTCTACGCCAAAACCCTGCAACCCTTGGGCAAGTCGCACCTGTGGGATGCCAAGGCTAATGTTGGCGTTTGTGGTGACTGGTGTCTCGGGCATCGGGTAGAGGACGCGTTTGTATCGGGTCTTGAGTTGGCGCTAGCGGTCGTTTGACGGCGTAGCAAGCCTCGTTCCCATGCCATCTGTGGTGACTCATGCCTACGTGGGTCGCTTTGCCCCGTCCCCCACCGGGCCGCTTCACGCGGGGTCTCTGGTGGCGGCCTTGGCCAGTTGGCTGGATGCCCAGGCACAAGGCGGACAGTGGTTGGTGCGTCTTGAAGACGTGGACACCACGCGCTGCCTGCCCGGCATGGACACGCTGATCTTGCAGCAACTCAGCGCCTGCGGCCTGCATTCTGACGTCCCGCCCGTATGGCAGTCGCAGCGCGGCGGGCTTTACCAGCAAGCGTTGAATCAAATGATAGAAAAGGGGTTGGCTTATCCGTGCACCTGCTCACGCAAAGCCATTGAAGCAGTACGTCATTTGCAAGGACAAACCAACCCACGCCACGGCGAACTGATTTATCCAGGCACTTGCCGTCCCCGTTTTGACAATCCGCCCCGCACCCTTGAAAAAGCACGTCCTGCGGGTTGTGCATGGCGACTGCGGACAGACGCTTTAACGACCAGTCCACTGATCCACTGGCACGACAGACGCTTGGGGTCACAGCAACAAAACGTGTCCGAGGCAGTCGGTGACTTTGTGCTCAAACGTGCCGATGGCTGCTTTACCTACCAGCTGGCTGTCGTGGTGGACGACGCCGCGCTAGGCATCACGGATGTAGTGCGTGGGGAAGATCTGGCTGACAACACCGCACGGCAAATCATGCTGCAACAAGCCTTGGGGTTGCCCACGTCGCGCTACCGGCACACGCCGCTGGTCATGGGTCTCAATGGCGAAAAGCTCTCCAAACAAAACGGCGCGCCATCGCTCGATACCCGCCAGCCGCAAGCTGTGTTGGCCGCGCTCCATCAGGCCGCGCGTGTGCTGGGCCTGTCTGCGGTGACGGGCAACGCAACGGACGCCCTCACAGCTTGGGTGGTGCAATGGAAAAGTCTGTGTGCAAGCTTCAAGTGTTAGCCCGCCTCTCTCTACAATCCTGTTCCGTGAACGATAAAAAACCCCCACCCTCCTCTGCGACCCCACAGGGCGCCCGCATTCCCCGCATCCGGCGTAGCGCGCCCGAAGGCGTGGCTTACCCCAAAGAAATCAAAAGTTTTGTGCGTCGCGCCGGTCGCACCACCACCGGCCAAGCCAAAGCCTTTGAAGATATTGGCCCCCAGTTTTTATTGCCCTATCAGGCAGGCGCTATTGATTTCGTAGTCGCTTATGCTGGCGCGACCAAAGCAGGCGATTTAACGGATGTGAACAACCGCCCGGTGATTCTGGAAATTGGTTTCGGCATGGGCGAGGCCACCGCCCACATTGCCGCGCTGATGCCCGAGAAAAACTTTTTGTGCTGCGAAGTGCATGAACCCGGCGTCGGCGCGCTGCTCAAGCGCATGGGAGAGCAGAACTTGCACAACATCCGCATCGTGGCCCACGACGCCGTTGAGGTGATCGACCACATGCTGCCGCTGCAAAGTCTGGACGGCGTTCACATCTTCTTTCCCGACCCGTGGCACAAGAAAAAACACAACAAACGCCGCCTGATTCAAAGTCCGCTGATTGCCAAACTGGCCGCCCGCCTCAAGGTCGACGGTTACCTGCACTGCGCGACCGACTGGCAGCCGTATGCAGAGCAAATTTTGCAAGTCCTCAGCGAAGAACCACTGCTGAAAAACACCGCTGCACAAACTCACCCGGAGCTGGCAGGCTACGCGCCCAAGCCGCATTACCGACCGCTCACCAAGTTTGAAAACCGGGGCATCAAACTCGGCCACGGCGTGTGGGACGTGGTGTTTGAACGGGCGTAAATGTTTGTTTAGTCATGGCGATAGGCTTGACCTGCAATCCCTGACTACTGACCCGCGTCTGGGTGACAACCGATAAATCCGAAATGACAAACCCCTCTTTCGTCCCGCCTGCCCGCAACGGCATCGGCCCTAGCTGCATCGGCTTGCCCGCCGGGGCGTGGCCGACGACGTTGGATTTTTTGGTCGAACGCTTTACCGCAGTGCCGCGCCACGTTTGGCACCAACGCATGGTGGACGGCGATGTGGTGGACGAGCATGGCCGCATTCTCTCGCCGAACAACCCTTACCAAGGTCATCTGCGCGTGTATTACTACCGCACCGTGCCCAATGAGCCGCGCATCCCATTTGACGAAGTTATTTTGTTTCAGGATGAGCAATTGATCGTGGTGGATAAACCTCATTTTTTACCCGTGATGCCATCGGGCGGCTACCTGAATGAAACCGTGCTGGTGCGGCTCAAGCAAAAGCTGGGCATCGACACGCTGGTGCCGATTCACCGGATTGACCGCGATACGGCGGGGCTGGTGATGTTTTCAGTGCAGCCCGAAACGCGGGCGCATTACCACGCGCTATTCAGCCAGCGCACCGTCAAAAAAACCTACGAAGCCATTGCGCCCTGGCGCGACGATTTGAAAATGCCCCTCACCCGAGAAAGTCGCATGGTGGAGGCGGGCCATTTCATGCTGCAACACGAAGTGAGCGGTGCCCCCAATGCCGTGACGCACCTCGATGTGTTGGAAGTGCAAGGCGCGCTGGCCTGCTATGCGCTGAACCCCGTCACCGGCAAACGCCACCAGTTGCGCGTCCACATGGCCGCGCTCGGCCTGCCCATTTTGGGCGATGGCCTGTACCCCACGCTCACACCCGAGGGGCAAATTGATTACGACAACCCACTACAACTCTTGGCTAAAAGCATCAAGTTCACCGATCCGGTGACCGGACAGATCAGGCACTTTGAAAGCCAGCGACAGTTGGCGCTGCGCCCAAGCGCTACATCAGCCCCCAACTGGGCGACCGCGTGAGCGCCACACCCACGATATAAGCCGCACTGAGTAGCGCCGCCACAAAAAACGGTAAGCGCTGCCCGTCAGGCGTATGCCGACCTAAAGCAAATCGACCCAGAAAAATATAGGCAACCAATGCCAGCACCTTGGCCGTGAGCCACGCCTGCTCTAAGAACCTGTTCATGATCTTTAACAGGCTATTGAAATACTGGTTTCGTATTCAAAAACCGCCTTCTTGAGTGACGACCTACCCCTCAAGAACTTGAAAACAATAGCCTGTAGGCAATTTTATGAGGTCGAAAATTTTCAAAA
>CAIJRK010000017.1 GCA_903823025.1 uncultured beta proteobacterium
GATGACGGCGTTACCGTTGAACTTGGTTGCTGTCGTTACCCGCGTATTTTCAGCAGATAAGTCCATCATTTCTTTGGAGAGCGCTTTAATGTCATCGGAGTTGTTGGAGCCGTTGGCGGCTTGCACGGCGAGTTCGCGCATCCGTTGCAGATTGGTGGAAATGGAGCCGAGCGCGCCTTCTGCCGTTTGTGCCATCGAGATGCCATCGTTGGCATTGCGGATGGCCACATTCATCCCTCTCGTTTGAGCATCCATGCGTTCGGCAATGCTCAAGCCAGCGGCATCGTCTTTGGCGCTGTTCACCCGCAAGCCGGAAGACAGGCGACTCATGGAAGTGGACAACAGGTTGGCGGTGGAGGCCAGATTACGTTGTGCGTTGAGCGAAATAGTGTTGGTGTTAATTGACGATGACATGGAAAGCCTTATAAAAGCTGAGTAAATTCAGCACTGCTGCTGAAGGTTGTCCGCGCTCGATGGCATGGCTAGAAAGTGATTAAATTGTGATGAAGGCTTGCGCCGTTGTTAGTCTGATGAACGGGTAAAAACACGGCCAGTTCTGGCTTTTGTTGAATTGAGGCGTCGATTTTTTTAAAAGGCGCTTAAGTTATGAAGTGGTCATCCGAAGATAAACATATCGGGTTCAATGTAGGGCTCGTCGTTCAGTCCTCGGGCTGACGTTGAGGTCGGTAGCCAGGCCAAATTTATTCAGCTTTAAAGGAGCTATTCATGTCATCGTCAATTAACACCAACACTATTTCGCTCAACGCGCAACGCAACCTGGCCTCCACCGCCAACCTGTTGTCTACCTCGATGAGCCGCCTTTCCTCCGGCTTGCGGGTGAACAGCGCCAAAGACGATGCCGCTGGCTTGGGCATTGCCGAACGCATGTCTGCCCAGACCAAAGGGATGAATGTGGCTGTCCGCAATGCCAACGATGGCATCTCGATGGCGCAAACGGCAGAAGGCGCGCTCGGCTCCATTTCCACCAATCTGCAACGGATGCGCGAACTCGCCGTGCAAGCCGCCAACGGCTCCAACAGTTCCGATGACATTAAAGCGCTCTCCAAAGAAATGATGGACTTATCTGCTGAAAATACGCGGGTAACGACAGCAACCAAGTTCAACGGTAACGCCGTCATCTCCAGTGCGTCCTTCACGTTCCAGGTGGGTGCGAATAACACCTCGGATAACCAGATCAAAGTTAGTGGTGCCTCATTTTCTGGTACTGCAGCCTCATTCAGCACTACATCAGGGGCGTTGGCGGCGATGGACAAGCTGGATGCGGATATCAATACAGTGACCAAAGCCAGAGCAGACTGGGGTTCTACCCAGAACCGCTTTGACTCGGTCATCTCCAACCTGCGTATCAGCTCTGAAAACTCGGCTGCCGCCACCGGGCGAATCATGGATGCCGACTACGCGACAGAAACGGCCAACCTGTCACGCGCCCAAGTGCTGCAACAAGCGGGCACCGCCATGGTTGCGCAGGCCAACCAAGCGCCACAAAGCGTGTTGGCCCTCTTGCGTTAAGACTCCTTAAGTATTGGCCGGGCCATACGGCCCATCCCTACTTCTTTTGGCGGCGACGGGCTTTAGGTTCACGCCGCCATTTGCCGTTTTTGCAGCCTGTGGTTTAAAGTAAGCCATTATTGGAGTAACTCATGGCAATCTCATCAACCGGCGTCGGCAGTGGTCTTGACGTCAAAAATATCGTGGCGCAGTTGGTTGCTATTGAAAAGCAGCCTTTGACAAGTCTTCAGGTCAAAGCCACTAATTTTCAGACGCAGTTAAGTCTGTATGGCACGGTCAAGTCCAAGGTTTCTACGCTGGAAGATGCGGCCTCGGTGTTGGCCGCCTCGACGGGCTGGAACACCCAAAAAGCGAGTTCGTCCAACACATCTGCGGTGGGTGTTTCTGTGGCGACGGGCGCTGTGCCGACGGCCATGTCGGTTGGCGTTCAGCAACTCGCCCGCGCACAATCGACGGCTTCCATCGGGGTTACCGCCAATACGGCTACGGGTGCAACGGGGTCGTTGTCGATTGAATTAGGCAGTTGGGGAACGGGCAGCTTTGAGGGGTTGGGTGGCGCCATTTCGGTTTCAATCGACGCGACGGATACGGTCAGCGCCATGGCTACCAAGATCAATGCAGCCGGTGCAGGTGTTGTGGCGACCGTTCTGCGAGATGGCACAAGCGAGCGCTTGGTTATCCGCTCCGCCAGCTCAGGGGTCGAGGCCGGGTTCAAGATCACCGCCACTGAAGCCGATCCCGATGTGGATACGGGCATCGCGAAGTTCGGATTTACCGACGCTGCAGCCACAACGGGCACCAGCGCAGGCATGTTCATGAGCCAGTCGGCGCTGAATGCGAAGTTAACGGTGAATGGCGTAGCCATTGAGTCGGCCAGCAACACGCTGACGAATGTGATTCCCAGCGTCACGCTACAGTTGACGCAAACGACAGCAGCCAACGCGCCCGTGGAAGTCGTTGTTGAGAATGATTTGGATGTGCTGCAAAAGAACATCAAAAGCTTTGTCGATGCCTACAACTCATTGAACCAAACCTTGACCGATTCAACCAAATACAATTCCGCCACCTCAACCAGTGCAGCGTTGCAGGGCGACTCCACCACTGTGGGATTACAAAATACACTCAGAGCCTTGTTTGGATCTTCTAGCGCCACCGGCTCAAGCTTCAAATACCTGACCGAGGCGGGCATTGAACGGCAAAAAGATGGTTCGCTGGCCATTGTCCAAACCAAACTCACCAGCGCCATGCAGGATTTACCCAACTTGAAAAAGTTGTTTACAGAAGATACAGACAATGCCTCAACCAACGGATTTGCCCTGAAGGTCAAGAACTTTGCGCATGGCTTGCTGGTGTTTGATGGTTTGGTGGCGAATAAGTCAACCGCGTTGCAGGCTTCGATCAATAGAAATTCGGATGACCAGAATCGGGTCACTGACCGGGCGGCCAGGGTGGAGGTTCAGTTGTTCAAACAATACTCCGCTTTGGACACCAAAATGGCCACGTTGACAGCGCTTAGTTCGTATGTGACTTCGCAAATTGCCCAATGGAATAAATCAGGCGCTTAAATAGTTTATTTTTTTGTGATTCTGCCGATATATAAAACATCAGGCACACAAGGAGCTACTCAAATGTTCACCTCAGTTAGTACACGTTCACGTTCAGCCAATGCCTACTTGAATGTAGGAATAGAAACCTCAGTGGGTGGCGCAAGCCCTCACCAACTGGTCAGTTTGCTGTTTGAAGCACTGCAGCAGTCGCTGGTCGGTGCCAAAGGCGCCATGTTGAATGGCAATATTCCCGTCAAAGGCCGTGCCATTGGCCGCGCTGTTCGCCTCTTGGAAGAAGGTCTTAAAGCCGGTCTGGACGCAGAGCGTGGTGGCGAACTCGCCGCAAATTTGCGCGTTGTGTACGACATTTGCATTTTGAAACTGACCGAAGCCAACCTGCGCAACAACCCGGCACTGATTGATGAAGCGATTGCACTCATCAATCCTATCGCAGACGGCTGGAGTCAGATTAGAAGTCAAGCTTCCGGGAACTACTACCAATCTTGAGGAGTGGCGAAATGACACAAATGCTCATTGACTATTACAAGGCGATTGAAACCAGCAGTCTCCAAATGCTGGATGCGGCCCGCGATGAGGACTGGGATCAGGTGATGCGTTTTGAAGGCGCTTGCGCAGTGCTGATTGAGCAACTCCGCGAGCGGGCACATACGGAGCAATTGCCCCCTGAACAACGCAGCGAGAAAACCCGCATCATGCAACGCATTCTTCAAAATGATGCGCAAATTCGATATTTGGCTGAACCTTGGTTGGCCCATTGCGAACAACACTTTGACGGGCAAAGCCTGCTGATGCACTAGGTTTCTTTTGTTTTAGCAGTTTCTGCAAGGCTTCATAAGCGCTGGAAGATGATCTTAAGATTATCTGAAAGCGCTTTTTTTTTCGTCAAATTTATGAAAAATGGCATCTTGTTATAGAACTCTCTTTGCGGGTTCGTCACCCAAGATATGGGCGTCTAAAAATAAATATCTAAACGGACTGATTTTTCAATTATCCTCACTGCCGTTCTATATGTAGGCAGGGTAGGCCTACATAGTAGAAATTTCCCGACTTCCTAATCAATAGAGCATGAATAGTGTCGATGATTCTGGAATGTTTAATGGACTGACTTGGTTGAATGATGCAAGTCGCTTCAGGATGTGTGTGGTTTTTAAATGTTTGCAGACTAGGGGCTAAAGTCCCATAAGGCATAAAAATGGCTTCAATTGTTACTGGTTTCACAACGGCACAAGTTGCAGCGTTGACTACAACTCAGATCGTTTCTCTGGCAAGTAGCGATATAGCTGCACTAACAGCCGTTCAAGCAGCAGCATTGACGTCATCCTCAGTGGTGGCGCTAACGACTGCCCAAGTCGGCGCCTTGACCACAGCAGCATTGGCCGCCCTGACCACGGCCAACATGGCAGCGATGCAAACAGCGGACCTGGCGGCCCTTAAAACGGCCCAAATTGCCGGCCTGAGCACGGCCAATCTGGTCGCTTTGGGCAGTGCCCAAGTCGTCGCCCTGACCAGCGCCCA
>CAIJRK010000018.1 GCA_903823025.1 uncultured beta proteobacterium
AGCGCGTCATGACCGTGGTGGGGAGTTGCAAACTTCAAGGTCGTAGCGTCTTGGCCTTTATGACCCAGGCCATGAAGGCTCACTTCGGCTTAAACCCAACACCTTCCCTCATTCCGATTGGGGTGGGGTGAACGCGTACAAGAATTGAGATGTTGAATGCTGACATTTTTAGAAAAAATTATCAATTTATCCAGTACCCGGCGTTCTGTATTTTTGATCTTTGCGTTGTTCTTGTTGCTGCTTGGGTTGCCAGCGCAGGCGAAGGGTTACATCTTTCCAGGCACGCTGCCTTCAGGCTGCTCTGTTGTTAGCAGCGGTAACTATGCTTGCGGTGCGCTGGCACTCGGCAAAAACGACACCATCACCATCAACTCGCCCAAGCCGGCGACTATCCAAATCAACGGCACATTCACGACAGACGCCGATACGGGTACAAATAGCAGCAGCATCATCAATGCCAGTGGTGCGGCCTCTGATCTGAATTTTGTTGTGACCGGGGTGACGACGCTGGCCGCCAACACTACTTTGAACGCGAACGTGACCGGCTCCGAAGCCATCAACATGGGTGCCGGGAGCACGGTCGGCGGCTATATTGCCACGACCACGGGCGTTGTCACTCTGGGGGCCAATGTCACGGTGACAGGCAACATCACGACCGAGGGCGGCGCGGTCAACGTCGGTGACGGGAGTACGGTGGGGGCCATCAAAACGGCGGCAGGTGTCGTCACACTATCGGGCGCTGTCCATGTTATTGGCGGCATTACCACCGCAGGCGGGGCTGTCAACGTGGGTGCCAAGAGCGAGATCAGTGGCAGCATCGAGACGGCGGCAGGCGTCGTGACTACGGGGGACGGGAGCAAGGTCAGCGGCAGCATCACCACCCAAGGCGGTGACGTCACTATTGGAACAAACGGTTCTGTGGGTGGCAATATCAAGACGGCGGCGGGCGTCGTAGTCACTAATAATTACAGTCATGTCGGCGGCAGTGTTACCACACAAGGCGGGGGTATCACGATTGGGGCGGTGGGTGCGACGGTCTGTGGTTCGGCCACCAGTACCGGTGGCGGTGTTGTTGTTAACGCTGTCACGGGAACGACTACCAACGTGTGTTCAACCACCCCTACGCCCACTTGTATCGTGGATGATTTTGCCTCTGGCACGCTGAACCCGGTCTTGTGGAATCCACTGACAATCGCTGGTACTTACACGCCTGCTGTAGCGAGTCAGCGTATTCGCATGACCACCGCCGTTGGCAATCAGTCCACCATGCTGCAGTTGAAAAAGTGGTTTCCCGGCAAAGGAAACAAGATCACGGTCACGTTTGACTATTACGTTTATGGGGGCAACGGTGCGGATGGTGTCACCGTGGTGTTTTCTGATGCCAGCATTGCGCCTGCGCCCGGAGGCTTTGGGGGGTCGTTGGGTTATGCCCAGCGTAATGACCCCAATAAAAATGGCTTTAACGGTGGCTGGCTGGCGGTGGGTCTTGATGAGTATGGCAATTTCCCGAATAGCAGTGAGGGGCGAATTGGTTATCCCGCAGGATGGACTGCACCCACTGGCGCCAAAGTTGGCGCTGGGTTTTCTAGCAACAACATTTCGGTGCGTGGCAGCGGCAGCGGCACCACAGGTTATGCGCTACTCGCCAATACCGGCACCTTATCAACATCCATCTGGCAAAGTGCTAACACGTCGAGCACAAAGCAGCGCTTCAAGATCACTATCGACCACACCAACAACGTCAATGCTTACGTGACGGTAGAGCGCGATGCGGCTAACACGGGCACTTATGTCTTAGCCGTGCCCAAATTCGATGTCAAGGCGGCCCCCGGGCAGGCGGCAGTGCCAGACAACTGGTTGGTCTCTTTTACCGGTGGCACGGGAGGGAACTACAACAATCACGAAATCGCCAATCTAAGCATTTGCGCCACCTTTATGAATGACCCGGGCGGGTCATCCAATGCGGGGGCGTTTGAATGTTTGGAGAGCGGCACGAACGCAACCTGGAGCGCCAGCGCCCGCAAGCCGCTTTACACCAAACTCGTCAGCACGGACTTCAAGCTCGATATTGCCGCGCTCAAGACCGATGGCTCGAAAACGCTAGAAAGCAATTACGTCGCGGCGGGCGGCAACTCCAAATATGCCAAAGTAGAACTGTTTGACGACACAACGCCGCTGGCCAATTGTTCGGCCTACATTAATCCTGTGGCATCGCAAACCGTCACCTTTGCCTCGGGTGCGTTTTCTGGTGTGGCAGGGCGCACGTTAACGGGCAATTTCAATATGGGCAGTGCTTACAAAGCCCTGCGCTGTCGTGTGAAGGAGTGCACGGACAGCACCTGCGGGAGTTTTAGCGGCGTGACAGCCTGCTCGTCCGACCAGTTTTCAGTGCGGCCCACGGCCGCCACGTTGGCCACTTCAGCGACCAACAGTGCCAGCAGTGACACCCCCGTTTTCAAAGCTGGCACCGATACTTTCTCTCTTAATATGACGGCGAATCATTACAGCCAAACCGCGACCACCGTGCCTCAGACACTCTCAAGCGCTGGCGGCTATACCGGTAGGCCTCAAGTGGGGCTGCTTGATGTCACCCCAATGGGGGTCGGAACCTGGGCTGTGGGCAGTCTTGGACTGTCTGCGTTGGCGCCTGCTGTGGCCAGTGTCTCGACCAACACCACCACCTACAGCGAGGTCGGCTTATTCAAGCTGGCAGGCTACTGGCCGAGCACCGCCAGCTATACCGCCACTGCCGGTGACGACACTGCCGCCCGAGGCCTCTATGACAACGACTGGACCCAGGTGGATAGCGCACAGGCCGACTGTGTTGTTGGCAGCTATTCCAATCGCCTGACGGGCGGCAAGTACGGTTGTAACTTCGGTTTGGTGCTTGCGACGACCTTGGGCCGCTTTATCCCTGACCATTTCGACACCACGGTGGTGCAAACGGGCACGTCCCCCGCTGTTGTTCCTATGGCCTGCCCAACGGGCGCGCCTTTACTCACCTGCCCCAGCAATGCCTCGGGGGCCTCGGGCGCCGTTTATTCAGGCCAGTCTTTTACGGTACAGGTCAGCGCAAAAAATTTATCAGGCGCGACAACTGTCAATTATCAAGAGCAGTTCGCCAAAGGGGTGACTTTGAGTGCGGTGGCATCCAGCGGTGGGGCGGCAATTTCAACCACGGCGCCGGGTGGCACGTTGAGCTTGAGCCGTGCGACAGCGGCCACAGATTTTGTGAGCGGCGTCAACACTGTTGCCATGGCAAAACCGGTGTTTACATTTGCGACTACACCGACGGCACCAACCAATGTTTATATTCGCGCGAGGGACACCGACAGCGTTTCTTCGTTGCGCGTGAGTTCGGCCAGTTCTATTGAGGGCGGTGTCAAAGTCGTGAGCGGGCGCATCCGGATTCCTAACGTCTATGGTTCCGAGCTGCTGGCGCTGCCCATGACGGCGACTGTGCAGTATTACAACGAAGCCTGGCTGACGAGTCTGACGGATCAGATGACGCCATTTCTCATCACGTCCGTGACGCCAAGCCTGGTGAAAGGCCCGTTGACACTCGCCAATTTAACGGTGTCGGCTGTGGCTGACACCGCCTGCACTGCGGCCCTGTTTTGCAAGGGGACGAAGAAGATCACGCTTTCAAATTCAGCGCACGCAACGGGCAGCGTCAACATCAGCTTGACAGGCCCGACAGCGCCAGGCTATTTGCCGTCCTTGCCGGGTCTCGCCACCTTCGGCGTTTACAGATCGCCTCTCATTTATCGCCGCGAGAATTTCTAGCTTTAACGCGCACCTAAAAGGCCTCGCAAGGCCTCGCGCCTGAGAACCTGTTCATGATCTTTAACAGGCTATTGAAATACTGGTTTCGTATTCAAAAACCGCCTTCTTGAGTGACGACCTACCCCTCAAGAACTTGAAAACAATAGCCTGTAGGCAATTTTATGAGGTCGA
>CAIJRK010000019.1 GCA_903823025.1 uncultured beta proteobacterium
CTTTTTGCGCTTCTTCAAGCGTTTGGGGTTTCGGGCTGGCTTGCCGTAGATTAATTTGCATTGCTATCAATTCTGACCTGTTTTTGCACAAATCCCGACAACACTATGAAATCAGTTGGGTAGTGGGGTGAACGCGTACATTTTTTCTTGTGCAACGCAGTCAGGATGTCATCTCACTGAGATCAACCGGGGGCGCCGCATCAGGCTGCGGTTGATCTTTATTCGCCATTTCCAGGCGCATCGTCGCGGCAATTCGCAGGAGTGACGTGTGTATCTCATTATCTTCAGGCGCTTGAAGGTGGTCGATAGTCGGATTGATATTGAGTTGCGCCAATCGTTGATAAAGCTGATCCAGTGCCTGCTCGGGTTCACGAAAGAACAAGCTGCCTCTGATTCTATGAAAGCGCCAACCCAACCGTTCCAGCACGGCTTGGCGCGCCATATCTTCTGCAATCTTCTCGGCCCCTGAATGCCACCGCTCGCCATCGCATTCAATCGCCAGTTTCCGGCCTTCGCATTCCGCCACCATATCAATGCGGTAGTAGCCGACAGCGTATTGCGTTTTAACTTTATAGCCACGCTCCAGCAGAGCTTTTAAAACCAGGCGTTCAAACTCGGACTCTGTTGGATTCAAAGGATCATCAGCCAGCGGATTTTGTGCTTCTATGTAAGCATATTCAAGCAACTCACGCCGTAAATCACCCGGCTTCAGATCAGTTTTGTAATCGACTGAATGCACAATCCACATTTGATTTTGGGCACGACTTGCCGCTACGTTATAGCGTTTTTTATTCAAGTCATTCGCGCCCTCGCCGACCAATCGCATTGGGCCATCACCTTCATTGCTATCGACCATCGAGAGCAGCATGACATCGCGTTCATCGCCCTGAAACTGGGCAGCGTTGCCACAAATAATCTTGCGTGCCTCAATCTCTGCTACCGGCAAATGCTGGCGCACCAGACTCTCGATGAGTTTGCCCTGGTCGTCGCCCAACAGCGCAATGACGCCAATGCTTCGGCCCACATAGCTTTCATGTTGGCACATGGCGCGGATCAGCGCGACAATTTCATTGGCTTCTTCGCGGTTGATTTTTTGTCGGCCATCGCGCAGACCCGGCACGCGGTGCGCCACGACGGCTCGCAGCGGCGACGAATTGGGGTCGCGCAGGGGTTTGATCTTGCCGTGGTAACTGAGTCGGTTGCTAAAACCGATGATCGCGGGCAGACAACGAAAGTGCTCATTCAAACTCAACATGCCCGATGCCGCCCAGCGGCTCATATCGTAAAGCGACAGCTTGCCGTCGTAGAGAACCGTATTCGGAAATCCGGCCAGGTACTGATTCTGAAGTGACCGGGCGACAGGTAGATCTTCGCCAACGGCATCAGGACTGACCTGTTCATGGTCGCCCACCACCACGACTTTCTTACCCATGTAGGCCGCCAGCAAACCGCTCATGCCGGCCTGACTGGCCTCATCAATGATGACCACATCAAAGCGACTTTCCTCCACACTCAGGCTCCTGAAAACCTCGGCTAGCGGCATGATCCAGACCGGCACAGCCCGTTGACCTTGTTTAAGTTGTAAACGCGCTTCGTTGCGATAGAACTCAACATTTTTCCCAGTGCCTTTGCCTATCTTGCGTATGGTGTCGAGCCAGCCAACTAGGTGTAATCTGAATTTTTCGGCAATAGAGAGTTGCCGCGCCCAGCACCGGGCTTCAATGAGTTCGCTGGTCACTTGATTGAGGGCGGTGGTTAACTGTTCAATCTCGCGAGCAATAGCCCCGGCATCAAGCTTGGAGCGATTTGCTAATTCATCATTGAGTTGACGCCAGCGCCAGGCCGCCATCGGGTCTTTATCCTCAGCGAGCGGGCCATCAAAACCCGCTGAACGACGTTTAAATTCAAGGCGCCATTGCGTAGCGCCTTGCGCCAATTTTCCAAGCAACTGGTAGCGTAAATCGTGCTCTCCTTCTAGGGATTGCAGGTGCTCAAGTTCAGCATAGGCCGCAGCATAGGCCTCTACATCGCCGTCCACTAAAGCATCGCTTATTTTTGCAACAACACCTTGCCCGCCAGCCTCAGGGAATTCGGTTTGCAAGCTGTCAATATAACTACTCACTTCGCGCTTAATTTCTTCAACTCTGAGACGCGCTAGATGCCCATTCCATTCGGGCAGCAAGTAATTTTTAGTCAGTAGCATCGCTCTGGTCAGGCGCGGATGTGGCACCGCGGGTGGCGGCACATAGAATTCAACTTCTACCCAAGGTCGGCCCAGTTTGGCGGTATCGTCCATTAATGGTTGCCAGCGCCGCGAGAACCAGCCCAGCGTATCGGTGATGTAGTTTAGCCAGTCATCGGCTACTTTTTCAGGTTGCTGTTGGGGCAACGCGGGTCCGCCGATGACCTCGACTTGACGTGCCCAGCGTCGACACAAATGTGCCCGTGCCAAGTGAAGTTCAAGGTAGTGGGCCAAGGCTTCAAATTGATTAGTTTGTGTCGCCTTCTGGTCATTGCATTCGGCCTGCTCCAGCAGTGGCTTCCAATTGCCACTCAAGTGAACTTTGAAGGGTAGCTGGAAAACACTTAAGCCACTGCCCTGCGCTAAATGCAGCGTGATTTCTTTCAGATAAACCAGGTTCTGTGCTGTGCGCAAAGGCTCGGGCAAGAAGGGCGAATGATTCAAGAGGCTGCTACGAGACTGGTTATAAAGCGCCTGCACTTGAGCGGCGTGTTCTTGTAGCTCGCGCCACACCAGCGGCATTTTTTCGTGTGACCCGGCTTCAACCAAGGCCAGCAACCAGTCACCCGGTTTTGACAAGCGTTGCAAGTCCTCCTGAGCCGCCGTCGCCAGCGTGATCAAGTGTTTTAACGCAGCCGCACTGGCGCGACAGCCTGACCAAATAGGGTTAACGAGCTGGCGCGCGTGCGTCTGGCATTGTTGCCTCTCTTGCAGCAAGGCCGTGAACTTCGCCACATCTGGCAAGCCGTCTGGTACGGGCAAGCCTTCCATCAGTTGTTGTTCGTCGTAGTCGCTGATGCGGCTTTGGCTGGCATAGAGCCACTTGAGATCAGCCGTTGAAAGTGGGCATACTTTGCCCAGCTCCGAGGGCAACAAAGGCCCGGGAATCCAGGCATGGATTTGCGCTCCGGTGCGCACCTCGCGGGCGGCTTGGGAAGGTTCAATGGATTCACCGCCCACGACGATAGGTTCATATTCCTGGCGGACACACAAGCGCTGAGAGATGCGCGCTTGTTGAATCTTTTGCAAAATAGAGGCCCGCTCGTGGGCGAAGCGCGTCGCATTTTTCAAATGATTTGAGGTGCCTTCCTGCATCCGCTCGGCAATCGCCTGCACGGCATATTCCAGCTCGCGGCGGCTACGCGCGGCGTCGTCAAGCACGCTGACACACAAGGGCTGAATATTCTCAGGCACCTTGTCACGCAGCACACGCAGCGCTTTGGAGGTGTGGCTGGTCACCAGTACGCGCTTGCCTTGTGCCAGCAAGTGCCCCAGCAAATTGGCAATCGTATGGGTTTTTCCGGTGCCGGGCGGCCCTTGCACCAGCACCACATCTTTGTGCTCAATTTGCCGGGCTAGTTGCAGTTGCTCCAGATTGGCCGGTAGCGCAAAAAGAATCTCGACATCTTCGTTGGCGACAAAATCAGTCGAAGTCAAAACCTCGTCGCGCATCCTCTCAGGCGGGGCTACGCCAGCCAGGCGTAACAAATAAGGGGGTAAATCGTGCGCTTCGCGCTGTGCCAGATCTTCCAGCACGGACGTAGCTGCTCTGGCGGGCCAAGCTCCTCTGTCGCGCAAAAACAGGATAGGTTCAAGGGTTAAATCAACTGCTTCAAGCCCTGCCTGAAGACGCAACCAGTCGCCCATACTTTTGAGTATCACGGCGGTTTGTGCATCTAGCGGATGCAACGCTTGCAGCGCTTCGCGCCAGTCACTAGCGGGTCTCAAGTCCGTCAGAAATTCGGCCAAAGGCTCCGTGTAAAGCTCCGTGGGTCGTTCGGTTTCAGTCAACGTCAAGCAATTTTTTTGACTGTCAAACTCAATGTCTAACGGTTTGATGATAAGAGGATGGTCGTAGCTTTGAAGCGCCGACTCGTAACGCAATCGCCCAACGCCTAAAACTAGCTCTACCTGCTCGGAACCTTTTTGCAGTTCAGCACGCAGCGCCTGCAGTTTGGTAAACAGGGCACGGACCAGGTCTTGCTGGCATTGTTCCTGTGCCCATTGATCGCGTCGCACAGACCATTCATCCCACGTCGATTGACGCTGTGGGTCGTCTTCAAATCGGTCAATCAGATTGGCCCCGGTCCCATCCGGGATCAGTTTTTCTTCAATGTGTTGGGCGACTTCGGTATGCGTTTCCCAGCCGGGCAGCAGCCACGCCAGCGCCTGCTCAGGCGGTGCTTCGCAAGGCACAACAGGTGGACAAATGTGCACGCGCAAGAGCCACTCCCGGGCTGCGTCATCTGGCGTCCAGTGCGCCACCCATTCACTGCTGTCGGGCAAAGACTTGACCTCAATTTGAAGACTTGGAGTGGGTTGTTCTGCGAGTTTTCTGCGAATAGGATGGCGTGAGTTCGTGAAAGCACGAACAAACTGAAATAGTCTTTCGACCTTTGACTTTTCCTCATGGCTTGCGTCGGGGCGCCCTAGTTCACTCATTTTCATCATGTCCAGATTCATTGACTTTGTCCGCCTCTGAAAAGAGGACGGCTCTTGTGCCTATTTTGTTAGGCAAAGATGTCTATTATGCGGACTCTGAATCACGGGCCTGACCTGCGCCCGGTCAAGTCGTCAAGGTCAGCGACGAAGCTTGCTAAACCCCGGCCAGCGAACGTAGCCCTGTCGGGTCAACCAGATTGAGGATACGCCCGGAACCACTGATCAGACTGCGCTCGCGCAAGTGGCGCAAGACCCGCGACAATGTTTCAGGCGCAATCCCCAACTGCGCGGCGATGGAGCGTTTGCGCTGTTGCAAGAGCACCGCCATCACGCCTTTGTCACCTACTTGGGCATGGCGCAAAAGCCATTCAGCACAGCGGGCCTCGGCGTCTTTGGCCAAGCGACTCACCGCCAATTCTGTCTGCTGGCGGTGGGCCTTGGCAACATCTTGCAAGACGGCTTGTGCAGACGCTGGCATTTCAGCGAGTGAGCGACGAAATTCAGCCACTGGCACGCGGCGTAGAAAAACATCGGTTTCAGCCAGCGCATCGACGGCATGGGGTAAATTCAAAACAGCCGAGGTCGCCTCCAACCAACAAGGTCCTTCAAGCACCCCGAGTTGATGTTCCATGGCGGCCCCGTCCATGATGCCCAAAGCCACGCGCCCTGATTCCAGATAAATAACCCAGGGTGAAGAGAGCGCGCGCTTGAGCAAAGACACCCCCCGCGAGACGAGGTGAGGTGCGACAGAGAGATCAATAGTTTGAGCAGGTAGCATGGCGTGACTTTGCCCGGGGCAGGCGCCTTGGGCCTTGAGCGAAATCAAACAACCCTGCAGAAAACTTACAAAATCAGTACCGCACGAAAATCGTTGACATTGGTGAATGTCGGGCCGGTCATCACCAAGTCACCCAACGC
This sequence comes from uncultured beta proteobacterium, assembly GCA_903823025.1. GTDB lineage: Bacteria > Pseudomonadota > Gammaproteobacteria > Burkholderiales > Burkholderiaceae_C > Rhodoferax. Next base: position 5,603 of record CAIJRK010000019.1, read on the forward strand.
GGCAAAGTAGCCGTAGGCATCGTTGCGATCAAGATAGTCGTCGATTCTCAGGTCTTTGAGGTGTGCCCGGTTGAGGGTGGTCGGTTCGACCCAGGCGCCAGCATTATCTTGCACGCCATCAATGCCGTCGGTGTCGGCGGCTAACGCATAGACCTGCGCCTGTCCTTGGAGCGCTTGCGCCAGTCCCAGACAAAACTCACCGGCACGACCCCCGCGTCCACGGGGCACGCCGGGCGCCAACGGGCGCACCGTCACGGTGGTTTCGCCACCACTTAAGAGCAGGCAGGGTCGTTGAAAGGGGTGGCCTTGCGTGACCACCGCACGGGCTAACGCGGCATGAACTTTGCCCACTTCACGCGATTCGCCTTGTATCTCATCGCTCAGGATGTAGGCGTTCAGGCCAGCGGCACGCGCGGCTTGTGCAGCGGCTTGCAGCGATTGCTGCGGAGTCGCAATCAAATGAATTTCATGTCCAGCAAAGGTGGCATCACCGGGTTTGGGTGTTTCCAGCGTGCCACGGGTCAGCGCCGCGAGCACCGGGGCAGGTAGGTCAATGTGGTAGCGCTTCAAAATTGAAATCGCCTCGGCACAGCACGTTGGGTCAGGCACAGTCGGCCCGCTGGCGATGGTGGCGGGGTCATCTCCTGGTACATCGCTGATGGTCAGCGTCACCACCCGCGCCGGGGCACAGGCCTGTGCCAACCGCCCGCCTTTGATTTGCGAAAGATGTTTACGCACGCAATTTATCTCGGCAATAGGGGCACCGCTGTCAAGCAAAGCTTGGTTGATGCGCTGCTTGTCTGCCAACGTCAGGCCTTCAGCGGGCAGCGTGAGCAAGGCGGAGCCGCCGCCCGAGATCAGGCAGAGCACCAAGTCATTCGCCGTCAAGTCTTGCGTCAGGGCCAATAGGCGCTGGGTGGCCGCCAGACCGGCAGCATCGGGCACCGGATGTGCTGCCTCCACCACCTCAATGCGCGGCTTCAAGCCCATCGGGCGTGGCGGTATGTGGTCATAGCGCGTGATCACCAAACCCGACAGCGGTGCCGCTTCAGGCCAGAAAGCCTCGACTGCCTGCGCCATAGCTCCACCGGCTTTGCCCGCGCCCAGCACCAAGGTTCGACCTTGGGGCGGTGGCGGCAAAAAAGCCGCTGTATTGTGCAGCGGCAGAGCACGGCGCACGGCCATCTCAAAAAGATATGTTAAAAATTGACGCGGCTGGGTGCGAGGGTCGGGCGCCGTCCTGTGCGGCATGATTATTCGCCCAGATAAGCGGCGCGCACTTTGGGGTCGTTCAACATTTCTTTGGCGTTGCCCGACATGATGACCAGGCCCGAATCCATGACGTAGCCTCTATCGGCAATTGCCAAAGCGCGGCTGGCGTTTTGTTCCACCAGCAGCACGGTGACGCCTTGCGCGTACACGTCACGAATGACTTCAAAAATCTTATCCACCATGATGGGCGACAGTCCCATGGACGGCTCATCAAGCAGCAGCACTTTAGGACGGCTCATCAAAGCGCGCCCCATGGCCAGCATTTGCTGTTCACCCCCGCTCATCGTGCCGGCCAGTTGGTCACGTCGCTCTTTAAGACGCGGAAAAATGGTGAACACTTTGTCGATATCTGCCAGAATTTCGGGCTTGTCGTTGCGGATGTAGGCGCCCATTTGCAGATTTTCAAGAATGGTCATGCGGGTAAAAACCCCGCGCCCTTCGGGCACCATCGCCAACCCCTGTTTGACCAAGTCCCACGGACCTTGGCCGCGAATGCTCTTGCCCAGGTATTCAATATCGCCATCGTTAATCGGCAGGCTGCCCGTAATGGCTTTCATGATGGTGGTTTTGCCCGCCCCGTTGGAGCCGATCAGCGACACCAACTCGCCTTCGCGGACTTCAAAGTCAACGCCTTTGACTGCTTGAATGCCACCGTAAGCCACTTTAAGGCCAGTGACTTTGAGAAGAATGTTTGTCATTAATTTAATACCTTGTGGGGCAGCCTAGTGCCCGCTGGTGCCCAGATAGGCTTCAATTACTTTTTCGTTTTTCTGCACTTCGGCGGGCGTGCCTTCGGCAATTTGTTTGCCGTAATCCAACACCGTCAGACGGTCGCACAGGCCCATCACCAGCTTCACATCGTGCTCAATGAGCAAAATGGTTCGGTTGTCATTGCGGATTTTGGCAATCAGCTCGCGCAGCATGACTTTTTCGGTGGCGTTCATGCCTGCAGCAGGCTCGTCGAGGGCAATGAGTTGCGGGTCAGTCGCCAAAGCACGCGCAATTTCAAGGCGGCGCTGGTCGCCGTAGCTCAGGGTTCTGGCCTTGTAATTAGCCAGTTGACCAATGCCCACATAGTCCAGCAACTCATGGGCCCGTTCGGCAATGGCAGCCTCTTCTCGCTTGAAGCCAGGCGTGCGAAAAATGGCGCCGAGCAAGCCCGAATGCGTGCGCACATGGCGCCCCACCATGACGTTTTCGACGGCCGTCATCTCGGAAAACAAGCGAATGTTTTGAAAGGTGCGCGCAATGCCGGCTTTGGCGACTTCATGCACCGCCGTCGGTTTATAAGGTTTACCCGCCAGCACAAAACTGCCGGTGTCAGGCGTGTAAAGGCCGGTCAACACATTAAAAAAAGTGGTTTTTCCAGCGCCATTGGGGCCGATCAGGCCATAAACCTGACCCCGCTGGATTTTGATGCCGACATCGCTTAAAGCTTGCAAACCACCGAATCGCTTGGAAACGCCAGCGACGTTGAGAACTGTGTCTGTCATATTCGTTCCGATTGAGGATCAGGTCTTGACGCTTTGCAGCGACTTGCCGTGGTCTGGCGACGGCCATAGGCCACGCGGACGCAGCAGCATGATGCTGATCATGGCCAGTGCAATCAACAGTTGACGCAGGATGGAGGCATCCAGTCGCCCACCGGTCATGGCTTGCAAAGGCCCAGCCACATAGCGCAACACTTCGGGTAAAGCCGACAGCAGCACCGCGCCCAAAATAACGCCCGGCAAATGCCCGATACCGCCCAACACCACCATCGCCACAATCATCACCGACTCCATCAGACTGAAGGACTCGGGCGAAATAAAGCCTTGAAAAGAAGCAAACATAGCCCCCGACACACCGCCAAACGTAGCGCCCATGCCAAAGGCCAGCAGTTTGAGATTACGGGTATTGATGCCCATCGCTTTAGCTGCAATTTCGTCCTCGCGAATCGCCATCCAGGCACGACCCACACGCGAGAGTTGCAGCCGGTGCGAGATCACCACGCTGATCACGACCAGCACTAGGAAGGTGTAGTAATACAGGGAGACCGAGGCCAGTTCAAAGTTGCCAATGGTGACGCTTTTACTCAACTCCAGACCAAAGAAACTCAAGGAGTCAATCTGACTCAAGCCTTTGGGGCCGTTGGTGATGTTGACGGGATGGTCCAGGTTGTTCAAAAACACGCGAATAATTTCGCCAAAACCCAAGGTCACGATGGCCAGATAGTCGCCACGCAAACGCAGTGTGGGCGCGCCCAACAAAATGCCCAGTACACCGGCCAAGCCTGCCGCTGCCGGAATCACAATCCACAGCGGCGTGTGAACCCCGTTGGGGAACATGGCCGCAATCATCGGGAAAGTTTCAAACAAATGTGGCGAGGCCAATAGGCCATACATATAAGCACCAATCGCAAAAAATGCGACATAACCCAAATCAAGCAAGCCCGCGTAACCCACCACAATGTTGAGGCCCAAGGCCAGCAACACGTAAAGCAGCGCCATGTCGGCAATGCGAACCCAAGCGTTGCCAAAACCCTGCAACAGAATCGGTAACACCAGCAGGCCAACAGCGGCCAGCAGGAAGACAATAATTTTGTGTTTTTGTTTCATACCAAGCCTTTACGCGCGATCCGCCACCCGCTCACCCAGCAAACCCGAAGGCCGCAGTGTCAGCACGATGATCAACACAATGAACGCAAAAATATCGGAGTAGTGACTTCCCAATACGCCGCCGGTTAATTGACCGATATAGCCTGCGCCGAGCGATTCAATCAAGCCCAATAAAATGCCACCCAACACCGCGCCCCCAAGGTTGCCAATGCCGCCGAACACCGCCGCCGTAAAGGCTTTAAGCCCTGGCAAAAAGCCCATGGTGTGCTGAACCGTGCCGTAGTTGGCAGCCCACATCACGCCTGCAATCGCGGCCAGCACAGCACCAATCAAAAAAGTCGCAGAAATCACCACGTCGGGCTTGACACCCATCAGCGCCGCCACGCGAGGGTTCTCTGCGGTAGCCCGCATGGCGCGACCTAATTTCGTGTAATTCACCAGCCACATCAAAATTGCCAGCGACACAACCGTCGTCGCCAGAATCAGCACCTGCGTTGGCGTGATCACGGCACCGCCAATTTCAAAAGGCGTGCGTGGCAGCAAGGTGGGATACGGTTTGTAGTTGGGTTTCCAGATGATCATGGCCAGCGTCTGCAACAGTATGGACATACCAATGGCGGTGATCAAAGGCGCCAGCCTGGGACTGTTGCGCAAGGGCCGATAGGCCACTTTTTCGATCACATAACTCAGGGTTGCCGCCACGATGCAGGCAATGATCAACGAGATAAAAAGAATCACATAACCGGGGGTATTGGGCATGGCGTCTTGCATCAAACCAATGATGCTCCAGCTGGTTAAAGCCCCGATCATCAAAATTTCACCATGGGCAAAATTGATCAGGTTGATGATGCCGTACACCATGGTGTAGCCCAAAGCAACCAGGGCATACATGCTGCCCAACACCAGACCATTGATGATCTGCTGTATGAAAGTATCCATAAAAATCTCCGATTTTTGGCCGGCTTGAATCAGCAAATTACTGATGAGCGATGCCGCCTTTTGAGCGCTGCCAGTTCTATAGCAATAAACCTGCCAATGTGTCGCCCCGAATTGGGTCACAAACAGGTGAGTGGACGCGATTGTAGCGAGCGCTCAGGGTTTATCGAGCCGGCTTGCGGCGGTGTTTACCCTTGAAGGTTCTGCTTTTTGAGTCGCCGTAATTTGTCTGCAATTTTGATTTCCAGACCTCGCTCAACCGGTCTGTAAAAATCGGGCGATGCCATGCCATCCGGCAAGTAGCGCTCACCTGCTGCGAAGCCGCCTTCTTCGTCGTGTGCGTAGCGGTAGCCTTTGCCGTAATCCAATGCTTTCATCAGTTGGGTGGGCGCATTTCGCAGGTGCATCGGCACCGGGCGCGTGCCCTCTTGTTTAACGAACGCTTTGGCTTCGTTGAAGGCTTTGTAAACCGCGTTGGACTTGGGGGCGACGGCCAAATAAACCACACATTCGGCCAGCGCCAACTCCCCCTCGGGTGTGCCCAGGCGCTCATAGACATCGGCCGCATCCAGCGCCAGACGCAAGGCGCGCGGGTCGGCCAGACCAATGTCTTCACTGGCGATGCGAATCAGTCGGCGTGCCAGATAACGCGGCTCGGCACCGCCGTCGAGCATCCGCACCAACCAGTACAGGGCGGCATCCGGGTCAGAGCCACGCACGGATTTATGCAGCGCTGAAATGGTGTCGTAAAACTGCTCTCCGCCCTTGTCGTAGCGGCGCATCCGCTCGCCCAGCACATTGAGCAACCACACGTCAGTGATCTCGGTGCGCTTCTCCTGTACTGCCGCCACGGCCAGCGTTTCCAGCGTATTGAGCAGGCATCGGGCATCTCCGTCGGCATAAGCGACCAGACGATCCACCGCTATCTTTTCAATGGCCGGAAGCACCTGCACGGCTTGGGCTGAAAGAATAATTTGCTCCAGATCCTGGGGTGACAAAGGCTGTAACACATACACCGCTGCCCTGGAGAGCAGGGCCGAGTTCAACTCAAAGGAAGGGTTCTCGGTGGTGGCGCCAATAAAGGTGAACAGGCCACTTTCGACATGCGGCAAAAAAGCATCTTGTTGACTCTTGTTGAAACGATGCACTTCATCCACAAAAACAATCGTGGCGCGCCCCTGCCCTTGCGCGACCTGCGCTTTTTCGACCACCTCGCGAATCTCCTTGATACCGCCCAGTACGGCGCTGATAGTCATGAATTGCGCGTCAAACGCATGAGCCATCAAGCGCGCAATCGTGGTTTTTCCGGTGCCCGGCGGTCCCCACAAAATACAGCTGTGCGGGCGTCCTGACTCGAAGGCCATCCGCAGCGCCCGACCCTCACCCAGCAGATGTTGCTGACCAATGACATCGCCCAGTGTTTGAGGCCGCAAGCGTTCGGCCAATGGTTGATTGACTGACGAGGGCAAGGCGGAAGATAACTTTTCAGTTGGCATACAAAAATTTCAATGACGAGGCTTAGCACTCAAAGTCTATCGGATAGGCCTCGAATGTTATAAACCGCTGGTTATTTCATTAATTCATCAAGTATTGCTAACCCTATGAAGCTTCGAACCTTATTTTTACTGATCGTCTTACTGGCTATGACCACTTTTGCGGCGCTCAACTGGAGTGTGTTCATAACCCCAACCACCCTTTCTTTAGGCGTGACCGACGTTCAGGCGCCGCTGGGTTTGGTCATGATCGGGATCGTGGCTTTACTCACGGTCTTGTTTTTGGCGTTTGTGGTTTATCTGCAAACCTCCATCCTGCTTGAGACGCGTCGCCATGCCCAAGAGCTACACGCCAATCGGACGCTGGCCGACAAAGCCGAGGCTTCGCGGTTTAGTGAATTGCGGGCCTTTCTGGATGCCGAGTTAAAGAAGCAAGTCAGCCTGGACAGCGAGTCCAGAGCCGCCGTCCTGACCCGTGTTGACCTGCTGGACCGCGACCTGCGTTATGCGCTGGAACAGTCGGTCAACACGCTCGCCGCCTACATTGGCGAACTCGAAGACCGGCTTGAGAAAGACCCGAAAACTGCAGAGCCAGTTCAACCCAGTTGATCTTTGGCGTCGGCGTCGAGCACCCGCTTGACTACAAATAAAAATTTAATGCCTTGCCTCAAATCAAGTCATTTTTGCAAGATTCATACAATCTATCGTTTCTCACACTCACCAGAGAGACGAATAGATGACCATATATCGTCAACTCATCGCTGAAAACAGCGCCGAAAATTGGCTGGCAGCCCTGTTGGCCGCCGTGGCCTTCGTGGTCGTGCTGCATCAGTTGCAACGCATCATGCTGCGCCGAGCCACGCTGACAGCGACCACCACCGCGACCGACAACATTTTCAGTAACTTCTTGATCGAGGTTTTATCGGCCACACGAATCTTTCTCGCTATTGCCGTAGGGCTTTACGTTGCGACACATTTTTTGACGCTGCCGTCCACGGTCGAGACATATGTGAATCGTATTTTCATTGCTCTGATGCTGTTGCAGTCGGGCCTGTGGGTGCGTCGATGCCTTGATTTCTGGCTGCGTCAGCGTTTTTCCCAAGGTGAAGAAGGCGAAGAAGGTGCCCGGGCGATGACCCGTTCCTTGCTTTCGTTTTTAGGTCGTGTTGTGTTGTGGGCCTTGGTGGGCTTGCTCATTCTGGACAATATGGGCCTCAACGTCACCACCTTGGTGACCAGTCTGGGGATTGGCGGTATTGCCGTTGCGCTCGCAGCCCAAAGCATTCTGACCGACCTGTTTGCCTCCCTTGCCATTGCCATTGATAAGCCGTTTGTCATTGGCGATTTCATTATTGTTGACGACCTGATGGGCACGGTGGAGCACGTCGGCCTGAAGACCACGCGCATTCGCAGTCTGAGCGGTGAGCAAATTGTTTTTTCCAATACGGACCTTTTGAAAAGCCGGATTCGCAACTACAAACGGATGCAGGAGCGGCGCGCCGTTTTTGTCATCGGTGTGGTTTATGACACGCCCCCGGCGCAGCTGGAAATAGTTCAGCAACTGATTGAACAGGCCATTCTGGCGCAAGTTCAGACCCGGTTTGATCGGGCGCATTTCAGAAGCTTTGGCCCATCGTCACTCGACTTTGAAGCCGTCTATTACGTGCTGACGCCTGACTACAATTTATACATGGACATCCAACATGCGATTAATTTGCAACTGGTGAGGGCGTTCTCGGATCGCGGTATCAGCTTCGCCCTGCCGACCCGCACACTGCATCTGGCGGAAGGCTTGCAACTGGCCCGGCCCCTAACTACTGGCGAATAATATCGCTGCCAAGCGGCGGTTTGAACTGAAAAGTTTCAGCAGCAAGCGCCGGATTAACCTCCACTTGATTGAAGGTGATAAGCGAGCGCTGCCCAAAACTGTCGAGAATTTCAAGCGCGGCCAAACCCGCTGATGCGCTCACACTCGGACGGCTAAGGTGAAAGCCCACGCGAACAGTTTGCAGTTGCCCATCTTTGGATTTTGGTGTTGCCGTCACCCATTGAAGTCCGTCTTTGTCAGGCGCATCGGCCAACTTGAAGTCGGCTTGCAAAGCCTTTAAATCAGGTGCTGCGGCGATCAAGGCTGCGGGCGTTGACCCCAACACCTGCGATTGCTGACTGGCGGTCACCTGGTTCAAATCCACATCAAAAAACCACAAGGTTTGACCGTCGGCTACGATGCTTTGTTCAAACGGTTTTTTGTAGATGAACTTAAAACGATTGGGGCGTGAAAACTCAAAAGTCCCACTCGACGTTTTGACCCGTGGCGCCTGACCGTCACGGGTGGGCGAGGTCACCACTTGGGTAAAGTCGGCGCGCCCTGTTTTAACGGTTTTGACAAAAATCTCAAGACTTTCCAGCCCCCCGGCCCCAGCCAAACTTGCGTAAGCAGCAATACAAAAAGTAGCTAAAAGTTTTTTCATATAGGGTTACTCCGACCGCATGGGCACTAAAATTTCTCGTTGTCCGTTGCCGCTCATCGCGCTCACCAGCCCTGCTTTTTCCATATCTTCGACCAGCTGTGCAGCGCGGTTGTAACCAATTTTTAGCTGGCGCTGCACCTGCGAAATACTGGCCTTGCGGTTTTTCAAAACCACCTCGACGGCCTGGTCGTACAAAGGGTCTTTTTCACTGCTACTGCTCTCGCGCATCAAATCAACAGCGCCCTCTGCGGTGCCGCCTTCGAGGACGCCTTCAATGTAGTTGGGCGTCCCTTGCGATTTAAGATAGAGGACAACCCGGCGCACTTCGTCGTCACTCACAAAAGCGCCATGCACCCGAATGGGCAAGTCAGTGCCGCTAGGCATATAAAGCATATCGCCCAAGCCTAACAAAGCTTCGGCACCCATCTGATCCAAAATAGTGCGACTGTCGATCTTGCTGCTGACCTGAAAGGCAATGCGGGTCGGAATGTTGGCTTTAATCAAACCGGTAATCACATCCACGCTGGGCCGCTGGGTTGCCAGAATCAAGTGAATCCCTGCCGCGCGTGCCTTCTGCGCCAAGCGGGCAATGAGTTCCTCAATTTTCTTGCCAACTCCCGTCATCAAATCGGCCAGCTCATCGATCACCACCACAATATGCGGCAAACGAGCCAGTGGTTCTGGTGCATCGGGCGTCAGGCTAAAGGGGTTATAGACAAATTCCTCACGCGCGGTAGCTTCATCAATTTTGGCGTTGTAGCCGGCCAGATTACGCACGCCTAATTTGCTCAACAACTTGTAACGGCGCTCCATTTCTGCCACACACCAGGTGAGGCCGTAAGTGGCCTTCTTCATATCGGTGACCACTGGCGCCAGCAAGTGTGGAATGCCTTCATAAAAAGACATTTCAAGCATTTTGGGGTCAATCATGAGCATCCGAACCTCGCGCGGATCTGCTTTGTAGAGCAGACTCAAAATCATCGCATTAATCCCCACGGATTTCCCTGAACCAGTCGTTCCAGCGACCAGAATATGTGGCATTTTTGCCAAATCGGCGATCACCGGGTTACCCACAATATCTTTGCCCAAGCCCACGGTAAGCACAGACGTGGCGTCGTTAAAAATCTGGGAACCCAAAATCTCGGACAACTTGATGGACTGACGTTTGGCATTAGGCAACTCCAGCGCCATGCAGTTCTTGCCAGGAATCGTCTCTACCACGCGGATGGAAGTCAAGCTCAAGGAACGCGCCAAATCTTTGGCCAGCCCGACAATCTGTGAACCCTTGACACCGGTGGCAGGTTCAATCTCATAACGCGTAATGACCGGCCCGGGTTGCGCCTGCACCACGCGCACTTCCACGCCAAAATCCCTAAGCTTTTTCTCAATCATGCGGCTGGTCATCTCCAGCGTCTCTAATGCCACCGTTTCTTGATTCAACAGCGCATTGTCAAGTAAAGAAATTTGCGGCAATTTAGCGTCGTATAAACAGGCCTCCATCGCCACTGTTTTTTGTGGCGCTTTGTCTTTGACAACGCTATCGCTTTTGTGCACTGCCTCCAGTGCGGATTCAACCCGAACGGGCTGGGGCTGGAACAGGGGCTTGGGGTGAGGCGTGCTGGATGCAGCAGGTGGTTCAACCAAAGCCTCTTTTTTATCTTCTTTGGGCTTGTTCTTTTGCTCGTTTTTTCGTTCCTCTTTGGACTCTTTTTCTCGCTCACGCGAAGCTTGTTGACCCAGCGCGACGTCCTGCGCGACTTCACGCTTTTTGAGCAAAGCGCTGACCTGTAAATAAAGCCAGGCCCCCAGACGTTCGGCTACATTAGCCCAGGAAAAGCGAAACACCAGCGCCGAACCGGCAACCCCTACGGCAATGGCACTCAAGCCAGAGCCGGAAAACCCCAACCACTTGATACTCAAAGAGCCTAAAAGATAGCCAAGAATGCCACCACTAGAACCCGGTAAACGCGCTTCAACACTGTAAAAACGAGTCCATTCCAACGTGGCGCTGGCACACAACAACAGCGCCAAACCGCACCAAAAGGCGAGATGACCCGCCACAAATCCAGTGGGGATTGCGGTTGGAGACTCGTTTTTTTGCAGCAACAATTCACGACCACGTAACCAGCGAGCCAGACTGGTGAGCCAGACGCGAATGCCCGCAGCCAAACACCACCAGACCGAAAATCCCAACAAAAAATAACTTCCGTCAGCCAGCAAAGCGCCCATGTGCCCGGCTCGGTTGAGCAGCGGGCCACCCGTGCCGGAGGTTGACCAGGCAAGGTCTTGCGCTGAATAGCTCAACAACGCGAGTAGCCAAAAAGCCAGAAAAACCAGACCAGCCAGCAGACCCAATTCATTCACAAAACGACGCCATCCCGAGCGGGATTTCACTGCGTCAGTGCGAGAAGAGTTCAAGGTATTGAATGAATAAGTCATACTAAAAATGTTGTTCCAAACTTAACCCTTGTAGAAAAGCGTTTGTTTATCTAAAGCTAACACCGGTTTAAAAATTCTTCCTTCAGGAAGGCTAGATTTTATTTGGGAGAGGGGTAACCTCTTCTGGATTTTGCCCCTGCAGGGGCGTGGATTGAAACATAAAAGGCTGACTCTGATTGGGTCAACCCCGCATAATCTTGACTGCGACTGGAAAAATAAAGGGCCGGTCACGGCGCCTGAATCCAGCCAAATTGCGCCCAGGCGCTTACTGTAAACGTTGACATTTCACGTTTCGGCCTGAACTGTACACGGCACATCATATTTTTTACAAAGGTTACTTAATGTCTAACACGCGACATGCCAAGGTTTTAATTCTTGGCTCCGGGCCTGCCGGTTATACAGCCGCCATTTATGCAGCACGCGCCAACCTCAACCCTTTATTGATTACCGGTATTGCCCAAGGTGGGCAATTAATGACCACGACCGAAGTTGACAACTGGCCCGCTGACGTCAACGGTGTGCAAGGCCCGGAGTTGATGCAACGGTTTCAGGAACATGCCGAGCGTTTCAAGACCGAAATTTTATTCGATCACATCAACGCCGTTGACTTCAGTAAACGCCCGTTCACGCTGAAAGGCGACAGCGGCGAATACACCTGCGACGCCCTCATCCTCGCCACGGGCGCATCGGCTCAATACTTGGGTTTGCCCTCTGAAACGGCCTTCATGGGGCGTGGCGTGTCGGGCTGCGCGACCTGTGACGGCTTCTTCTACCGTGAAGAGGTTTGCTGCGTGGTGGGTGGCGGTAACACTGCCGTCGAAGAGGCGCTGTACCTGTCCAACATTGCACGCAAAGTGTATTTGATACACCGCCGCGACAAGTTCAAAGCCGAGCCGATTCTGGTTGACAAGCTCATGGAAAAAGTAGCTGCTGGCAAAATTGAACTCAAAACTTTTCGCACGCTTGATGAAGTGTTAGGCGACGCCAGCGGTGTAACAGGCGTTCGCCTGAAAGATGTCACCACGGGCAATACGGAAGATATAACGCTCAAGGGTTGTTTCATCGCCATTGGCCACTCCCCCAACACCGAAATTTTCAAAGATCAATTGGAGATGGCAGGCGGCTACATCGTGACGCAGGGTGGACTCAAAGGTTTCGCCACCATGACCAGCGTGCCGGGCATTTTTGCCGCAGGCGACGTGCAAGATCATGTTTATCGCCAAGCCATCACTAGCGCAGGTACAGGCTGCATGGCGGCACTGGACGCACAGCGCTTTCTGGAGCAAGGCTGAAATAGTTATAATCGAGGGCTTTACTGGAATACGTCAAGTCTCTTCATGGGGGCAAGATGAGCTGGTAAATCTCTTTACCGCCACATCAAGATGTGGCGAGGTGCGGCGAAAGCTGTTAACGAGTGAACTAAAAATGTTCACCTCTTCTGGAGTGTCCACATGGCACGCGTATGTGTAGTTACGGGCAAAGGCCCCATGGTCGGGAACAAAGTTTCCCACGCCAACAACAAAACCAAACGCCGGTTCTTGCCGAACCTGCAATATCGCCGTTTTTGGGTTGAAACTGAAAACCGCTGGATTCGTTTGCGAATTTCAAACGCAGGTTTGCGTTTGATCGACAAAAACGGTATTGATGTTGTGCTCGCAGATTTGCGCGCACGTGGCCAAGCATAAGGAGCACCACCATGGCAACCAAAGGCGGACGCGAAAAAATCAAGCTGGAATCTACAGCAGGCACTGGTCACTTTTACACGACTAGCAAAAACAAGAAAACCATGCCCGAGAAAATGCTGATCAAGAAATTTGATCCAAAAGCTCGCAAGCATGTGGATTACAAAGAAATGAAACTGAAGTAATTCAATTACTGCTCTATTAAAAAGCCCGCATTCGCGGGCTTTTTTATGGGTATGCGGTTCTAGCAGGTGTCAGCCAATAGTCATCTAAAACTACCGCCGGTTTGACCCCACCCTAAACTGGTCAAAAGTCGGGCCGACAAAGCGGTCAGACCCGTGCAGCCCGCAGTCGCAGGGAAAACTCCTGCAGGACCGCAATGCCGCTAGCCTCGGCACGATGGCACCAAGCCTGCAAATCGGCCGCCAACTGTTCACGGGTATGCGTCCTGCTTAACCACAGCTGGCGCAACTCTTCGCGCATGATCACCATTTTGTCCAGCACGGGCGAAGCCGCACGCGCCAAAACCAATTGGGGCACTGCCGCCGCTGGCACGCGCTCGGCATCCCGGTGCATCCAACGCTTGGCGGCCTTGATGACGGCGGCGTCTGCACTACGGGCCTTCATGGCTTGAAGTTCGCCCTTGAAGGCGTGCCGCATGTCTTTGGCATACCCGGCCATGATTTCATAGCGATTGGAAATCAAGACTTCAAGCGTCTTTTCATCGGCTATCAAACGCAGGTCACCTAGCGCTAATTTGGGCGGGGTCTTTTTGACTTTGGCCAAGCCCACCATTTGCATCAGGCGAATGTACATCCAGCCAATGTCAAACTCATAGGATTTAACTGACAACTTGGCCGACGTGGGATACGTGTGGTGGTTGTTGTGCAACTCTTCGCCGGCAATCAGAATGCCCCATGGCGATATATTGGTGCTGGCATCTGGCGCCTCAAAGTTGCGATAACCCCAGTAGTGCGCGGCGCCATTGATGATGCCCGCCGCCATGATCGGGGTCCAGGCCATTTGCAATGCCCACACCGCCAAGCCTGCTGCGCCAAACAGCGCCAGATCAATGCCCAGCATAAAGAAAATGCCGAGCCACGAAAACCGGGTGTACAGATGGCGCTCCATCCAGTCGTTCGGTGTGCCATGACCATAGCGCGTCATGGTTTCTTTGTTTTTGGATTCGGTACGGTACAACTCGGCACCTTGCAGCAGCACGGTTTTAATGCCATACACATGCGGGCTGTGCGGGTCTTCCGCCTGTTCGCATTTGGCGTGGTGTTTGCGATGAATCGCCGCCCATTCTTTGGTGACTTGGCCGGTAGTCAACCACAGCCAAAACCGGAAAAAATGCGAAGCAATCGGGTGCAAATCCAAGGCACGATGCGCTTGATGTCGGTGCAAAAACACCGTCACACTCACCATCGTGATGTGGGTGACGACCAGTGCAAACAACACAATTTGCCAGCCAGTCAATTGCCAAAGACCATTCGCCAGCCAGTCAATGACTGCATTCAAGATAGCCCAATCAGGTAAGAACATATAAACCAAGTCCCTCAATAATGTATGAATAAGGATCAACAGCCGACCATGCCGACTTGCCGGATAGTGATTTTAAAGGTTCTTGGCACAAAATGTGCATAGATGTAAAAAAGGCCACATCAGTGGCCTTTTTTAATCATTTAATGCGTTACTTTTTTTGCCAAACCGCTGCAAAAAATCCGTCGGTCTGATGACGGTGCGGCCACAAACGTAAAAAGCGCTGCGCATTGTCGCCACCGCTGCACAATTTAGCGGCGCCTTCTACCTTCAACTCGGTCAGAACGGCACCGGCATCAAGCGGCGTGAAATCCGGGTTGGCTTCGGTGAAGGCTTGCGCGATGGCCTCGTTTTCCTGAATCATCACGCTGCAAGTGGCGTACACCAAACGACCACCGGGTTTTAACAAACGTGCGGCACTTTGCAAAATAGCGGTTTGGGTAACGGCCATTTGCTCAACCAGCGCCAGCGTTTGCCGCCATTTGAGGTCAGGATTGCGCCGCAGTGTGCCCAAACCTGAACAAGGTGCATCGACCAGCACGCGGTCAATCTTGCCGGACAGGCGCTTGACACGGTCATCGCGCTCGTGGGCAATAGCCGCCGGATGCACGTTGGACAAGCCACTGCGGGCCAGGCGCGGTTTGAGCGCATCCAGACGATGCAACGAGGTATCAAAAGCGTACAAACGCCCCGTGCTGCGCATGGCGGCACCAATTGCAAGCGTCTTGCCGCCCGCACCGGCACAAAAATCCACCACCATCTCGCCGCGTTTGGCGTCCAGCAACATGGCCAGCAATTGCGAGCCTTCGTCTTGCACCTCAAAAGCGCCGCGTGTGAATGCGTCCAGCTTGTTCAAGGTGGGCTTGCCGGCAATGCGCAAACCCCAAGGGGAATAGGCCGTAGGCACCGCTTTGATGCCGACTTGGGCCAATTCTTTTTGCACATCAGCCCGCTTGGTATTGAACGCATTGACGCGCAAATCAAGCCCGGCACCTAGGTTGAGACTCTCGGCGAGTTGCCAGAATTCATCACCCAGCTGATCTTTCAGCGGCTGCACCAGCCACTCGGGCAGGTTGTGGCGATGGCGTTCCATCAGGTCGAGAGGGTTTATTTTTTCGCACTGGTCGATCCAGTTGATTTCCTGGTCAGTCAAGGCGCTGCGCAGAAAATCGCCGGGGCCGTAAAAACCCAGAATCGCCAGACGGCGTTCTTTGGGGCCGCTGCCAGAAGGCGCGAAGTGGTCAAACAATAATTTTTTGCGCAGAACCGTGTAAACGGTTCCAGAAAGTGTGGCGCGTTCGCGTGGCCCAAGACCCCGGTTGTCACGAAAAAACTTCGAAACAATGGCGTCAGTGGGATGGTCAAATTTGAGTGTGAGCCGGACAAGTTCGGAACAGACGTCGAGTAGAGCTTTAGGATGCATAGCTTTGGATTGTCCCATGACTGACGAAAAACTTGGCGCTCTTATTCAGACCTGCAAGGGGTCGCATCACCATTAGATTCGTTGGCGTGGCAAGGTCAGCGTAACCACCAAACCGGTATCAGTGCCGTTACGCAAACGCAGTTGACCTTGGTGTCGGCGTGCAATGTCGTGGGCAATAGACAAGCCTAGGCCAACGCCGCCACTGTTGCGGTTACGCGACGACTCCACCCGGTAAAACGGGGCCAGCACGCAATCCAACTCGTGTTCAGGAATTCCGGCCCCTTCATCGCGCACTTCAATACAGACGTGATCGGGGTGATCGGTTAGCTGGATGCGCGCCACACGGCCATAGCGGACGGCGTTTTCCACCAGGTTATCGAGGCAGCGGCGCAGCGACGAGGCTTGTGCTTTGAGCGGTGCCGCATGGCCGGTGACGGACACGTCATGACCACACGCCTGTTGGTCATCAGCCAGACTGTCCAGCAAAGAAGTCACATCCAGCAACACGAACGGCTCGGGGTCAGCCGCACCGCGCAAATAATCCAGCGTGGCCGTAATCATGTCGTTCATCTCGATAATATCCTGCCCAAAATGCCGTCGTTGATCGGCATCAGTCAAGCCTTCAGCCCGCAGCGCCAGACGCGTTAAGGGGGTGCGCAGGTCGTGCGATACGGCGGCGACAAACCGGTCACGCTCGCTGAGTTGTTGGCAAATTTGGGCCTGCATCTGGTTAAAAACACGGGTCGCGGCCCGGCATTCGTCGGGGCCATCTTCGGCCATCGGGGGACGATGAATATCGAGGCCGATTTCATGCGCAGCGCTGGCCAGGCGCTTGATCGGTTGCGACAACCAACGCGCACCAATCCAGGCGGCCAGCATCAACGCGGAAAGCCGCACGCCAATATCGAGCAGCAATCCCGGATGCAACAAAGGCGGTGGGTCATGCGGTGGCGGGTGACCGGGGGCGGGCATCGGACGCAGTTCAAACATGAGCGTCAACGCCAACACATGGCTGGCGAGTACGGCCACAAACAGCAGCAAGGCCAACCGGCCAAACAAAGTGTTCGGCCATAAACGAATCGGCCAGCGTGAGATCAATTGCGCCAAGCCGCAGCGCCTTGCACCGACTGGACGTTAAACATATAACCCGCGCCGCGAACGGTCTTGATCATCTTGGGTTCACGCGGATCATCGGCCAACTTCTGGCGCAGGCGTGACACCAGCAAATCAATGCTGCGCTCAAACGAATCCATGGCCCGACCACGCGCTTGCGCCATCAACTGATCCCGGCTGAAAAGCCGACGCGGCATTTGTAAAAAGGTAGAAAGCAGACGAAATTCGGCATTGGACAAAGCCACCACCAGACCGGCGGGCGACGTGAGGCAGCGGTCTTCGCGGTGCAATTCCCAGCCATCAAAACGAATCACGTCGCTGCGACTGTACGCCGCCGTGCCGTCAAGCGTCGTACTGGCGCGGCGCAGCACGGTTTGGATGCGCGCCACCAACTCACGCGGCTCGAAGGGCTTGCTCATGTAGTCGTCGGCCCCGGACTCCAGCCCGAGCACACGGTCATAAGGGTTGGAGCGGGCGGTCAACATGATGATTGGAATGGGCGAATGCTGGCGCAAATCGCGGGCCAACGCCAGACCGTCTTCGCCCGGCAACATCAAGTCCAACACAATCAGGTCGATGTGCCTGGCGGCCAATTGCGCACGCATTACCACACCGTCGCCTGCAACACAGGCCTCGAAACCGAAGCGGGCCAGGTATTCACGCAACAAGGCGGTGATGCCTTCGTCGTCGTCAACGATCAATATTTGCGAATGAGGCTGCATGGTGGGTTCATTTGAGGTGAAAGTTTAAATGGGGCTTGCGCGGTTCAAAAATCGAATAACCGGGTCTATTGCGCTCTGTTTGCCTGTTTAAGCGCTGCTTTGTATCAGCTTCGGTACAAAGCGGACAAACGCGGTTAACGCGCGTCTTCAACAATGTGTTGATTCAGTCAACAACCTAAGGAATGACGATGAGCACCATCAGCGGAGTTAGTAGTACCAGCAGCGCTTGGGCCAACACGAGCGCGTCGCGCAGTCAGATGCAAGCCAAAATGTTTGCCAAGGTCGATGCCAACAGCAGCGGCGGTGTGGACAAAACCGAGTTGCAGAGCCTGATGGCCGACGTTGCCAAAAAATCCGGGGTCGCCAACAGCAGCAGTACCGACGAGTTGTTTGGCAAAATGGACAGCAACAGCGATGGCAGCTTGTCCAGTGATGAGTTGGACAGCGGAATGCAAACCCTCATGCCAGCACCGTCCACGATGGATTTTGCCAAGCAAAGTGCCGGCGGCTCACCACCACCTGTCGGCGGTGGCGGCGGCGGCGGAGCCAGCAGCACAAGCAGCACAAGCACCACGTTTGACACGCTGGACACCAATGAGGACGGCGTCGTGTCAGCCCAGGAACGTATGGCCCCCAGTACCTCGACCGACCCACTGCAAGCCCTGTTCAAGGCCATTGATTCCGATAGTGACAGCAAAATTAGCGGCGATGAGTCGGATGCTTTCATCAAACAACTGACGTCACAGGTTGAAGCCACAACCCAGTCGGCACAAAACACAGACACCAACGCCAGCACCACCGCAAAGTCTAAAAACGACAGCTTTGATTTGAAGGAACTAGCCCGTCAGACCTATGAGCAAATCGCCAGCGGTCTGTCACAACAAGCCAAGGGATCTACGTTTAGCATAATGGCCTGAATTTGCTAGACCTCTAGCTTTACAAGTCTTCACGCGGGGGAAACGGCTTCGTTATTTGACTCTTGCACAATAGACCTTCAACCCAGCCTTGAGCCGCATAAATTGATAGTCTCACCAAAATCTGTCTCCCCAAAGTCACGCAGCAATTCACGCCGAGTTCTGCCGTTAACCATTGCACTTGCCTTGGCGCTGAGTGGCTGCACGTCCTGGTCGCCCAAAGCGCAAGGGGTGCCTGACGTTGCCATCCCTACGACTTGGTCAACCACGGCATCGCCCGTCAGCGCAAATGCCACCACGGCCACCGCGAATTCGCTCGCCCAGTGGTGGCAGCGATTTAATGACCCTTTGTTAAGTACGTTGGTCATGCAGGCCTTGCAAACCAATACCAGCGTCTGGTCTGCGAAGGCGGCGCTGCAGCAAGCACGCGCCTTACGCGATGTTCAAGGGGCGGGCCTGTTGCCTAGCGTGTCCACCTCCGGCTCGGTGGGGCGCAGCAAGTCGGGCGGTAACGAAGCCAACAACAGTTTCAGAGCGGGTTTGGATGCCAGCTGGGAACCCGACATTTTTGGAGGCCAACGCAGCGCCTTGAATGCTTCTGAAGCCGAGGCCCAAGCGTCAGAGGCCACGCTGGCCGATGTGCAAGTTTCGGTGGCCGCCGAGGTCGCGCTGGCTTACATCCAGTTGCGCGGCCAACAAACCCAGTTACTGATCGCCCGCAACAATTTGATCAGCCAGCAAGAAACGCTGCAAATCACCGACTGGCGCGCACAAGCCGGGTTGATCACCTCGCTTGAAGTGGAGCAGGCCCGCACCGCCAGCGAACAAACCGCCGCCCAGATTCCCACACTGGAGGCCAACATTGCCAAGTCCTCGCACAGCCTCGCGGTGTTGACGGGTCAAACTCCAATGGCACTGCAAACGCTGGTCATGGCCCCGCAGCCAATACCGCAAGCAGCGCCAGATCTGGCCCTGAGCATTCCGGCACAAACCCTGCGCCAGCGTCCTGATTTGCGCGCGGCAGAATTTCGCGTCAGTGCGGCCTTGTCGCGGGTGTCTGTGGCAGACGCAGCGCGCTATCCCGGCTTTTCTATTAGTGGCTCCTTGGGCTTGAATGCGCTGACCTTGGGTGCGCTCACCAACGGCGCTTCCGTGGTCAATTCTTTATTGGGCAGTGTTTCCGTTCCCCTGTTTGATGGCGGCTCGGCCCAAGCGCAAGTGCTGGCGCAAGAAGCCTCGCTGGAGCAGGCCCGCGCCAGCTACCAGTCCATCGTTTTGACCGCGCTGCAAGATGTCGAAGACGCGCTGGTGGCGTTGCAAGGCGACCGTGCGCGCTTGATTCGCCTGCAAAATGCCGCCACAGCGGCGGACAATGCGGCTCTCTTGGCCCAGCAACGCTTTACCAGCGGCCTGATTGATTTTCAAACCGTGCTGCAAACACAGCGTTCCCTGTTGAGCACCCAAGACAGCGTCGCCACCACTCGCGCCGACATTAGCGCCGACCATGTGCGCTTGTACAAAGCGCTAGGCGGCGGCTGGAACTGAACACGCCGCCCGCGCCCGGCCCCATTTTTTGAACACCCCCCGAATTACCCAAACCATCATGACCCAAGCTGCCGCCAGTGAACCCCTCTCAACTGCTGATTTGCAAACCCTGCTGGACGAAGCGCCGCAAAAAGTCTGGTGGCGGCGCAGCATCGTCTGGATCACCATCGGGCTGATCTTGTTGGCTGGAGCGGGGTTTTACTATTGGCAATTGAGCGTCAAACGCAATGCGGCACCTGCTTTTGTGACCGAAGCGGCGAAGCGCGGCAACCTGACTTTGAGCGTGTCCGCCAACGGCACGCTACAACCCACACGCGCCGTCAACATCGGCAGTGAGTTGTCCGGCACCGTGTTGCGCGTGCTGGTGGATGTGAACGACCAGGTCAAAAAAGGTCAGGTACTGGTGGAGTTGGACACCGCCAAACTGAACGACCAAGTGGCCCGTTCACGCGCCGCGCTGGCAGCGGCTAACGCCAAGGTGGCGCAAGTCGTCGCCACAGTGAAAGAATCGCAGGGCAATCTGGCGCGACTGGAAGAGGTCGCGCGTTTGTCGGGCGGCAAAGTGCCCTCGCAGGCCGAACTGGACACGGGTCGGGCCACACTGGAACGCGCCCGGGCCGACGAGATCAGCGCCCGCGCCAGCGTGACAGAAGCCAAGGCGACGGCTTCCACGGACAAAACCAATCTGTCCAAAGCGTCCATTCGCTCGCCTATTGATGGCGTGGTGTTGACCCGCACGGTCGATCCCGGCAATGCCGTGGCCGCCTCGCTGCAAGCCGTCACGCTGTTTTCACTGGCCGAAGACTTGGCCAAACTCAAGCTGCAAGTCAATGTGGATGAGGCCGATGTCGGCTCGGTCAAAGTCGGTCAAAAGGCCAGCTTTACGGTTAGCGCCTACCCTTCGCGCCCCTATCCAGCCACGATCACCCGCGTGGCCTTTGGTTCCACCATCACTGAAAACGTGGTGACTTATGTCACTTATCTTGACGTGGACAACAGCGACCTGACTCTGCGCCCCGGCATGACGGCGTCCAGCACCATCACGTCAACTGAAAGAACCAATGTCCTGCTGGTGCCCAACACAGCGCTGCGCTTTACGCCTTCCTTGCCCAGCGGCGGCGCGGCCAAATCAGGGGGCGGCATCATGACCAGCTTGATGCCGCGTATGCCTCGGGGTGGCTCCAAAACTGCCACCGGCAGCGGCCCGTCACGCCAAGTGTGGGTGTTGCGCAATGGGTCAGCGGTGGCGGTCAACGTGACCACCGGCATCAGCGATGGCCGCATGACCGAGGTGACAGCAGGCGATTTGCAGGCCGACATGCTGGTGATTACCGATCAGCGCACCGCCGGGACGACGCCATGAGTCAGTCCCCGCTCATCCAACTCAAGCGCGTTACCAAGGTTTACGGCCAGGGCGCAACCGCTTTGCAAGCCCTCAAAGGCGTTGACCTGACCATTCACGCCGGGGATTTTGTGGCGATCATGGGGCCAAGCGGCTCAGGCAAATCCACCGCCATGAACACTTTAGGTTGCCTGGACACGCCGACTACCGGCGAATATTTGTTTAACGGCGTGCATGTCGAAACCTTGTCGCGTGACCAGCGCGCCCGCTTGCGCCGACGTTTTCTGGGCTTTGTGTTTCAGGGCTTTAACTTGCTGGCGCGTACCACCGCGCAAGAAAACGTCGAACTCCCCTTGTTGTACCGGGGCGAATCCGCCAAGGCACGTCACGCAGCCGCCACCCAAGCGCTGGCCTCGGTTGGTTTGGCGGGATGGGAACATCACACACCTGCCGAGTTGTCAGGCGGACAACAACAGCGCGTAGCGATTGCCCGCGCCATCGTCACCGAACCCGCCGTGTTGTTGGCGGATGAACCCACTGGCAACCTGGACACGCAACGCAGCCAGGAAATCATGGAACTGCTGTCGGGTTTGAATGTGAATCTTGGCATTACCGTCCTGATGGTGACGCATGAGGCCGATATGGCCGCCTACGCCAAACGCATCGTGCGCTTTGTGGATGGCGTTGTCGCCAACGACACGCTCAACCCGAATCCCATCGGGTTGAAGCAGGAGACGCCCTGATGCTGCTCAATACCTTGTTACTGGCCCTGCGCTCCATCCAGCGCAACCTGATGCGCTCGTTTTTAACGATTCTGGGCATTGTGATTGGCGTGAGCGCCGTCATCACCATGGTGACGCTGGGCAATGGGGCCACGATGGCGATTCAAAACCAGATTTCGGGTTTGGGCACCAATCTGCTCCAGGTGCGCCCCGGTCAACGCATGGGGCCGGGCAGTGGTGGCGCGCCATCGTTCAAGGAGTCGGACGCTGCGGCCATCGCCACCCAAATCGGTGGTATCGCTGCTGTGGCGCCTGAAGCGCGCACCAATGCCACCGTTATCGCCAATGGCCGCAACTGGAGCAGCAGCATCATGGGCAGTACCAATGCCTGGCTCATCACGGGCAACTGGCAACTCGGCGAAGGGCGTGAGTTTTCTGACGACGAACTGCGCGCTGGAGCCGCCGTTTGTCTGATCGGGGAAACTGTGCGGCGTGAACTTTATGGCGCACTTCCCGCCTTGGGTTCGCAATTACGCGTGAAGCAAATATCCTGCACCGTGGTGGGCGTGCTGGCCGCCAAAGGCCAAGGCGCTTTCGGCAACGACCAAGACGACATGGTGCTGGTTCCCATCAAAACGCTGCAACGCCGCATCACCGGCAACATTCGCGTTAACACCTTGCTGGTGTCGATGAGGGACGGCAGTGATGCTGACCGTGTCAAAGCCAGCCTGACGCAATTGCTGCGCGAACGCCGCAAGCTGGCTGCCGGAGACGACGACAACTTCAACGTGCTCGACACGAAGCAACTGGCCGACACCTTGTCGGGCACGACCAAAGTGCTAACCACACTCTTGGGCGCGGTCGCCGCCGTGAGTTTGCTGGTGGGCGGCATCGGCATCATGAACATCATGCTGGTGAGCGTGACCGAGCGCACCCGCGAGATCGGGCTGCGGCTGGCAATTGGTGCGCTGGAGCGTGAGGTGTTGCTCCAGTTTCTGATTGAGGCCGTGGTGTTGTCCTCGCTGGGCGGCTTGATCGGCATCGTGCTGGCAACGCTCGCCTCGCTGGGCCTGTCAAGTTTGATGGATGTGCCCTATGTGTTTAACGTCGGCGTGAACGTGTTGTCGTTCTTGTTCTCGGCGGGTATTGGCGTGTTGTTTGGCTACTTTCCGGCGCGCCGGGCCGCTCGACTCGATCCGATTGAAGCGCTTCGCCATGAGTGATCACAGCGGTTTTCTTCGGGCGCTGTTTTAGCGTCACTTCCAACTTTAAAAAAGTTGTTGCGAAATAACATATCCAGTGCATATTCGTCAGAAATAAATCCTTAAAAACAATAAGGAATTACCCTTAATTTCAGTAGAATTCGTCACATAAAAAACATGTGACCGCTTTATGCGTCGTAAATGCAAAAATTATCGGATTCCTTAACGTCCAAACCTGCCCGGCAATCTTCGCCCACGATTGCCATCCATTGGTTGTCCGCCTTGGCGGTTGTTTTGGCATTTACAACGGTATGGTCGCGTGACTTTATCGATGACGATGCGCTCAGCGCGCTACTGCTTGGAACCCATCGCCAGCTGGGCTTATTTGTCCTTTTGCTCTGGTTTGTCCGGTTGTTGGTGCGCTGGTCTCACACCCCCCCTGATCAAGCGCAAGGCACGCCATTATTGATGCGGTGGGCCGCCGCAGGCGCGCATGTGATGCTGTATGGCGTTTTGTTAGCCATGCCACTTTTGGGTTGGGCCATGACGAATGCACAAGGTCATGTGGCCCGTTTGGCCAACCTGGTTCCCTTGCCCCTGCTGGTCTCGATTAACCCGGATCTGGCAGACACCCTGCAAGACTGGCACGAATGGACGGCTTGGTGTTTGTTGGGCTTGATCTTGTTACATGTATTGGCAGCGCTCTGGCATCACGTTATTCGTCGCGATGGCGTACTGGCGGCCATGCTCCCGTTGGTGAGTCCACGGAGCCAGCGGTAATCTAATTTTTCTAATTTTTATCTTTCGACTCTTTGGAATAATTTAATGAAACTGTGGCGAACCTTTCAAGCTGTGCCAACGGCTCTACTCAAGACGATGACTTTATTGGCCGCGTTGTGCGCAACACAAGTCCATGCGTTGCCCAGTTTTGCAAGACAAACCGGGATGGACTGTGTCGGCTGTCATGTGGGCGGCTTTGGCCCCCAACTCACCCCGGCGGGTGTGATGTTCAAGTTAACCGGCTACACCGACTCTGATGGTCAATCCGGCAAAGTGCCGCTGTCAGCCATGGTGGTGGCGTCTTGGTCGCAAACATCAGCGGATCAAAATCCACCGCCTGATCACCTCAAAGCCAACAACAATTTACGCATGGACGAAGCGTCTGTTTTTCTGGCTGGAAAACTGACCGAGCACATCGGGGCTTTTGTCCAAGTGACGAATAACGGCACGGACCACACCACCAGCCTGGATCAGACCGATATTCGGTATGCCCGCTCCCTGGAGTTAGGGTCTAAAGATGCCATCTTTGGTGTCAGTGTGAACAACAATCCGGGCGTGCAAGACCCCTTCAACACCATGCCGACCTGGGGGTTTCCTTTTGCATCATCCCCCGCAGGTTTTGGCACCGGCAGCGCCGCAACGCTGATCAACGGCGGGTTGGAAGGCCGCGTGGTGGGTGCCTCGGCTTACACCTTTTATGACAAATCTCTTTACGCCGAGTTAGGCACTTACCGCTCCATGTCTGCGGCAAATCAAAATCGTTTGGGCCTTAGTGACGACTCGCAGCGTTTGGGTGGCAACACTTATTGGCGGTTGGCCTGGATGAAAGACCAAAAAAGTCAAGCGTTTAATGTCGGCGTCTTTGGCTGGAATGCGTCCCTAACCCCTGACCGCAACGCCAGTGCCGTCCAAGACAAATACCGTGATGTGGGCGTCGATGCGGGCTATCAATTTTTAGGCACCCGTCAACATGTCGCCACTGTTAATGCCAGCTATGTAGATGAGCGCAAAACCGAAGGGGCAACGGGCGATCTCATTTCGTTAAAAGAAGCGCGCCTGAACGCCTCCTACTATTTCAAACAAACATGGGGCGGCACCGTGGGCTTGTTCTCAACACATGGGTCAGACCCACTGGCCGCCACGAAGGGCAGTATTTTGCAAGTGGACTGGACACCTTGGGGCAAAGAGAGTGCCAGCGCACCTGATCCGTTTGGCTGGGCTAATCTGCGCATAGGCGCCCAATACTGGATTTATAACCAGTTTGCTGGCGACACCGTTGCCGCCAAAGATCACAACACGCTGTATTTATTTGCCTGGACAAGTTTCTAATCATGCGCCATTCCTTTTATCAAAAAAGTCGTGCTGTGCGGTTGGCGGCTACCTTGTTGACCGTCGTCACTATTTCGCCAGCTTGGGCGCAGCAAGGAGACGTGACCAAAGGCGGTGAGCTTTTTGCTACACATTGCGCCGAGTGTCATAGCATGAAAGAGGGCAAAGACAAGAAAGGCCCGTCCTTGTTTTCAATCTTTGATAACAAGGCGGCTTTGCGTGAAAACTATGTTTATTCAGACGCCCTGAGAAACAGCCATATCACCTGGAATGCAGAATCTTTGGGCGCCTACCTCACCAACCCCAAGAAGTTGGTGCCAGGCGGAAAGATGAAGTATGACGGCTTGGAAAGCGCCTCAGAACGCGCCGATTTAATCGCGTATCTGGCCCGTCAGTCCAAACATTAACGTTATGAAAAACGGACTTAAACGTCCGTTCTGCATTTGCAATGAACGGCTACTGGCGTAGCCATTCAGCAATCGCCCGAGGATAGATGAGGTGCTCCTGTGTGAGCACACGCGCCGCCAAAATGTCGGCTGAATCGCCGGGCAGCACGGGCACCACCGCCTGCGCCAGAATGGGGCCGTGGTCCAACTCAGCCGTCACCTGATGCACGGTGGCGCCAGCAAATTTGCAGCCTGCATCCAGCGCCTGCTGATGTGTATGCAAGCCCGCAAAGGCAGGCAGGAGCGAAGGGTGAATGTTGAGCAAACGCCCCGCATAACGATTCACAAACCCCGGTGTGAGAATGCGCATAAACCCTGCCAGTACCACTAACGCGGGTTGACCCGGTTCGTCGTAACGGTCAATGGCGGTTGACAAAGCCGCATCAAACGCCTCACGCGAGGCAAAGGTTGTGTGGTCCAGCACCTCGGTTGCAAGGCCCTGTTCTTGCGCAAAAACAAGACCGTGGGCTTGCGCTTTGTTGCTGATAACGCCCGCCACGCGCGCACCTAATTTTTTATGCCAACCCTCGCGTTGAGCCGTTTTAACAATAGCGGCCATGTTGGAGCCGCCGCCTGAGATCAAAATAACGATGTTTTTCATTTTGACCAAATTATGACCTCTACATCCCCCCTCCCGACGACCAGCCCAACGCCCACACCCACCGTTAGCCCGATTGAAGCCCGCGTGCTGGGCACCTTGATGGAAAAAGCCCGCACCGTGCCTGACAGCTACCCGCTCACGCTCAATTCTCTGATTTTGGGTTGCAACCAAAAAAGTAGCCGTGAACCGCTCATGGAGTTAACAGAGGCGCAAGTTGCCACCGCCTTGGACCAACTGAAATCGGCGGGACTGGTGCGTGAAAGCAGTGGCGGGCGCACGACCCGCTACGAGCACAACTTTCAACGTGGCATTGGTGTTTATGAACAATCGGCGGTGTTGTTGGGCTTGTTGATGCTGCGCGGGCCGCAAACTGCGGGCGAGTTGCGTTTGAATTCAGAACGCTGGTACAAGTTTGCCGACATCTCGTCGGTCGAAGGTTTTCTGGAAGAACTGCAAGACCGCGCTGCTGAAAAAGGGGGGCCGCTGGTGGTCAAGCTGGCGCGTGGACCCGGCACGCGAGAGCAACGCTGGGCGCATCTGTTGTGCGGCCCGGTGGATGTCACGCAAAGCGGCAGCCCCAGCACACGCGCCAACGACGGGTCTGTTGCGGGCAACACAGCGGCGCGCATCGAGCGGCTTGAAGCCGAGGTTGCGCAACTGCGTAACACCGTGCAAAAGCTGTGTGCGGAATTGGGCGTAGAGGCTTCTTTTACTCCGCCGAGCGCTGACGCATAAAACTGGCAAAACGCGGCAGGCCCGTCGTTGTTCGACCCCGATAACGGTAGGTCACGAAAGTACCTACAGCGGGGGGCGACTCGCGTTGTGCATCGGTAAACCCCGTGCCCAGCGCAAAACGCTTGCCATTAGGCATTTCAAGCAACAACGCGCCCAGACGCCCCGCGTTACGACCCTTGCCGGGCAAGTGGGAAACCACGCGCGCATCTTCATCGGGCACCAGCTTGAGCTTGCGCAGTGCATCACTGCGACCGGGCGACCAATCGGCATCCGCACGGTGCAACATGAAGCCTTCACCCCCCTCGCTGACGAGTTGACGCAGCTGGCTTTGCAGCGTGGCCCGATCAGAACCTGGACGTTGCTCAACAGCCTGCAGCCAGGGCACCCCAGTTGCTGCTACCAAGGCGACCACGCGGGCGCTACGCTCGGCAAACGAACCCGGTTCACCCGGTAAATCAAAAATCATGTAATGCAGTTTTCGCCAGTCGGCATCAACGGGCACGAGGTGGCGAACCGTCCCCGAGAGTTCATCAAAGCGGCCTCGTTGCAGCCACAGTTCGCCGTCCAGTGGCGTGGCGGGCAAGGCGGCGATGAACCAGTCAGGGGCGATGATGCGCCGCCCACTGCGAAAGCGCAGCACCTGCCCGTCCCAGACGGCGCGCACGCCATCGAGCTTTTCGCTTACTAAAAAATCACTGGGGGCCAGCCCGGCTTGCCAGTGTTTGGCCAAGATCAATTCGGGCGGTAAAACCAGCGGCGCTTCAATAACAACGGTTGCCAAACCAGTGGCGGGCGCCGCCAAGGGGAGAAATGTGCTGCCTAAAAGCAGTGCTAAATGGGTGGCTCGTTGGCCTATTAATCGGTACGCCATGATCTTTTCTCCCTGAAGTTATGTCAGGGAAAGTGTAGCAACCCAGCGCGGCGTTAGTCCATGAGCCTTGAAGACTTGGGCACATGCGCCATTAAAAACTCCATTTGATCGGCGAGAATGCGGCGGTTGCGCAAAATAAAATCTTCCCACAAGCTGGGGATGTAAGGGGTGTACAACAGCGGCATTCCTGCTTGTTCAGGGGTGCGGTGGCTTTTGCGGTGATTGCAAGGACGACACGAAGTCACCACATTCATCCAGGTATCTATGCCGTTTTGCGCAAACGGAATAATGTGTTCGCGGGTCAGCACTTCTTCGTGGAAGTGTTCGCCGCAATAAGCGCAAACCTGATGATCGCGAGCGAACAATTTACTGTTGGTCAGCCCCGGTTTCAGGTTGAACGGGTTAATGCCGGGCACGCCCCGGGTGCCAATGATGCTGTTGACCGTGATGATGGATTGTTGACCGGTTAGCGCGTTATGGCCGCCATGAAACACCGCAACCTGGGCGCCCATCTCCCAGCGCACATCCTCGGCGGCGTAATGAATCACCGCTTGTTCAAGCGTAATCCATGATTGGGGCAGCCCTTGGGCCGACAACTTCAAAACTTTCAAAACACGTCTCCTGGAACAATGCGTACCACTGACACGAAATGCAATCCGCTTTGGCAGCATCAACGTTTGAAGCGCTCTGCTACTGAGACACAATATACCTTGTTTTTACGACTGCCTTGCTGTCAAAGCAAGTGTCAATAGCGGAGTTTGCTATCAAAAAAGTTATCAATTTAATGAAGATTTTTCGGGGGTTTAACCACCCCGGCATTGCCAAATCCTGCGCGCTGACCATTGGCAACTTTGACGGGGTGCACTGCGGCCATCAAGCCATGCTGGCGCTGTTATGCCGAGAGGCCCAACAGCGCGGCGTGCCCAGTTGCGTCCTGACTTTTGAGCCGCACCCGCGTGACTACTTTGCCGCCCTCCACCAAAAACCGGAACTCGCCCCTGCCCGCATTGGCGCCTTGCGCGACAAACTGACCGACCTGTCTCATTGCTGCATTGACCAAGCGGTCGTTTTGCCTTTTGATGCCCGACTGGCCTCGCTGTCACCGCAGACTTTTATCAACGACATTCTGGTCAAAGGTTTGGGTGCGCAATATATTTTGGTGGGCGATGATTTTCGTTTCGGCTTCAAGCGTCAGGGCGATGACGCCATGCTGGATGCGGCGGGTCTGGCGCAAGGCTTTGACGTGGCGCGCATGAGCAGTTACGAAGTTCATGGCCTGCGGGTGTCAAGTTCTGCCGTGCGTGACACTTTATCACAAGGCCGCATGGCGGACGTGACGCGGCTGCTGGGACGGCCTTATCGCATCTCCGGGCATGTGGTTCATGGCCGCAAACTGGGGCGTTCGTTGGGCTTTAGAACCCTGAACTTGCGCTTTTCCCACTGGAACCCCGCCGCCAGCGGCATCTTTGTCGTGCGGGTGCATGGCTTGACTGAAATACCTTTGGCCGGTGTGGCCAACCTAGGCATTCGCCCGTCCCTTGATCCATCTGATGTCAACGGGGGGCGCGTGCTGCTGGAAACCCATTGTCTTGATTGGCCCGACACCCTGGGGCCTGAAGGGGCCTACGGTAAAATTATTCGAGTTGAACTCCTCCACAAATTGCACGACGAATTGAAGTACGACGGACTGGATGCCCTCACGGCGGGTATTCACCGTGATTGCCTGCAAGCGCGGGCCTACTTTGCCAATCAGCGCCACCATGACCAATAAATCCACGCCTCCCACCTCTGAATCTGTCGCCCAACCGGTCGCTAAAACCGACTACCGCGCCACCCTTAATCTGCCGGACACGCCTTTCCCGATGCGCGGCGATTTGCCCAAGCGCGAGCCGGGCTGGGTCAAGCAATGGGAGGACGAAGGTCTTTACCAGCAACTGCGCACCGCCCGCCAAGACGCACCCAAGTTTGTGCTGCACGACGGCCCACCGTATGCCAACGGCCAGATTCACATGGGGCACGCGGTCAATAAAATCCTCAAAGACATGATCGTCAAGTCGCGCCAGCTTCAAGGCATGGACGCCGCCTACATTCCCGGTTGGGATTGCCACGGTTTGCCGATTGAGAACGCGATTGAAAAGAAGTTTGGCCGCAAGCTGCCACGCGACGAAATGCAGGCCAAAAGCCGCGCTTACGCTACCGAGCAAATCGACCTGCAACGCACCGACTTCAAACGCCTGGGCGTGCTGGGCGATTGGGATCATCCCTACCGCACCATGGATTTCAGCAACGAAGCGAATGAACTCCGGGCTTTCAAACGGGTGGTGGAACGCGGTTTTGTTTATCGGGGTTTGAAGCCCGTGTACTGGTGCTTTGATTGCGCCTCCTCGCTGGCCGAGTTTGAAATTGAATACGCCGACAAAAAATCACAAACGCTGGATGTGGGCTTTTTGTGCGCCGAACCTGCCAAACTGGCCGCTGCCTTTGGTCTGAAAGCGCTCGACAAAGAAGCCTTTGCCGTGATCTGGACCACGACTGCGTGGACGATTCCCGCCAATCAAGCGCTCAACCTGAACCCGGAATTCACCTACGCGCTGGTGGACACCGAACGCGGCTTGCTGCTGTTGGCCGAAACACTGGTTGAAACGTGCCTGGAGCGCTACCAACTCACCGGCACCGTGATCGCCACTACGCCCGGCAAGGCCTTGGCCGACCTTCAGTTCAAGCATCCGTTCGCCCATGTGGACGCCGGTTATGACCGTGTCAGCCCGATCTATCTGGCCGATTACGCCACGGCCGATGACGGCACCGGCGTGGTTCACTCCGCGCCCGCTTATGGCGTAGAAGATTTCAACTCCTGCATCGCGCACGGCATGGCCTATGACGACATCCTGAATCCCGTGCAAGGCAACGGCGCTTACGCGCCTGAACTGCCGCTGTTTGGCGGACAACACATCTGGAAAGCCTGCCCGGTCATCATTGATGCCCTGCGCGAAGCCGGTCGCCTGTTTGCCACGTCGGAGATCACCCACAGCTACCCGCATTGCTGGCGCCATAAAACGCCAGTGATTTATCGGGCGGCGGCCCAGTGGTTCATCCGCATGGACGAAGGCGAAGGCGTATTCACCCAAGACAAAGCGCCTAAATCACTGCGCCAACTGGCGCTGGACGCTATCGAAGAAACTGCGTTCTACCCCGAAAACGGCAAGATCCGTTTGCGTGACATGATCGCTGGCCGCCCTGACTGGTGCATCAGCCGCCAACGCAGTTGGGGTGTGCCCCTGCCCTTCTTTTTGCACAAAGACAGTGGCGAGTTGCACCCGCGCACGATGGAGATTCTGGACATCGCCGCCGACATGATCGAACAAGGCGGCGTTGAGGCTTGGAGCAAGGTCACAACCGATGCCATTCTGGGCGCAACGGACGCTGTTCACTACACCAAAAGCAGCGACATTCTGGAAGTCTGGTTTGACTCCGGCACCACGCACACCACGGTGCTCAAAGGCTCGCACCCCGGCAGCGGCCACGCATCTGGCCCCGAGGCTGACTTGTATCTGGAAGGCCACGACCAGCACCGAGGCTGGTTCCACTCTTCCCTGTTGACGTCCTGCGCCATCAATGGCCGCGCGCCCTACAAAGCCATTCTGACCCACGGTTTCACGGTGGACAGCAAAGGCCACAAGATGAGCAAAAGCTTGGGCAATGGCGTCGATCCGCAAGAAACCTCCAAAAAACTGGGCGCTGAAATCATTCGTCTGTGGGTCGCCTCCAGCGACTATTCCGGCGACATTGCCGGTGACGAAAAAATCCTGGCCCGCGTGGTGGACATCTACCGCCGCATCCGCAACACGCTCAAGTTTTTGATGGCCAATGTGAGCGACTTTGACACCCAGGCGGACGCCGTGCCGCTGGCTCAGATGCTGGAAATTGACCGCTACGCCCTGAGCCGCGTCGCCCAATTGCAGGCCGACATTCTGGCCCACTACGAGGTGTATGAATTCCACCCCGTAGTCGCCAAGCTGCAAATTTACTGCTCGGAAGACCTCGGTTCGTTTTACCTGGACGTGCTCAAAGACCGGCTCTACACCACCGCGCCAAAGTCGTTGGCCCGACGCAGCGCGCAAACCGCCCTGTGGCAAATCACGCAAACCCTGTTGCGTTTGATGGCCCCGTTTTTGAGCTTTACTGCGGAAGAAGTCTGGGCAGTTTTGGGCGCGGCAGGCAAAACGCCAATTGAAACGAAAGCCTCCATCTTTTTGGACACCTACGCGCCACAAGACGCACCCGACGCGGCCTTGCTCGCCAAGTGGGCGCGTATCCGCGAGTTGCGCGACGTCGTGAACAAAGACATCGAAGCGTTGCGGGCCGACGGCAAAGTGGGTTCCTCATTGCAAGCCAACGTGACGCTGACCGTGGGGGCCGACGACCACGCCTTGCTAGCCAGTTTGGGCGATGACCTGAAGTTTGTCTTCATCACCTCCGCAATTCATTTGGTCGCGGGCGACGCCTTGTCGCTCAGCGCCAGCCCCTCCACTGGCGTTAAATGCGAGCGCTGCTGGCACTACCGCGACGATATCGGCACCGATGCCGCCCACCCCACCCTGTGTTGCCGCTGCACCAGCAACTTGTTTGGCGCGGGTGAAAACAGGCAGTTTGCGTAATGGCTAAAAGCGCCCGATCTGCCAGCCCGGGCTTGTTGCCATGGTTGGGGCTGGCGGCCATCATCTTGATTGCCGACCAGTTCACCAAAGTGCTGATCCTCGGCTACTACCAACTGGGTGACAGCACCCTGATCACCAGCTTCTTCAACGTGGTGCGCGCCCACAACAGTGGTGCGGCGTTCTCGTTTTTAGCGGGCGCATCGGGCTGGCAGCGGTGGTTCTTCACCGTCATTGGCCTGCTGGCGGCGGTGTTGATTGTGTGGATGCTGCGCACGCACGCGGGTCAAAAGTTGTTCTCTTTTGCGCTGGCCTGCATTTTGGGCGGTGCCTTGGGCAATGTGATTGACCGGGTTTTGTATGGCTACGTGGTGGACTTTCTGGACTTTCACTGGCTTGGCTGGCATTTTCCGGCCTTCAATGTGGCCGATAGCGCCATCACCGTTGGCGCGGTCTGTTTGATTTTTGACGAACTGCGCCGCGTGCGTCGCGCCCGCTAACGTTGACGCATCTGCTTAATCTGCTGGCGGCTATTGCGCTGCTGGTTTGGGGCACGCAACTGGTGCGCACTGGCATTCTGCGCGTGTTGGGCGGCAATTTGCGCAATGTGCTGGCGCAAAGTGTCAGCAACCGGTTCAAGGCGGCCCTCTCGGGCATCGGAGTGACGGCGCTGGTGCAATCGAGCACCGCCACCGCGCTGATCGTGTCGGCGTTTGTGGGGCAGGGATTGATGACGTTGCCCTCGGCTTTGGCCGTCATGCTGGGCGCCGACATTGGCACCAGCCTGATGGCCGTGGTGTTTTCACGTGACCTGTCCTGGTTGTCGCCTCTGTTTGTTTTTGTGGGCGTCGTGCTATTTATGACCTGCCAGTCCAGCACCGCCGGGCGTGTGGGACGTATCCTGATTGGTCTGGGTTTGATGTTGCTGGCCCTGAGCCTGATCTCAGCCTCGGCCCGTGAGTTAACGCAAGCGCCCGCCGTTCGCGCCTTGCTGGCCTCTTTGAGCAGTGACCTGGCGTTAGAGATCACCATGGGGGCCGTGCTGGCTGTGCTCAGTTATTCCAGTTTGGCGATTGTGCTGCTCACCGCCACCCTCGCCAGCACCGGCGTGATTCCCGTGGATGTAGCGCTCGGCTTGGTGTTGGGCGCCAATTTTGGCAGCGGTCTGCTGGCCGTGTTTACCACCTTCAACACCAACGTGGAAACCCGTCAAGTACCGTTGGGCAATCTGGTGTTCAAGGTGCTGGGCGTCGCCCTTGCCGCGCCTTTGGTGGAACCTTGGTTGCAATATATTCGCCCGCTGCTGGGCGATGCGGCCACGGTGATCGTGCTGTTTCATCTGAGTTTTAACCTGATGGTCGGCCTGCTTTTTATTGGGCTAATTCAAGTCGTGGCACGCTGGACTGAATACGGGCTACCCAAGCCCCAAAAAAATGCCACAGGCCATTCAAGTCATCTCGACGCATCCGTGCTGGACACGCCATCACTGGCTTTTTCATGTGCGGTGCGTGAAGCCATGCACCAAGCCGACTTGGTAGAAAACATGCTGCTGGGCGTGATGACTGTGATCAAAACCAACGACAGCAAACGCGCCCGCGACTACCAGAAAATGGATGCCACAGTGAATCAGCTGTATGTGGACATCAAGTGTTACCTGACCAAAATTTCACGCGAAGCCTTGAGTGAGTCAGAGGGACACCGCTGGAGCGACGTCATCAACTTCACGCTCAATATGGACCAAATCGCCGACATTATTGAGCGCGTGTTACAGGATATTGAGGATAAAAAAATCAAAGTAGGGCACGAATTCTCCGAGGCAGGTCTGACCGAAATCACCGAGCTGCACACCCGTCTGGTCAACAACCTGCGCCTGGGCATGAGTGTGTTTTTGAACGGCAATGTGCGCGATGCCCAAGCGCTGCTGGCAGAAAAAACCAGGTTTCACGATTTGGTGCGCGACTACGCGGTCACGCACCTGAGTCGCTTGTCCGTGAACACACCGAAAAGTGTTGAAACCCGCTCGCTGCATCTTGACTTGATCAGCGACTTCAAGCGCATCAACTCGCTGATCTGTGCGCTGGCGTCACCTGTGCTGGCTGCAGAAAATTTCAAACCGCACTAGCAGATTTCAATGATTTGGCACGAAGCGGCCCTTAATATGAAGGCAGATTCATGCCGACTATTACAAGGAGACCTTCATGCCCGTGATCACCACCATCGAAGACTTGCGCGTGCTCGCGCAAAAACGTGTGCCCCGTATGTTTTATGACTATGCCGATTCGGGGTCGTGGACGGAGAGCACCTACCGCGCTAATTCGGCAGATTTTCAGACGATCAAGCTGCGCCAGCGTGTCGCTGTCAACATGGAAAACCGCAGCACCGCCACCACCATGGTTGGGCAAAACGTGGCCATGCCGGTAGCGATTGCGCCCACCGGCTTGACCGGGATGCAACACGCCGACGGTGAAATTCTGGCCGCCCGCGCTGCCAAGAAGTTTGGCATTCCGTTCACGCTTTCCACCATGAGCATTTGCTCAATTGAAGACGTCGCGGCAGAAACCGGCAACCATCCGTTCTGGTTTCAGTTGTATGTGATGAAAGACCGCGACTTTATTGAACGTCTGATTGACCGCGCCAAAGCCGCCAACTGCTCGGCATTGGTGCTCACACTGGATTTGCAAATTCTCGGCCAGCGTCATAAAGATTTGAAAAATGGTCTGAGCGCCCCGCCCAAACTTACCATTGCCAACATCCTGAACATGATGACCAAACCGCGCTGGGGCTTGGGCATGTTGGGCACCAAACGCCACGGCTTTGGCAACATCGTGGGCCACGTCAAAGGCGTAGAAAACATGGGTTCGTTAAGCGAGTGGACCGCCAAGCAGTTCGACCCCGGCCTGAATTGGGGCGACGTGGAATGGATCAAAAAACGCTGGGGCGGCAAGCTCATCCTGAAAGGGATTCAGGACGTGGAAGACGCGCGCTTGGCCGTCAACTCCGGCGCGGATGCGTTGATTGTATCCAACCATGGCGGGCGTCAATTGGATGGCGCCGAGTCCTCGATTCGCGCCCTGCCGCACATTGTGGACGCGGTCGGCAAAGAGATTGAGATTCACATGGACGGCGGCATCCGCTCCGGGCAAGATGTACTCAAAGCCCGCGCTTTGGGGGCGCAAGGCACTTACATTGGCCGCGCTTTCTTGTATGGTTTGGGCGCGATGGGCGAAGCGGGCGTGACCAAAGCGCTGGAGATCATCCACCGAGAGCTGGACTTGACCATGGCCTTTTGCGGCCACACCAACTTCAAGACGCTGGACAAAGGCATCTTGCTGCCCGGCACGTATCCCACGGCGGAATAAAACCGGGCGGGATATTCCTCTTGGGATTTTTGTTAATCGCGCATCATCCCAAGCTGATAATGGTATTTAAGTTTCGAGCTATAGCAATCGCTAATCAAAATGCAGCCAGAAGTATAAATTTCTATCGCCGCTAAATGTGAAAATACGAGTATGCAGAAATTTCTCTCTACCAGCCAAAGATCGGCTCTCAAATCAGCCCATAAAATCGAGCGTGATC
>CAIJRK010000020.1 GCA_903823025.1 uncultured beta proteobacterium
GGGCGACAGCGCGCTGGTGCATGCTCTTGAAGTAATTGGCCTGCATGAGCAGTTCGATGTACTCTTGCTTACTCAGCGTCACAAATTCGCTGGCAAACGGCACCGAATCCGCATCACCCTGCGCCGGGCTCGACTCCAACACAAATGACTTTGCACTCATGGACGCAACATTAGAAAAAACCGAAACTGTGCTGCAGCGCTGCGGTTTTTACCTTATCGTCGTTATGGGTTCAGCTAATATTTACAGTTGCAGCTTATGCGTCAACCCACACCCGTTCAATCAAACCCGAGGTGCTGTGATCGTCTGGCTTAGCTCGTCGCTGCAGGGGTCCAAACTAACATCACCTCGGCCCCTTCAGGCACCCCGGCCAGCAGCGTGGCCAGGTCGGCCAAGTCGCTGTTGACAAAATAAACCGCGTTAAGTTGATGAATGGCAAGCGGGTTGGTAGAGGTAGCGATAGAAGACATGTATGCACTCCGGCAATTGAATAGGGGAAGTCAAGGATGCTAGTGACGAAATCTAAAAAAATCACGCACGAATAATCACATCAAACTCACACTTATTCACCAAAACTCACTTTTATGTATTGATTGGGGAATGTCTTACGCGCTAAAAACGTAGCCCATGCCACGTATCGACTGCAATGGCAGGTTGCCCAGTCCGGCCTGCTCGGTGCGCTTGCGCAGGCGACTGATGACGGCATCCAGTCGATGAGGGTCGTAGTCGTCCAGGTCTTGCGCGAAGGCGGCAATGAGCGTTTCACGCTCAACGACCTGGCCCGAGGCGGCCACCATGATTTTGAGAAAGCGACGCTCGGTTTCACTCACCGTCAACTCGCTGCCCTGTGGATTGCGCAAAGCCCAGTCACCGGGACTGAGTGTCCAGCGTACCGGCATCGGTGGGGTGGCGGTAACTTGGGTGGCAACAGGCAGTGAGATCTGCTGTGCGTCGTTCTTGGTTCGCAGGCGACGGTCAAGCGCTTGCAGGGTGGCGGCGAGTTCGCGCACATCGATGGGTTTGACCAAATAAGCATCAGCACCCAGTCCAAGACCTTGCAGGCGATCATCAAGCGTGGCTCGGGCAGTAAGAAAGACAATGCCCAGAGCGGGGTTATGGCGCAGGTGCCGGGCAATAGAAAAACCGTCTTCGCCGGGCAAGCCAACATCAATCACGACGATGTCGCAACGGCTCACTGCCAGCGCGCGGTAGAGGCCTGCAGCATCGCTGAAGCCACTGACATTCAAGCCCAGTGCGGTCAGGCCAAAGACCATTTCTTCGCACAAGTCAACGGTATCTTCTACCAAAAAAATACGTAATTTATCGGGGGTGATCTGATTCATGGTGTGCCCTATTTTGTGCGAGCCAAGTCTATGGCCGATGCTGACAGAGGTCACGCACTCAGACTCACCCTTAAATATGATTTCTCACCACTTTCTCACATAAAACGTCTGAAATAAAAATGAGACAACGCCTGATAATTGCGTTTTTGCAACGATGTGCCTGTTTTCTCATGATAAAAATTTTTCTGGCATTGTGGTTCATGTGCTTTGGCGAGTCTGCCTGGGCGCTGCTGCTGTCGCCAGACATGGGTATTCATGCACCCGCCAGTTTGGTCGGCCAGTTGCAGGTGTTGCGCGACGAGAGCGGTCAACTGCGTATTGAAGATGTGACAGCATCGGGAAAAACTGCCGATTTTGTGACGCTGACGGGTGACTTGAGCGCGGGTTATACCCCCGACGTTTATTGGCTGCGCTTCACCCTGCAACGCACCGCCGAAACTCCCGCAGACTGGTTTATTGAGGTTGCGCCGTCTTACCTTGATGAGGTGACGCTGTTTGTGCCAAGCAGCGACGGCACGTTGACAGCAACGCACTTGGGCGACCTGCATCCTTACGCACAAAGGCCCATCCCATTTCGCCATTTCGTATTTCCGCTGCGCCTGGCCGATGAGCAGCCGTTAACGCTTTATTTGCGGTTGCAAACCACCAGCACCATGCTGGCGCAGGTTAAGGTCTGGCAGTACGCCGGTTTGCTCGCCGAGGCCCAAACGGATAGCAGCCTTTACAGCGTTTACTTTGGTATTCTTGCGCTGGCCTTCGTGTCGAATCTGGTGTTTTGGCTCAGGTTGCGTGAACGTCTTTATCTGACCTACTGTGCTTATCTGGCAGCGCTGACTCTGGTGATGATGGCGACCGGCGGATTTTTGTCTCAATTGCTGCTCCCGCAAAGGCCTGTGGTGGCCAGTCATATGGTGGGGGTCGCCGTAAGTCTGGTGTATTTATTCGGGACACATTTTTTTATCAACGTGCTGCACTTGCGCGATCATTCGCCACGCCTCTATAGAGCCTATTGCGGGGCAGTGGGTTTTTATGCCGTATGCGCCTTGATGGCGGCAGCGGGGCACTATGGAATAGTTGCACCCTGGCTGATGCGGTCTGCACTAATGACGACTTTTGGTTTGAGTCTGGTTGGCCCGTGGTTGCTGTGGCGCGGCCATCGTCAATATCTGTTTTACATTCTGGCTTTTTCGGTTAATTTTGCAGCGGTTCCCTTGATCACCATGACGCTGCTGGGCTGGGTGTCGTTGCCCTTCTCTCCTGACGCCATCTCGGGGATGGGATCGGTTCTGCACATCGTGTTGCTTAACTTTGCCATCGTTGACCGTCTGCGGCAATCAGAGAAAAAAGTGCTCGCCGCCGTCAAAGAGACGGCCGCATTGGCTGCTGAACGCGAGGCGGCCCGGCAACAGCGTCAGTTTGTCGCGATGGTCTCACATGAGTTCCGCACGCCTTTGGCGGTGATTGATGCCACGGCCCAATCAGTGGAAATCGCCTGCTCGCAGTCGGCCAATGCCGCGTATGAATTCATCGCGCCACGCCAGGAGAAGATACGCCGCGCGGTGCGTCGCATGGTGTCGCTGCTGGATAACTTTTTAACCCACGAGCGGCTTGACTTTAAGGAGAGCAAAAGCCAACCCGAGGCCGCTGATTTGCGCGAACTGGCCAGCGAAGCGGCAAGCAACTGGTCTCACTTGCTGCACCGACCTGACCAGTTGCATCTGGCATTGGGCCAAGAGGCCATGCCGGTTTGGATTGAGCGTTCCATGGTGGCGCTGGCGCTGTCCAATCTGATCGACAACGCCCTCAAATACGCGCCACCGGGCAGCAAGGTGACTGTGCGCGTTGGCAAGACCGCCGCGAACGGCTGGATCGAGATTGAGGATCAGGGCATCGGTGTTGAGGCCAAAGAAATGGCGCTGATTTTTGACAAGTTCTACCGCAGTGGCAACGCCCAGCGAATGCCCGGCGCGGGACTGGGCCTGTACTTGGTGCGCACCATTGCCCACAGTCAAGGCGGCGAAATCGACGTTGAAAGCCATCCTGGCCAAGGCTCACGTTTTCGTTTGCGTCTGCCTTTGGTCAAGTAGGGCGCTGCCATCAGCGGCAGGATTTGACAAGTTCCGCCCAAGCCAATGCCAGCGCCTCTTGCGCCATGGGCGGTTGAACACTTACCCGCACATGACCGGGCAAACCAAACGAGGTGGCGTCGCGCAGTTTGAAGCCTGATGTACGCAGGTGTTTCAAATCGCGGTTCAAAAGGACAAGATTTTTCGGCAGGTCTGCAACATCGAGACTTGCATAGGGTCGCGCGCAGAAAAACGGGGTGTCGCTGGGCAAACATTGCCAACCCAAGGTTTGTAGCCTCTCAATCTGCCGGGCCTTCCAGATATTGAGCGTTTGCAGGCTCTCGGCCAACCACGCCTGCACTTCAGGCAGCACCCAAGTTTGTAACAAAGCCACGCCATGCGCGCCCACGGGCCACGACGCGCAGAGACGCTCCAACGCGGCCACCGTGGATTCAGAACCCAGCGGCGCAATCACATAAGCGGCGCGAACGCCGGTCAAACCCAGCGCTTTGTTGGGCGTCCACAGTTGCCAGACTTGCGCCCGTTGGGCCTCGGTCAAGCTGGATGCGCCGCTTAAACGCAGGGGTTCGTAGGCGCAGTCCAACACCAGCGTTGGAGAGTTTTTGGGTTGGGCGTCTTTCAAAAAATCAGGCGTTGCGTTAGCATTTTTGGAAACTTCTGTGAGCCAGCGCGGCCACGCGGCGTGCGGGCCGCCCAGCGGACTTGAAGGTTCGCAGGCCCACACTAAATCTGCAGCGTCGGGCTGCGTGGTTTGACCCAAACCCCAAGCCAGCGCGGCTTGCGCGTAGTCGCCATAACTGTAGAGCGGCAAGCACACGTTGGCGTGGTGAAAGTGCCCGCCATTTTGGAGGTTCTGTTGCTGCTGCAAGGCGTGTTGCGCCACCCAAGCCGTGATGCGAAAAATAAACTCGCTGGCGCTGCCCGCCAGCAGCACACGCGACACCTCAACGTGATGAAATGCGGCCAACTGTTGACGCAACGCGGTGTAACTCGCGTCGGGGTAATGCGTCGCGTCAGCTTGCTGCACAGCAGCCAAAGCGATGGGGCACGGGCCGCAGGCGTTGCTATTGGTGGAGAAGTCAAAACGCGGCACACCAGAGGCATCGGGGCCGCCATGAATGCGCTGTAACAGCGGTGATGAGATCGAAAAGTTGTCCGTCAAAGTCATGGCAACACGTCCCAAGCAATAAAAACAAAAGCGATTGCCGCCATTACAACCGTCATAGCCACGAGCGCCAGCACGACACGCCCGGCATAACCCACGGCGCAATGCATATCGGCGGGCAACGGGTCGCGCCCGGCGGCATGGAGCACATAAACACCCGGTTTGTGCAGACGCACGTCTAACGCCAAGGCCATCGCCGCCATCGGCCAGCCACTGTTGGGCGACGGCGTGCGGCACGCCTCCACCCTTAATTGAGCCATGAAAGACCGGGTACAAAACCGACCCACCAGGGCCAGTAATAAAGCGGTGATGCGCGCTGGCATCCACGACAACACGTCATCGGCCCGCGCCGCCCACTTGCCCGCCCATTGCCAGTTTCGGCCTTTGTAATCACCGGGATAGCCCCACATGGCATCCGCCGTGTTGGCAAACCGGTAGAGCGCCGCGCCCGGCAAACCCAGCAGCAGAAACCAGAAAATCGGGGCCACCACCGAGTCGTTCAGGTTTTCAGCCAGCGTCTCGATAGCACTCTCGCGCACTTGGGTTTCGGTCAAATGCGTAACGTCGCGGCTGACCAGCCAACTCAGACGTTCACGCCCGGCGGCCAGTGAACCGCCGTGTTCTGGATTCAAGGCTTTTTCGACGGCCAGCACTTCGCGCTTCAACATCGCCCAGGCCAGCATCGGTTTAAGCATCAAACCCAACAGCAGCGCCGCCAACAAGTTGCCTGGCATGATGCCCAGCGCGTCGGGCAGAAGTAACAGCCCTTTTTGAACCCATCCGGCAGCGACAACGACGACCAGTGCGCCAGCCAGCCATGCCATCGCGCCCAGCCAAAACCGCTTGTAATCCGGGTCAGTTGCCGTCACGGGTGCGACCCGTCGCCCGGCCCAACCGAGATAATTTCCCATTCCTACGACCGGGTGCCAACGGGTCGCAGGCTCGCCCAAAAAGTGGTCGATGACCAAGGCTAATAACAGGGCGAGGGCTGAAACACCGAGTTCTAAATGAAGACTCATGGCGTCACACCAACCCATGAAGGCTGGATCGCATCCGGCATCAAAGCGTTCATGACAGCAGGCAGTTCTGCCAACGCTTGTTGCAGGCAACCAAAGCCAATGCGTTCTTGTTCCAGACGCACGCCGATGCGTAAGCGGTTGTTGCGCAAATCGTTAAACAAGTCAGATTCTTCCTGCGTGAGTCGGGTTAAATCGCGTTGCACGGGTTGCGGCTCGGTGCCCCAGTGCAGCGTATGGGCCATCAAGGTGGGGCGATCCATTAACAACGATTGAACCTGCGGCAGGTGCGCACGAAGTTGATCCAGAATTGCGAAGCCGTGGGTGTCAAGGTCGCCCCAGTAATAAATCTGGCGTTGTTGCAACCACTGAGCGCCAGCCAACGCCTCAAAACCATAACCCGCGCCGAAGATCACCAGACTATGCGCAACCAGCGGAAAGGCCAAAAAGTTAACTTCGTTTTCGGTGATGAACACCCGGCTGACGGGCAAATCAAGCCGCTCAAAAGCCGCTTGCGTCAAGCTGATATCTTGCTCGCACGCGTGGGGCAGCAGCGCCACACGCGGATCCAACACGCGAAAGCGGATGCGCAAAGGCTTGTCCTTAAACCCATAGCGGCGGCAAAACTGGCTGGCCCCGGTGGCGCTGGGTTCTATCGCCTCAGACGGCAAAGTCAAATCCAGCAATTCAGACAAAACGCCTCGGCTTGCCTCCATGAACTTGCTGTCCACACCGGCCATATCGACCTGCCGCAGATAAATGCCGGGGCGCAGATGCGCTTGCAACCAGACGACGACGGCCAACAAACGCGGCCAGGCGTCGCTCAGAGCGAGAGCATTCATGGGGCGCTTGTCCAGCCACGGTTGCAGCAGCGGCCACAGCGCTGGGTACGACTCGCGGGTCAGGGCCAGCAGGTGTAAAAAACGCGCCGCCTCCTTTTGCTTGCCGATCAGGATGAGCGCGTCATCCAGCGTATCCAGCCAAACCTCGTCCGGCACAAGGTTGGTGCCCAACACGCGGTGGCGAACCTCGCGCATCACTAAACGCAAACGGGGCGTGTGGTGCAAATCCGCGATCCACGCCCGCACGTCGTCAAAGCGCTCGGACAACTCAGTCGAGGTCGGCCCCACCAGTCGCAAGCGCCGGGGCAACATCGCCTCGCCTTGAACGCAAGGCCGCAACAAGTCGCCTTTATCCCATAACTTTTGCACCTGCGCACGCAGGTCGGCGGCGCGCGTCCAACTCACGGTGCGGCCTTGTTTTTCTCAGCCCGGTAGTCCTCAATGCTCAGATTACGCAGTTTGGAGTCGCGGCCTTCTTCGTTATGCACAAAGCCGACGCTGGCGACAAAGGGTTCAATGATGTGGATTTTTTGCAAAGGGGTCACGATCAGGAGTTGTAAATTAAGTTGTTGAAAAAGCTTCAAACCGTAGTGCGCCGACTCGTCCGAGCCGCGTCCAAAGGCTTCGTCAATCACGACAAAGCGGA
This sequence comes from uncultured beta proteobacterium, assembly GCA_903823025.1. GTDB lineage: Bacteria > Pseudomonadota > Gammaproteobacteria > Burkholderiales > Burkholderiaceae_C > Rhodoferax. The sequence continues at coordinate 7,098 of CAIJRK010000020.1, forward strand.
AACTGCGGGAGCGCTTTTCGCCCCAAACCAAGCCGAACTGGTAGGCCAGACTGGCCGCCAAAATGGTGTAGGCCAGCTTCTCTTTTTGCCCGCCGGACTTGCCGCCCGAGTCCGAGTAATGCTCGTGTTCGCGGTCGTCCTCGCGCCAGCGTTCACTGCCTGAAAAAACAAACCAGTTGCGCACATCGGTGACTTTGGCGGTCCAGCGCCGGTCTTGTTCGCCCTGCCCTTCGCGGCCTCGCAGCCGTTCGATGATCTGCCTGACTTGCAAGAACTTGGCCTCGGAATACTGGCCTTCATCCTCGTTCTTGCCCTTACCTTCACTTGCGCCTGAAAGTGAGCCGTCCAAACAGGCCCGCAACTCGGTTGAGAAGTCGCGCACCTCGGCATCAGTGGCCACTTGCGCCTCCAGCACGATGTAGCGGCCCGGGTTGTAGTCAATTTTCGTGAGCGACTCGTTGATGCGGGCAATGCGCTCTTTGATGGTCTCGCGCTCGCGGTTCAATTGCGAGTTGAATTGCGCCACCTCGCGGATGGTCTCCGCGTTGAGCAGCTCTTTAAAACGCGCCTCAAAACGCGGCAGGTCATCGGCGGTCAGCGTAGCCAGCAGGGTGCGGTACTCGCCCACCGAGTCAATCGACACATCCACCTCTTGCGTGGCCAGCGGATAGTGGGTGCGAAAGATGCGCATGGCGTCGATGATTTTGTCGCGCAGGCGTTTGAGGCGGCCTTCGTCAGCGTCGATGGTTTTTTGCAGCCATTCCCGCATTTCGCGCTCCCGGTTGTCGCAGGATTCGATGCTGAGGGATTGACCGCTCAACACCTCTTTTTGCAGCGCTTTGAGGCGGGTTTCAAGTGGATTCGACACATGAGGCGAGTCGCCGCGCAAGGCCTCGGTTTGACGATGCAGCGCCTGAATATCGCTGATTTTTTGCTCGGTTTTGGCGCGCCGGTCGCGCTGCTCAATCAGTTGCTGGTCGGTGCGGGCCTGTTCAACCTCCAGCGTGGTCAAGCGTTGCGTCAAGGCTTGCAGCACGTCCGACGCCGAGCGCAAAGCGGTTTGTTCGTCTTGCAGCTTGGCCACTTCCAGCGCCATAACGGGCCAATCGAGTTCGGTGTAATCGCGGTATTCCACCAGTTTGGACAGGCTGTCCAGCCGCTCTTTGATCTCGCTTTGCTCGCGGCTCAAATCACTGAGTTGCTGGCCGAGATGCGCCAGCCGCGCTTCAAGTCCCCGTTTTTTGCCGTCCAGCGCAGCCAGTTTGGCGGTGTTGCTCCAACCCAGCACGTAGCGGCTGCGGTCGTCCAGACGGTGACGGTCATCTTTCTCGTGGCGCTCGCCGCCTTTGCTTTGCCCGGCGCGGGTGATGGCTTTGGGTTCCCGACGAAATTGTTCCTGGGTGCTGCAACACACCACGTTAAAGCGCTGCCAAATGGCTTGTTCCAACCACGCGTAAAACGGCGAATCCGGTTTCAAAGAAAGCTTGCGCACCAGTGAATCGGCGTGCGCAGACGCCAACTCGGCGGGCTTGGCGGCGCGCACACAAAAGTAAACCAGGCGGCCTTTCAGATGCGTTTGATCAACCCATTCGGCCACTTTCGCGTAATGCGCCTCGGGCACCAGCAAGGACAGGCCAAAGTTGTGCAACAAGCGCTCAGTAGCACCTTCCCAATCGCGCTCATCGTCACGCACTTCGATTAACTCGCCCGCAAAGGGCATGATTTCTTCCCGCAGATTCAAGCTGCGGCACAAGGCGGCGCGAATCGAAATTTGCTGCGCGTCGATGTTGCTGCGACGCCCTTTCAGGCTGATGATCTCGGCGTTCAAGTCGTCGTGCGCTTGGCGGCCTTGGGCAAAAGTCACGCTTAAATCGGTCTGGTCGGTTTGCAACGCCACCGCACGAGCCGTCTCCACGTCATGCTTTTGGACACAGGTTTGCTGCTGCACCAAGAGGTCTTCCGCGCTACTCACCTGCAGCAAGTTGAGTTTTCGGCGCAACGCGTCGTAGCGGGCGGCGTTGCCGGTGCGCCGCGCAATCTCGCTTTGCCGACGCGCAATTTCCTCGTCCAGTCGGGCCAGGCGGTCGCCGCCACTTTGGGCGATGCTCAAACGCAATTCGCGCTCCTGCACTTGGGTCGCCGCTTTAAACGCATCGAGTCGCTCGACTTTGGCGCTTTCGCTCTTGAAGTTGTCGGCCAGCGTCTCCAGACGATCCGCCATCAACCCCAGTTTGAGTCCGGCAAAGTAGGGTTTGAGTCCTTCGCGGCAGGCGCGCAGTTCATCGGTGGCCATCTGCAATGCGGCGTGCCGGTCAGCGTCGGCCACCAAAGGCGACAACCAGGCCACCTGTTGCTTAGCTTTGAGCACCGCTTCATGCGCCCGATTCAGGTCGTCAAAGTGGGCGATCAAGGCCTGGATACGCGGCACCACGTCAAAGGGTTCGAGCATGTGGAGGCGTACAAAGTCGGTCAAATTACCGACCGATTTCATTGACACGGTTTGGTGAAACAACTCCAGCGCCTGTTCGCCCTCAATGCCCAAACGACGGCGAAAATACGCGCCATACGGCGGAAAACTGTCAAACAACGAGACGCCATTTTTGCGCAACCGTTTACGCAATTGCACGATGTCGGTGCCAAATTGGGAGAAGTCAGTGGTCAGCGACAAGGGTTTTTCAGCGACGGCATAAAAGCGTTCGGGTTGCCCACCGGCATCTTTGATCCAGAACACTTGCGCCAGCGTCACCGTCTGGTCAAATCCGGCGTTGTGAAACACGCCCAGAATCACCGAGTAGCTGGTTTGATCCCGCAAAGCCACCGGTTTGGCGTTGCCGCTGATCTCGTTGCGCTCGGATTTGTAGTGACCCAGCACGTAGGAGCGCAGCGAACGTTCCTTGGCATCGGCCCCGGCGGCTTTGTTGTAGGCGATGCGTTGGGCGGGCACCAGCAGCGTCGTGATGGCGTCCACCAAGGTGGATTTGCCGGAGCCAATATCGCCGGTCAACAAGCCATTTTTACCCTCTAACGCCAACGTCCAGACCCGTTTGTCAAACGTGCCCCAGTTGAATACTTCGAGTCGGCTCAGACGAAAGCCGGTCAGTGAATCGCTGGCGCTGAAATCCAGCCTGGCCCCGTCTGCCATATCGTCCAAGCCTGAAAGGGGTTGCTCAGTCATCGGCGGCCTCTGTCTCGGGGGCGGCGAGTTGCGCTTGGTAGGCGGCCAGCCGCAGCCCAAAATCAGCCAGCCATTGCGCATCCACAAAGGCTTTGAGGATGCGGCGCACTTCATACATCGGCTCTTGCGCGCTGCGCCCCACGCTGCTGGTTTGAGGCTTGAGGCGTCGGATAAAACCAAGGTCGATGATCTTGTTCAGATGCGTTTCGACCTGGTCCATCAGGCGTGATTCGTTGCTACCGGCGGGCAAGAAAACCCGCACCAATTCGACCACCGCCTCGCGCGACAAGATCAAACGGGTTTCGCCACCGCTGGCATCGAACTCGGCCAGTTTTTTGCGAAGAAGCGCCAGCAACAAGCTGACCTGAAAACTCAAAGGCCGGCGTGCAATCAGGCGCGGCAACTTGGGCGCGTCTTCGTCGGGCACGGCGCGCGAACGCAAAAAGGCGTAGCCCTCGGCTTCGTCCAGCACCAAATCCAGCGCCAACACGGCCACATAGTCGCGCACCCGGGCTTGCAGTTTGAGCAGCGCGGCCCACGCTTGCACATCCTCATCGCGGTACAACACGCTTTTAAGCAGCGGCACGACGACCGCCGTCAAATCATGCTGGAGTTCGCTGGGGCTGGACGCCGGGGTCTCGGGCGCGTCAGCGGTATCGGTTGGGTGCATGGTCAACTTCTCACAAAAATAACGCGGGGCAGTTGGGCGCGGCGTGTGACGGGTTCATTGGAAGCATCCAGCGCCTGCCACTCGACAGACTCAAGCGTGGCTTCATCCACCACAGAGTTCGGCGACTCGCTGGCGAGTTGCAGATAAGCGACCAACTCACCCAACCCTTGCTGCAACGGGTGCATTTGCAGCAATTCATTCAAACTAATCTGGGCGCGGGTTTGCAGCGACTGCCGAATGTGGCTGGCCAGCGCGGCCTTGTCCACCCGCACTTGCGAGAACAGCACGGCGGCATCCATATCGGCCTCGCCCGCTTGCAGCGCCACGTTGGCAATCACGGTTTTGACGGGTGGGTTATACAAAGGCCGCTCCATCGGCAATTCCAGACTGGGGGTCGCGTCATCGACTTCCATAAAAATGCCGGTCGGCGGTGTGTTACGCACCGACAGCGCCAGCATTTCGATGCCACGCAAAATGTCCATGATGCGGCGATTTTCCAGCCAGGCTTGGTCGTCCAGAAAACGGCGTAATTGTTGCGACAACTGCGCCACCGTGCGTTGGGCCTGCTCGCCCGCTTCCAGCCAGTCGTAATGCACGCGCTTGAGCCGCAGGTCGGGCGAGAGCGCGGCCACGGGCGCTAACTGCAACACACGCTCCAGCAATTGGGTCAACTCTTCCTGACGCGACTGCGACATCAAAAAATCCCAGAACGCCCGAAAACTCTTGCCTTGATCGGAGTCGGCAATGGCGTCGCGTTCGCCCATGATTTCTTCCAGCAGCGCCCCTTTGGCACCGTCCCACAGGGCAATGCGTTCACGCACGCGCCGGTCCAGCCCGCGAAAGTTGTGTTCCACCTCGCGGAAATCGGTCAACAGTTCACGCGCCAAACTGGTGAATTGCTGAAACCGTTCTTTGAGCGCCGTGTCGTCAAGCAAAGGCAGGTCGCCGCCCACCACCAGCGCGATGTCGGCCTCAATCGCGTCACGCTTTTTGTGCAACTCTTTGAGGCGCGACGCGGGGTTGGTGTCGCTGCCTTCGCTCATTTGCTTGAGCAATTCAAACAGCGTGAGCAGACGCGACTCGGTGCCCACAAACGCCCGTTCCGTCAGGCTGGTGAGCCAGGCCAGCGCCCGTTCGGTGGCGGGGGTTAAATCAAAATTCGGCTCGTCGGAGCCGGGTGGATAAAACTTGCGCAACCAGCCTTTTTCATTGGCGGCCCAGTCGTTGAGATACTCTTGCGCCGACTTCGGGAACGCCTGCGCACCCAGTCGCTCGCGCAAGCCAAACAAGGTGTCTTCCAGCGCCTCGGCCAGATCAGACTGCGCCATCACCCGCACATTGGGCACGATAAAGGCGCGGTGCAAAAAGCTGCCAATCAGCGGCGCGTGCTCCGCCGCCAGCAAACGCCAGGCCGGATGCTGCGCCCGCATCACGGCGAGGGTGCTGTAGTCGAGGTTCATGACAGACGCCTAACTGAAATGCGCTCAATGCGATTCTGTCTCCTTGCCCTTTTCCTGATAAACGTGCACTTCGCGTTGCGGAAACGGAATCGTGCAGCCGCCCTGCTCCAAGACTTCTTTACCGCGTTGAACCAGGTCAAGCTTGGTATCCCACCAATCGGTCCGCGCAGTCCAGACGCGAAACAAAATGTTGACCGAGTTGTCGCCCAAACTGTCCACTTTGATCAGCGGTGCGGGGTCTTTCAGGATGCGCGGCTCGTTCGCGGCCATTTGATTCAGGAGGGTCAGCGCAGCCTCGATGTTGTCGCTGTAAGAAATGCTGTAAGCCTCGTCGAGGCGGCGAATGTCCTGGGCCGTGACGGACAGATTGACAATGGTTTGTCCCCATATTTTTGAATTCGGTATAAAAACAAGCGGCCCATCCGGCAAATGCCCTTCGCAAAGAAAGAAGCCGAGGTTGTCGATGATGTACACCTGACCCTCAAGCTGAACGGCGTCCCCAATTTTGAACGGACGAAAGCAAAGAATCATCACGCCAGCGGCTACGTTGCTTAACGTGCCCTGCAAGGCCAGACCGATAGCCAGCCCAGCGGCGCCCAACAGCGCAATCAGGCTGGTGGTCTCGACGCCGAAGCGGTTTAACACCGCAATCAGCGTAAAAATCAACACGACGACACGGACTATTTTTCCTGGTAATTGATGAAAAACAGGATCAATTCTGCCGGCTCGGCGCATCGCCGCGTCACTGAGGCGACTCACCCAACCGGCGATCAGATAGCCGGCGATCAAGGTAAGAATCGCACCGATGACGTTCATGCCATATCTCAAGAGATAGTCGATTAGGAGTTCAAGGTTAGTTGTCATGGGGGCGCTCATTTCTAGGGGTTCGGTTGGCGCCGAGTATCGCTTTTAATGGATTGTCCACAAATTTTAAAAAATCAAGCAACAGGCGCCAAAGCATGACGGGCATCGCGTGTTTCAACGACTTTGAGCACCAGCAGAAGCAGTGTGCCTACCGCCATCACGCCCGCCGCCACGTACAAGCCTGCGTTGTAACTGCCAAGCTGGGACGCCAGTGAACCGGTGATGGCTGGTCCGATGATTTGCGCAGTGCCGTAGGACAGTGTCATCTTGCCCATCATCTTGGCGGGCCGGGTGGGGTAGTAGCGCCCCGCCATGCTGAGTACCAAACTCACCATGCCAATGAACGTGCCTCCAAAAAGCAGGGCACCAAATAGCGTGGCAGTCAAACCACCCACCACCACCGGCAGCAAAATCCCCACGATTTGCAAGACAGCGGCCAAAATCAGCGCGTTGAGGTCGCCGGTGCGACGGGCGATGAAGTCCCAATTAATACAGGCGGGCGCGGCCCCCAAGCCAATGGCCAAAAATACCAGATTACCTTGTCCGGCCAGGCCTGGCAACTTGTTCACAATCGCCACAATAAAGGTGGTGCTCACCACATAGCCAAACCCGGCACAAAAATAAGCGGCCATGAAAACACGCAGATAAAGCGGGCTGGGCGGATGGTCTTGCATCTTTTGTCCAGTCGTCGTCAAGCCACTTGGATCGGGCCTTGGCAACCAGCGTAAGGCGGGCACCAACAACAGACAGCCCAACGCGGTGAAGGCAAACCATTGCTGGCGCCAGTCCAGCCACGGACTAAACAGCATCACAGCAGCAGAACACCCCGCAATGCCCAGACCAATGCCGGCAAAGTGAATGCCCAGTTCGCTGCGGTGGTTATGGCGAATCAACCAGTTCAAAATCAGGCCGGTTCCGAGTAACATGCCGGCGGCGGCGCTAAGGCCTGCGACATACCGGGAGATGGCCCAAATGGTGATGTCAGTGGTCAGTCCCATCACCGCCGTGCTGACAATGGCCAGCACCATGCCAATGCGATAAAGCCGGTCTTTGAGTACCAGGTCGCTAATAAGCGAGGCGATGATGGCGCCACTCAAATAACCGGCGTAATTGATGGCCGCTAGCCAGCCCGCCGCCGCGACACCCAAACCCGCTTGCCGCTGCATTAACGGCAGCAAGGGCGTGTAAGAAAATCGGGCAACGCCCAATACCAGAATCAGACTGAAGATGCCTGCGCCAAGAACTTTGATGCGCTCTTTTTGTTCACTCATGTTGTTAGGTCTCTTTTGTTTTTTAAAATTTTCTAAGTCAATATATCATTATTAAAGAATGATCTTTATTTTTAAAATCTATTTTTGAGATATATCTATGGAACTTATCGCGCTTCAAACTTTTGTGGCTGTGGTGGATGAAGGTGGCATTCTGGCCGCGTCACGTCAGCTCAACACGGTGCAGTCGAACGTGACCAGCCGGATTCACAGGCTGGAAGAAGAGTTGGGCTGCGCCTTGTTTTTTCGCAAAGGACGCGGCCTTGAACTGGCCCCCGCTGGTCGTGTTTTGCTGGATTACGCCCGGCGCATGGTGTTGCTTGCGCGCCAAACCAGTGACGCTGTGCGGCAAGTCGGCATCAGTGCGGGTGAACTTCGCATCGGCTCCATGGAAACCATTGCCGCCCTTTATCTACCCAAAGCGTTGAGGGCTTTGAAAGCGACACACACCCAACTGGCGCTGCGCGTGCTGACGGACACCAGTTCAGCGTTAACCGAAAAAGTGCTGGATCACAAATTGGAATGCGCGTTGGTTGCCGGCCCTATCGTGCATCCCGACATTGAATTTGATGTGTTAATTATTGAAGAATTGGTGCAGATTCATGCCGTGGGCACCGACCCAGTGCTGCAGCCGCTGATTGTTTTTCGGGAGGGTTGCGCCTATCGCGCTCGCGCTTTGGCCTGGCAGCGGGCGACAGGTCATGCGGTCGCTGACGCCATGACGTTCGGCACACTGGAAGGAATTCTGGGTTGTGTAGCCGCCGGGCTGGGATGGGCTCTGATGCCTCGGCGGGTCGTTGAACAATCGCCTCACGTCGCCGATTTGGTGATCGTGGCGATACCGGACACTTTTAGTCGCGTCCCGATAGGCGTGATTTATTTAAGAGAGGCGCCCGCTATGGCGGCTTTGAAAACATTGAAAGAGTCTGTGATCTTGACGGCCCAGGCGCTTTGAAAGGCAAAAAAAAGGCCGGCAAAAGCCGACCCTTTGAGAGCAACGTGCAGATTACTTGAGGTGCTTGCCAATCAGGCCAGCCATCTCAAACATGGACACCTGCGCTTTGCCGAAAACTTCTTTCAACTTGGCATCGGCGTTGATCATGCGTTTGTTGGCTGCATCTTGCAGTTCGTGTTTTTTGATGTAAACCCACAATTGCTTGACGACTTCAGTGCGTGGCAACGGGGCCGCGCCCACCACAGCCGCTAAGGCAGCGCTGGGGGTGAGGGGTTTCATAAAGGCGGCGTTAGCGGTCCGCTTTTTAGCGGGAACCGCTTCTTTAGCAGTCGCTACTTTTTTAGCAGGAACGGCCGCTTTAGCCGGTGCCGCTGCGACGACGGTCTTGGCTGGCGTTACTTTTTTTGCCGGCGCTTTTTTTGCAGTTGCCATAATTTATGGTCCTTCTCGAAGTTGGTTAATCACCAGAAAAAAACTGCTTCTTCACTGGCAAACTTGATGCTACTGGAGAATTTGTATGTTTCCAAGCTGCGGGCGTTTATTTCATTGGAGAATGTTGCTTTTCCGTAGTTAATTTCAATGGTTTTCTGGTTAGCGGCGCCCTGTGAACGGTGAGGACGGCTACACGTCTCCTCAAACCGCTTGTTTTGACAAACTTATTCCTCAATTCCCCCTCCATTTTTCAACTCAAAGGAATGAACCATGACCCCTTCATTGGCAACTTGCGATCTTTGCGATACACATAAAAATGATTCAACCGGTAACTTTCAGGTCTTGCCACCTGTTTTTCATGACTACGGCGCTGTGCGTCAATTTTCGGGGCCGGTTGTCACCGTCAAGTGTTTTGAAGACAACTCAGCAGTCAAAGCAGCCCTTGATTGCGTGGGTTTTGAGGACACGCCAACAGGCCGAATTGGCAAAGTACTGGTCGTTGATGGCGGCGCGTCTTTGCGCCGGGCCTTGCTTGGCGGCAACTTGGGCGTCTCGGCGTTCAAGAACGGCTGGGCAGGCATTGTGATTGATGGTTGTGTCCGCGATGTGGGCGAGCTGCGGGTGCTTAACGTCGGCATTCGTGCCTTGGCCAGTATGCCGCTACCCACTGAAAAACGGCAAGAAGGCCAGCAAAACATTGCCGTGCAAATTCAAGGCGTTTGGGTGCATCCCGGTGATTGGCTGTATGCCGATGAAGATGGCATCGTCATCAGCACAAGCCGTCTGGCTTGATTTCTTGGGGACAAAGTTTTTTGCCACACCAATCCAGACAGGAGCGTAAATGAAAACAGGCGGGTAAACCAGCCTGTTTATTTTTGCTTGTTAGCGCTTAACGGTTAAAAGAGCCGCGTGAGTTGCCTGGCCCACGCGAGCCATTGCCCCCGCCGCCAAAGCCACCGGAGGAACCGCCGCCGTTGCCGCCAAAACCGCCGCCATTGCGGTTGCCGCCACCAAAATTACCACCGCCACGACGAGCGCCGCGTTCAGCCATCATGTCCACGCTGGTGCGCATCGGATCAGGCTGGCTGCTTTGCGGTGAGCGGGAAGGCGCTGGATTGCCGCCCCCAAAACCGCCCCCGTAGCCACCGCCATTGCCACCGCGACCTTGTGCTGGAGGACGTGGGCCTCGTGCGGCTTGATCACCGGCTGGGCCGTGGCTGCGTTGGCCGCCACTGCGTCCGCCATTGCCACCGTTACCGCCGCCATTGCCGCCACCGTTACCACGCCCGCCACCGGCTGGGCCGCCTCGGTCGCCTTGAACGCCTTTGGTTTCGCGCACGCGTTGCAACATTTCGGTCCGCGCTGTTTTGGCCGCTGCCTGCATGACATCCCGGCTTGGCGGTTTGCCAGCACCACCCCAAACGGTCTGACGACCCATGGCGATCGGCTCGGCTTTTTCGCCCGGCTCAGGCATGAAGCCTTCTACCACTTGAACGGGAATGTTCTGCTTGGTGAAGCGCTCGATGGATTGCATGAAGCCTTCTTCGTCCAGACACACCAGGTTCGATGCGGTGCCGTCAGCGCCTGCGCGACCGGTGCGACCAATGCGGTGCACGTAGTCTTCACACACGTTAGGAATTTCGTAATTCACCACGTGCGGCAGATCATCAATGTCGATGCCCCGGGCGGCAATATCGGTGGCCACCAGCGCGCGAACATCACCACTCTTGAAGCCGCTCAGCGCTTGCGTGCGAGCGGACTGGCTTTTGTTGCCGTGCAGGGCCATGGCCTGAATGCCATTTTTGGTCAAAAATTCGGCCACATTGTTGGCACCAAATTTGGTGCGGGTAAACACCAGCACTTGGCTCCAGTTGTGTTCCTGAATGATGTGTGCCAGCAGCGCTTTCTTTTTGCCACGGCCAACCGGATGGATGACCTGCGTGATGCGCTGCACGGTGGTGTTGCGCGGCGTCACTTGAATGCTCAGAGGGTTCTTGAGCAGCGTCGCGGCCAAATCACGAATCTCGTCGCTGAACGTCGCTGAAAACAGCAAACTTTGTTTATCTTTAGGCACGACAGCCAACACTTTTTTCACGTCATGAATAAAGCCCATGTCCAACATGCGGTCAGCTTCATCAAGTACCAGCATTTGCACTTGGCCCAAATCGAGGACGCCTTGTTGCAACAAGTCCAGCAAACGCCCTGGCGTGGCCACTAAAATGTCCACGCCTTTTTTGACGCGACTGATCTGGGGGTTCATGCCGACACCGCCAAAAATAACGGTCGAAGACAGTTCCAGGTATTTTCCGTAAGTCTGGACAGACTCTTCCACCTGCGCCGCTAATTCGCGGGTAGGGGTCAGCACCAAAGCACGAATGCCGAGGCCGCCAAATTTATTCCGGGGGGCTTCACCCAAGCTGAGTTTATGCAGCATCGGCAGCACAAAAGCCGCCGTTTTGCCGGTTCCGGTTTGCGCCCCGCCTAGCAAGTCATGGCCTTCCATCACGGAAGGAATTGCCTGCGCCTGAATAGCGGTGGGCGTCTCGTAGCCCTGCTCAAGCACAGCTTTAACGATGGCCGGAGCCAGATTTAATTCTTCAAATTTCATTTAGTTTGGCGCCTATCCTGGGCGCTATGGCATCGACCTATCTTGGTGTTTGAAACATCAAGTCAGTGAAAGGCAGATGGGTACAAAGATTGAACGTTTGCGCGAAGCATTGTTCCCAGCAATGTGCTGGCATTGCGGGCAACTGAAGCTCCGCAATTGCCCGCATTGTCGCATGGTCTGAAATTTTAAAGTTGTAGAAACTAAAAATTGCCAGATAAAGCGGCAGTGGCGATATCAACACCATCAGGTTTTCGCCTGAAAACAGACCATGCGCCGATAATGTCGGGTTTACATTTCAAAACACATCACAAGACCCATGGCTCAATACGTATTCTCAATGAATCACCTCGGCAAAATTGTGCCGCCGAAAAAATTCATTCTTAAAGACATCTCCCTCAGCTTTTTCCCTGGTGCCAAAATTGGCGTGTTGGGTACCAACGGCTCTGGCAAATCCACGCTGCTCAAAATTATGGCCGGTGTTGACAAGGAGTTTGAAGGTGAGGCTATGCCCATGGCTGGCCTGAACATTGGCTATCTGCCGCAAGAGCCTCAGCTCAATCCCGACCAAACCGTGCGCGAAAGCGTAGAAGAAGGCATGGGCGACGTGTTTACAGCCAAAGCCCGCCTGGAAGAAATCTATGCCGCTTACGGCGAAGAAGACGCCGACTTTGACGCGCTCGCTGATGAACAAGCCAAGATGGAAGCCATTATTGGCAGCGCGGGCACCGACTCCGAGCATCAGCTGGAGATTGCCGCCGACGCGTTGCGCCTACCGCCGTGGGATGCCAAAATTGGTTTGCTTTCGGGCGGTGAGAAACGTCGCGTCGCCTTGTGTCGCCTGTTGCTGTCCAAGCCCGATATGTTGCTGCTTGATGAACCCACCAATCACTTGGATGCTGAATCGGTCGATTGGCTGGAGCAATTCTTGTCGCGCTATCCGGGCACCGTGGTCGCCATTACCCATGATCGCTACTTTTTGGACAATGCCGCTGAATGGATTCTGGAGCTTGATCGCGGCAACGGCATGCCGTACAAAGGCAATTACAGCGCCTGGCTGGAGCAAAAGCAGGAACGTCTGGTTCAAGAGCAAAAGGGCGAAGATTCTCGCGCTAAAGCACTCAAGAAAGAACTGGAATGGTCCCGCCAAAACCCCAAGGCGCGCCAAGCCAAGAGCAAGGCCCGTCTGGCCCGATTTGAAGAGTTGAGCGACTTTGAGTACCAAAAGCGCAACGAAACCAACGAAATTTTTATCCCCGTAGCCGACCGTCTGGGCCAGGAAGTGATTGAGTTTGTCAATGTCACCAAGTCCTTTGGCGACCGTGTGCTGATCGACAACCTGAGCTTCAAGGTGCCGCCGGGTGCCATCGTCGGCATCATCGGCCCCAACGGGGCTGGTAAATCCACGTTGTTCAAGATGATTGCCGGACGTGAAAAGCCTGATTCCGGCGAAGTCAAGATCGGCCAGACCGTCAAGATGGCCTTTGTGGATCAGAACCGCGATGACTTGGCCAACGAAAAAACCGTTTGGGAAGACGTGTCGGGCGGACTCGATATTTTGAATGTCGGCAAGTTCCAGATGGCGAGTCGTGCTTATTGTGGACGCTTCAACTTCAACGGCGCGGATCAACAAAAACGCGTCGGCACCTTGTCAGGCGGTGAGCGCGGGCGCTTGCATTTGGCCAAAACCCTGATTGCAGGCGGCAATGTGCTGATGCTTGATGAGCCATCCAACGACTTGGACGTGGAAACTTTGCGCGCGCTGGAAGACGCATTGCTGGAGTTCGCCGGGTCGCTCATGGTGATTAGCCATGATCGCTGGTTCCTGGATCGTATTGCCACGCACATTCTGGCTTGCGAAGGCGACAGTCAGTGGACTTTCTTTGACGGCAACTATCAGGAATATGAAGCCGACAAGAAGAAGCGTTTGGGTGAAGAAGGTGCCAAACCGAAACGTATGCGCTTCAAGGCTTTGAAGTAAAACGCAGTTTCCCGGATGCCCATGCTCATACTTAAACGCATGGGCATCCAGCGCGTTTACGCCACGTTAAGCTGGCCCATCATGCCGGCACCTTCATGCTCAAGAATGTGGCAGTGGAACATATAAATACCCTTGAAATGATGCGTCAGCTTGATCCGCACAATCTCGCGTGCTTTCAAATTAACCGTGTCCTGCCAAGCCCGATAAGGCGCTGGCGTGACTTGCCCATCAAGTTCCCGCTCAACTAACTGGAACTGCGTGCCGTGGATATGGAAAGGATGGTCCATATCCGACTCATTGGCGATTTCCCACAGTTCCACCTGATTCACGCGGCTCACCAGATCAACGCGATTCATGTCGAAAGTCTTGCCATTGACAAGAAATTTCACGCTGTGCTGCCCACCGGCCATTGACATTTTCTCCGAGAAAACAACGCGTTTTGTCGCCTTGGGCTTACCCAAATCGTTGATGCGACGCAACGTGACAGGCAGCGGTTTTTGCACGGTATTTGTGACCTTGCCAAAATCAACGCTCATCAAGCTGAGGGCTTTTTCTGCGGGCACATCGCCCATCTTGCCCCGGTTGTAAGGCGCGGCAGTCAGCACAACTTTTCCCGTATTAGTGCTGGCATCAACAATGACTTCCACCCGTTCGGCGGGTGCCAGCAACAGTTCGGTGAGACCCGCGACAGGCCGCTCCAGCAAGCCGCCATCGGTGCCGACCAGCGTGAAGCTGACCTCGGGCAAGACCAGCCGCAAATAACGCGCGCTGCTGGCGTTCCAGATGCGCCAGCGCTCACGGCCTTGGCTGTCAAAGGGCAACACAGGCTGGCGCTGCGCGTTGACCAGCGCGAATTGGCCTTCGCGACCGTTCATTTCGTCGTTGGCATCGTTGGGCGCAATGCTGCCATCTGCACTCAACTTGAGATCAGAAATCACCAGCAAACGCTCAGGAATAGCCTTGAGTGGATCTACCTTGGCGCGCACGATAAAAAGACCGGCCAAACCGCGATACACCTGCTCCGGCGTATGGCCGTGTGGATGCGGGTGATACCAATAGGTGCCCGCGCTGCCCACTGGCAACGTGAATCGGTACAAGCGCTTGCCACCCGGCGCCACTTCATCATGCGGACTGCCATCCTGATCGGCGGGCACAGGCAGACCGTGCCAGTGAACCGTGGTGGCTTGCGGCAGGCGATTCTCGAAGTTGATTTCAACGGTGTCGCCCTCGACCACTTCAATCAGCGGGCCAGGCAAGCTGCCGTTGTAAGTCCAAAAAGCGGTTGGCGCGCCCGGCAATAAAGGCACAGTCACTGGCGCGGCGATCAACGAGGCTCGAAACAGACCGGGCTGGCTGCTGGTATTCGCTAGCTTGGCAAGGTCATTGAGCGCAGCGCCTGCCGCCAAGGTTTCTACCGCTGCGAGCTTGACTGATGAAGCGGTCGCCCCCATGTTCATGGCAGACATATCGCCGGTCGCCGCGTAGGCCACGCCCAGATGGAGGCCGAGAACAGGCAAGCTGCCAAGAGTGGCGAGAAAGGTACGTCTTTGTGTCATTTTTTATCCTTATTTGTGGGAGTAATTAGCTACGGTTGTAGCTTTTGTAAATGCGGGCACTGCCATCGACGCTGACGAGCAACACGTCGAAAGGGTCTTTTCGCTGGCCGTAAGCGGGGCCATCCATGCCGGGTGAACCCACCGGCATCCCGGGCACGGCTAAACCCAGCGCACGCGGACGATCTTTGAGTAATTGATGGATGTCGCGGGCGGGCACATGGCCTTCCAGCACGTAGCCGTTGACGACAGCGGTATGGCAAGAACCCAATTTTTCAGGCATTCCGAGCTTTTGTCGCTGGGCGGTTTTGGCCGCTTCACTGAGGTCGTGAACTTTGACCTGAAAACCGTTTTCCTCCATGTGGGCAATCCAGTCGTGACAACACCCGCAGGTTGGTGTTTTCCAGACTTCAACCCAGGGTTTGTTTTGAGCAAAACTGATCACTGGCGCGGTGAGGGAGGCGGTGCTGATCAGCACTGCGGCAGCTTTGATAAGGGAACGTCTTTTCATCTAACACTAACTCCGGGTTGAAATCCGCCCTTCAGGCGGAACGTATTGATTTGCGAGAAGGTAACCTCTTTCAAATTCGCCCTTTTCAGGGTGTGGGTTGAAATAGCGGTCTATCTATTGCGGGAACTTGCCTATCAGGCATTGAATTGCAGCGCGGCCAAGCCCGCATAAACCCCGCCTTGCGCCACCAATTCAGCGTGCGTGCCTTGCTCAACCAGTTGGCCGCGATCAAGCACCACGATCAGATCTGCCTTTTGAACTGTGGCCAAACGGTGTGCAATGACCAATGTGGTGCGGTCACGCATGGCGCTTTCCAGCGCGGCTTGCACCACGCGCTCGCTCTCGGCATCGAGCGCGCTGGTGGCTTCGTCCAACAGCAATAGTGGCGGATTTTTGAGCATGGCACGGGCAATGGCGATGCGCTGGCGTTGCCCGCCGCTTAAACGAACGCCGCGTTCGCCCAAAAATGTGGCGTAGCCTTCAGGTAACTCGCTGATGAACTCGTGGGCAAACGCGGCCTGGGCGGCTGCTTTGACCGCCTCGTCGCTGGCCTCGGGTTGGCCATAACGAATGTTCTCCAGCGCGCTGCTGGAGAAGATCACCGCGTCTTGCGGCACGATGCCAATGCGCTGTCGCAAATCATGCAAAGCCATGTCGCGTGTGGCCACACCGTCCAGCACAATCCGACCCGAGGCGGGATCGTAAAAACGCAGCAATAACTGAAACACCGTGCTTTTACCGGCGCCGCTTGGCCCCACGATAGCGACGGTCTGACCGGGTTTCACATCAAGTGAAAAGTGGGTTAGCGCAGGTTGACCCGGGCGCGACGGGTAATGAAAGTTAATCGCTTCAAATTGAATCGCGCTGCCGGCCAACTGCACCGGGGCGGGCACCGGGTTGACCGGGGATGCAATCGGAGAACGACTGCTCAACAACTCCATAAGCCGCTCGGTGGCACCCGCTGCTCGCAGCAAATCGCCATACACCTCGCCCAGAATCGCAAAGGCACTCGCCAAAATAATGACATACAGCACCGTCTGACCCAATTCCCCGGCACTGATACGCCCCGCCGCCACCGCTTGCGTGCCTTGGTACAAACCCCACAGCAGCGCCGCCGACGTGGCGATGATGATGAAAGCCACCAACACCGAGCGGGCCAGCGTGCGCCGCACGGCTGTGTCGAAAGCGTTGTCGGTGGAGGCCTTGAAGCGGGCTGATTCACGCGCTTCGGCGGTGTAGCTTTGCACCACTGGAATCGCGTTCAGCACCTCTGCTGCGATGGCGCTCGAATCTGCGACCCGATCCTGGCTGGCCCGCGAGAGTTTGCGCACGCGACGGCCAAACCACAGCGACGGCACCACGATCAACACCAGCACCCCCAACACCTGAAACATCACATACGGGTTAGTCCAAATCAATACACCCAGCGCGCCGATGCCCATCACCGCATTTCTCAAGCCCATCGACAGCGACGAGCCAACCACGGTTTGCACCAGCGTGGTGTCGGCACTCAGACGCGACAGCACTTCGCCGGTTTGGGTGGTCTCAAAAAACTCGGGGCTTTGCTGCAGCACATGGCCATAAACCGCGTTGCGCAAATCAGCGGTGACGCGTTCACCCAGCCAGCTCACCATGTAAAAACGCCCGGCTGAAAACAGGCCCAAGGCAACAGCGACTGCAAAGAGCGCCATAAAGTGCTGTTTCAAGGCCATAACCTGCGAGCCTGGGTCGGCTTGCACCAAACCACCATCAATCAGACTGCGTAGCGCCAGCGGAAAAGCCAGCGTCGCTGCGGCAGCCATGACTAAAAACAAGAGCGCCAGCCCAATGCGAATCCGATAGGGGCGAAGAAAAGGCCGCAGACCGGACAGCGAACGCGGCGAAGCTTTGGAAGGAACGGGTATAGACATGGATGGCAGTGTAGCCAAAAAGCGCCTAAAACGTTGCCATGCCAAACAAAGCCTTGACAATAATTGACTAGGCAAATAATATCGCCGCCTTATGAATTCATCAAAAAAACAGGACCGTGGCAACCCCTCATCCACAGAGACTCCGCCTGCCAGCATCGAGTTTTACAGCGCCCAGAACTATCGCCCCGAAGACAGTATTGGCTATTTGATGCGGCTTGTGTTGTCCACGGTCAGACACGAAATCGAACGTCAGCTTGAACCCAGTGACCTGACCAATGCCCAATGGCTTCCGTTGTTTAAGTTGAGTATTGGCAAAGCCTCTACGGTGGCGGAACTGGCCCGCGAAAGCCAGATGGATGCGGGTGCGATGACCCGTTTATTGGATCGGCTGGAAGCCAAAAAATTGTGTCGCCGAGTGCGCTCCGTGGAAGATCGACGTGTGGTCCACATTGAGTTGACGGACGAAGGACGCGTTGCCGCTGCTGACATTCCGGTGGTCCTCAGCCGTGTTCAAAACGCACTCCTTAGCGGTTTTTCAGTAGAAGAGTTTGAAGCCTTAAAAAAGTCTTTGCGCTGCATTCTCGATAACGCCCAAGCGTTGTCGCCCAACCAAAATCCAACTATCTGTGGAGACTCGCATGAGGTTTGATCATCAGAGTCGGGGCGTGCGCACCCGCTTAATTCCATCGACGCTGTTCTCTCTGATGGTGCTCGGCTTGTCGGCGTGCGCCAACATGACCGGCATTCAGCCACAAGCCATGCTGCGAGATGCACCGTCGTTGGGGTTGCCCGCCTCAGGCGGCACATCTGTGACTGTGGACACCCAGTGGTGGTGTGAGTTTGGCGACGAGCAACTGAATCAGCTGGTTGATGCGGCGCTGATGACTAGCCCAAGTCTCAAGATGGCCCAAGCCAGAATCATGCGAGCGCAGGCTGGTATTGACGTGACTCGCGCCTCAAACGGGCCACAACTTGGCGCATCCGTTGAAGCGACCCAACAAAAGTTCACTGCCACGGGCATGGTTCCACCGCCTTACGCAGGCGCAAGGCTTGACAGCGGCACGGCGCAACTCACCGGCAGTTGGGAGTTAGATTTTTTCGGTAAAAACCGGGCCGCTCTGGAGGCCGCGGTGGGCAACACCCGCGCGGCGCAGGCCGATGCCCAAGCCGCCCGCATGTTGTTGGCCAGTAACGTGGCGCGCAGTTACTTTCAACTGGCACGGCTGAATGATCAACTGGGCGTGGCCCAACGTCTGCTAGCCCAACGGACACAGTTATTGCAATTGGTGCGCGACCGGGTCAACGCCGGTTTGGATACGCGTCTGGAGCAGCGCCAAAGCGAAGGCGGTTTGCCTGATGCGCGGCTGCAAATTGAAGCGCTACAAGAACAATTAACGCTAACCCGCAACGCACTCAATGCCTTGGTGGGTCAGCCAATACAGCCGTTTGCCCTGAATCTGCCGACGTTAGATGCAATTAAAACTGGCACTACAGTGGCCGTTATTCCGTCGGATTTATTAGGTCGTCGGGCTGATATCGCCGCTGCACGCTGGCGAGTGGAGGCGGCGGTTCAGGATGTGAGCAACGCCAAGGCTCAGTTTTATCCGAACGTCAATCTGGTCGCTTTCGCCGGTTTCTCCAGTATTGGCCTGAATAACTTGTTGGGGGCAGGCAGTGAGCAATGGGGCGTCGGCCCCGCCTTGCGTTTGCCCCTGTTTGACGGCGGGCGTTTGCGTGCCAATTTGCGTGGCAAAACGGCTGATCTGGATGCTGCCATTGAAAGTTACAACGCCGCCGTCATCGACGCGGTGCGTGACGTGGCCGACCAGTTGGCCTCCCATCAATCCATCAGTCGCCAGCAAACCGAACAACACGCGGCACAAGCCTTGGCTGAAAACGCGTATTCGATTGCCGCGCAGCGTTATAAAGCCGGGCTGATCAATTACCTCGGTGTTTTGAATGCTGAAACCACCGTGCTCAATCAGCGCCGCCAAGGCGTGGATTTGATGGCCCGCGCACTCGACACCCAAGTCGCGTTGATGCGCGCTTTAGGCGGCGGCTACCGTGCCGATTTGCCGACCGCCACGGCCCAAAAATAAGTTATTTCCTTTTTGAATTCTCAACACCATGACCGAATCCTCAGTTCCTACTAGAGCCGCGAATGCCGCTGGCAACCCCACCCGAAAAACAGCGTTGATCGCGTTGACCAGTTTGGTGGTCGTCGCGGCCCTCTGCTGGATTGCCTATGAATGGTTGGTGGCCAGCCACTATGAATCAACCGACAACGCTTATGTGCAAGGCAATGTGATCCAAATTACGCCGCAGATGGGCGGCACCGTCATTGGCATCTTGGCCGACGATACCGATTACGTCAAAGCAGGCCAGCCACTGGTCAATCTCGACCCGGCTGACGCTAATGTGGCCTTGGATCAAGCCAAAGCCAATTTGGCCCAAGTCGTGCGGCAAGTGCGCACGCTGTATGCCAATAACGGCAGTCTGACGGCACAAGTTAATCTGCGCCAGTCGGAAGTGGTCAAGGCGCAAACTGAAATTTCCCGCGCCACGGATGACTTCAACCGTCGTCAATCGTTGGTGGGGAATGGCGCGGTGTCCAAGGAAGAACTCAACCACGCACAAACACAAGTGACTCAAGGTCAAAGTGCCTTGGCCTCTGCCTTGGCGGGCGTGGCTGCGGCCAAAGAACAGTTGGTCAGTAATCAGGCGATGACGGAGGGTATCAACATTGAGATGCACCCCAGCGTGCAAGTGGCAGCTGCCAAAGTGCGCGAGGCTTGGCTGGCCACGCAGCGAACTGTTTTGCCTGCGCCCGTGGCGGGTTATGTGGCGCGTCGAACTGTGCAGTTGGGCCAGCGTGTGGCAGCTGGCACGCCGCTGATGTCGATTATTCCCATCAGCCAGGTTTGGGTAGATGCCAACTTTAAGGAGGTGCAACTGCGCCATATCCGCATTGGTCAGCCCGTTCATGTGACGGCTGATTTGTACGGAAAAAAAGTTGAATACAAAGGCACTGTGACCGGTTTGGGCATGGGCACTGGCGCGGCTTTTGCGCTGTTGCCTGCGCAAAACGCGACCGGCAACTGGATCAAGGTGGTGCAGCGTGTGCCGGTGCGTGTGGCGCTGGACGCCGCGCAGTTGGCCCAAAACCCTTTGCGCGTGGGCTTGTCCATGGAAGCCACAGTTGACGTGAGTAATAAAGAGGGTCGTATGTTGGCCGAGGCTCCCCGTGGTGACGCGTTCCTGAAAACTGCGGTTTATGAGTCGCTCAACAGCGGTGCGGCCGATGTGGTGCAAAGAATCGTGGCTGCCAACCTCGGTCGCCATTAAAAGATTTCCGCATGGCCACCGTACCTCAATTTATTCCGTTGCCGCCACTGCAAGGTTCAGCCCGTTTGTGGGGCACGATTGCCCTGTCGCTTGCCACGTTCATGAACGTGCTGGACTCGTCGATTGCCAATGTGTCTTTGCCCGCGATTGCCGGTGATTTGGGCGTGAGCGCGAATCAAGGCACTTGGGTGATCACCAGTTTTGGCGTCGCCAATGCCATTGCTTTACCGCTCACTGGCTGGCTGTCGCAGCGTTTCGGGCAAGTGCGCTTGTTCGTTACCAGCGTTTTGTTGTTTGTGTTGACGTCCTGGCTCTGCGGTTTGGCCCCCAACATGACAACGCTGATCGTGTTTCGTGCCTTGCAGGGTTTTGTGGCCGGGCCGATGATTCCGCTCTCGCAAGGCTTGCTTTTGTCGAGTTACCCGCCTGCACTGGCTGGTCTGGCGATGGCGTTGTGGTCCATGACCACACTCGTCGCCCCGGTGATGGGGCCATTGTTGGGGGGCTGGATTACGGACAATATTTATTGGTCCTGGATTTTTTACATCAACATTCCCATTGGCCTGCTGTCGGCTTTCATGGTGTGGTCGATCTTTCGCAAGCGTGAAAGCATGACGCACAAACTGCCGATTGATGGCGTTGGTTTGGGGTTGCTGGTGTTATGGGTGGGCGCGCTGCAGTTGATGCTGGACAAAGGCAAGGAGCTGGACTGGTTTCACTCCAGTATGGTGGTGGCCTTGGCGGTGGTCGCGCTGGTCGGATTTGCCTTCTTTATTGTCTGGGAGTTGACTGAGGAGCATCCCGTGGTGGATTTGCGGTTGTTTGCGCGACGCAACTTTTGGGCGGGCACGCTGGCGATTTCGGTCGGCTACGGTCTGTTCTTTGGCAATGTCGTGTTGTTGCCTCTGTGGCTGCAGCAATACATGGGCTACCCCTCGACCGATGCCGGCATGTTGCTGGCGCCGGTTGGTTTGTTCGCAATCATTTTGTCGCCAATTGTGGGAAAAAACATTGGCAAAATCGACCCGCGTTATTTGGCCAGTTTTGCTTTTGTGGTGTTTGCTATCGTGTTGTTGATGCGCTCGCACTTCAATACGCAAGCTGACTTCGCGACGCTCATGCTGCCGACCCTGATCCAGGGTATTGCCATGGCGTTTTTCTTCATCCCCTTGACGGTGATTGTTCTGTCCGGCATCACGCCAGACAAAATTCCGGCGGCCTCGGGTTTGTCCAACTTTGCGCGCATTGTTGCGGGCTCGTTTGGCACCTCGATTGCCACTACCGTTTGGCAAGACCGCGCCGCCATGCACCACGCGCAGTTGACCGAATCGGTGAACGCAGGCAACTTCGCTGCAACCCAGATCCTGGCCGGGCTTAATAGCGCGGGTTTGACGACGGAACAAGCGCTGGCTCAAGTGAATCATCTGGTGGATCAGCAAGCCTACATGCTGGCGGTGAATGATGTGTTCTACGCCTCGGCTTTGATTTTTATGCTGCTTATTCCCGTGGTGTGGCTTTCAAGACCCAAGTTGAATGGCGGCGGAGCAGATGCCGCCGCCGGGGCGCATTGATTTACAGCTGCAGCGGGCTGGCATAGCCAGTCATTTCCAGATAACCGCGTCCGACCAGCGTGCCTTGGGTGTTGAACAACTCGCTCAGACCTTCCCAATAAACCGCGCCGGTGGAGGCGCGGCTGTCGAGTTCCTGGGGGTCGATGACGGCTTTGACGGTGTAGGTATCAGCGCGGACTTGCACCGTCCATTCCACCGGATACTTGGCCTGCGTCAATGGGCTGGTCCAACTGCGAACAGGCTGAAAAACAACCTCGTCAGGGCCAAATGTCTGCGGTTTAGCGCCCAGAGAAGGCGCACGAAATGAGCCGCCCGCCCACAAGGCCTGGCCCGTTTTGTCGCGCAGACGAAAAGCCGTCAAGGCGCTGCCGTCCAGCAGATTCATACCGATCCAGTCCCAACCCACTGCTTGCGGGTGCATCAGCGCCTGACTCCATTCGTGGTCTAGCCAAGCGCGGCCTTGCACCGCCATGGGTTGATCTTCAATGGCAAGCGTGCCGGTGACTTGCAGTTGCGGCAGGCTGTAGTAAAAACTGGCTTGCTTTTCTTGCGGCCCCTTGCGTGAAAAACCTTGATCGCCTTGCAGTAACAGGGGCTGGGTTTCACGCAACTTCAATTCAAACTGAAAACCGTGGCCTGCCACGACCGCGCTGTAGTGGGTGGCATGGCGAACCAGCGACCAGTCGCGTAGCGTGATGGCCGTGTCTTGTTCGTTGGCCTGCGCCAAGCCAAAACCGGCGCGGGCAATGCGCTGGTCTTGCCACAGTTTTTTATCACTCACATCGGTCACCGCTGCATGGGCAAAGATCAATTGTTTAGCCGCAAAGGCCGAGGTCATCGCTTGCGTTTCTTTCACCCGGGAGCGAAAAAACGTCAGTTGAAAGCCAAATTCACGCCCAGTTGGACTCGCCTGCAAATGCCCGGTGATGTACCACCACTCGATAGCGACCTCCGGGTGACTGCCCAAGTCGCGCGGAAATTGCAGCGTGCGCCTGGTTAGCGTTTGAGTTTCAGTGGGGGTTGTCGCTGCGCCGTGCAAAGGCCATAACGGTGCGGTCAAGCCAAGAGCGAGCAAGCGGCGGCGTAACGGGTTGGGGAGCCAGGTTGGAGTCATGGGTGAATTGTCGTCCTGATGAGGGCGGCTCTGTCATGCCACAGTCACACCCTTCGGACATGATACCTAGGGTTTCCCCTTGACCTCAATCACAACCGGGTTTTATAGGTTGGTTTAACAAAAAGAGTAGGTATCCATGTTGCATACAGATTCAAGAAAAAAGTTCAAAGTACCGGGTTCTTTTTCACGTCGGATTCTGAGCGTGTTGGCGCTGGTGCTAGCCGTGGCTTTGTTGGGGTCAACCCTGGGCTATTGGTCTTTACATCGCGTCTCGCATGAAACTGAAAAAATGGTCAATGAGGCGATGGTGACCGAGCGCCTGGCCGAAGAATTGGGCCTCCATATTTCCGTGAATGTGGCGCGTTCCAAAGCCTTTGCGTTAAGTTCAGAGCCACAGGTAGGCGATGCGTTGATGCCCGAAATCACTCAAACTATTGCGGTGGTGGACGGCTTGCTGAAAAAACTGGCAGACCGATTGACAACCCCACAAGATCAGGCGATTTTGGGTGGCATGACACGGGCTAATCTGGAATTTCTCAAAGCCTTTCAAGCCCTGACTGTGGCGCGTGACAGTGGCATGACGGCTAACATTACGCAGGTGTACAGCACGCTTTTCTCTCCGGCGGCCAGCACGTTATTGGAAGCCGTAACCCGACTGGGCGCGTCTCAGCGTGCCAAAATTGATGCCGCCGCACTGGGCATCAGCGGCTTGAGCGGGATGGCGCGCGGGGGATTGCTGGTGTTCAGTTTGTGCGCATTGCTGTTAGGCGGTGTGATGTCCCTCTGGCTGGTGCGCGGCGTGACCCGTCCCATCCAGCAAGCGGTGGACACGGCTAATCGGGTAGCGGCGCTGGATTTGAGTGAACATATTGACGGACATGACCGGGATGACGGGGGGCGTCTGCTCTCAGCCTTGAGTCGGATGCAGCTGTCTTTGCACGCCTTGGTGTCTCAGGTTCAAGGCGCCAGCCACACGGTCGCGGAAGGGGCTACACAGATTGCAGCGGGCAATCTTGATTTTTCCAACCGGACTGAAATGGCCGCCTCTTTTTTGCAACAAACAGCCGCGTCGGTCGAACAAATTGCCGCCACCATGCACAACTCATTAGCCTCGGCCTCGCAGGGTGAGGTGCTCGCCCAATCAGCCGCCCTACAAGCGCAGCTTGGCAGCACAATCATGGCCGAGGTGATGGAGACCATGAGTGACATCAGTGAGTCTTCAAAGCAGATTGCCGACATCACGGCAGTCATTGACAGCATCGCTTTTCAGACCAATATTCTGGCGTTGAATGCCGCTGTTGAAGCCGCCCGTGCTGGTGATCAGGGGCGCGGATTTGCGGTGGTGGCCACTGAAGTGCGCGCCCTTGCAACCCGTTCTGCGGTGGCCTCGCGGCAAATAAAAACACTGATTAACACGTCTGTGGACAAAGTAAAACTAGGTACAACTAAAGTCAATCAGGCGCGTGACGCCATGACAACCATCGTTGAGTCGATTTGCCGCGTCACCCAGGCCATTGGTGAAATTACAGCGCACACGCATGAACAAAACAGTGGCATGTCCAGCATTAGCATCGCGGTGAATCAACTCGATCAAATGACGCAGCAAAATGCCGCTGTGGTTGAAGAGTCCGCTGCTGCCGCGCAAAGTCTGCAAACGCAAGCCGGTGATTTGCGGGATGTGGCCGGGCGCTTTCGACTGCCCTGCATGACCCAACTGGCGCTGCAATAAGTCAGGTTGGCCAACCCCAGACATAAGACGCCATCGACAGCACGCCGTAAGTCAAGCCCCCATCGATGAACTGCGCAACTTCGCCCTCGGTGCTGGCTCCCAACGCGACCAGCAAAGGCAAAAAATGCTCTTCAGTCGGATGCGCCCGAGCAGCCTGCGGCGCCTGCTGCCGATAGGCCAACAGTTGATCAACGTCGCGATGTTTGACGGCTTGCTCAATCCACTGCGCGAAGGCGTGGGCGTAGTCGGCCTCATCAGCGCCTGACGGACGAATCTCACGCAGGTTGTGCGTCAGACTGCCCGAACCGACGATCATCACACCACGCGCTCGCAATGGGGCTAGCGCTTGCCCCAGTTTGAAGGCGCCCGCTGTGTCCAGGTCATAGGGCATTGAGACTTGAAAAACCGGCACTTTAGCCTCGGGCAGCAGGTGAATCAAAGGCACCCAGGCACCGTGATCGAGTCCGCGCTGCGTCTCAAAAGTAACGCTAAATCCGGCCTCGGTGAGCCGTTGTCCAGCCTCTGTTGCCAGCGACGGGTGACCCACAGCAGGGTAATGCAGTTGGTCAAGCGCAGCCGGAAATCCGCCAAAGTCGTGCATGGTCTCGGGCACCAGTGTCCGCATGACTTGCACTTGACGGGTTTGCCAGTGCGGCGACACCACCAGCACGGCAGATAAAGACGTCAGGCGCTGGCCCAAGTTACGCAATTGGGGACCGAGCAGGCCCGGCTCAAGGGCGAATGTTGGGGCGCCGTGGGAGATGAAAAATACGGGGGCTGAGTGCTGCATGGTGGGGTGCTCTCGGGTTGGAATTTTTAAAAAAGGCTTGTTTTTTAGGTGGCCAGAGTTTGGCGGGTGGCTGGTTCACCAGTCTTCCTTCACGGCTAGCACCGCATCTTGGCCCGCTGCGGCCCGGCCAGCCAGCCAGGCCGTCACCGTGCCTGCGATCACAACGGCCACACACAGGGCCAGCAATCGACCCCACGGCAACATCAGTTCCATAGTCCAGTGAAAGCTTTGCGGGTTCACGACATGCACCAACACCACCGCCACGGCCAGGCCCAATCCCAAGCCCGCGATGGCGCCCAGTGTGGTCCAGGCAGCGCCCTCAAAAGCGACCACCGTCAAGATTTGCCGCCGGGTCAGGCCCAGATGGACGAGCAAACCAAACTCTTTACGCCGGGCCAACACTTGCGCGCTAAAACTGGCGGCAACGCCAAATAACCCAATCGCAATCGCCACGGCCTGCAGCCAATAAGTGACCGCAAAACTACGGTCAAAGATGCGCAGGGAGGTAGCGCGAATTTGGGTGGCACTGCCAAATTCAAGCAACTGACCGGCCCCCGTGCCCAAGGTTTCGGCCAAGGTGCGCAACGCGTTTTGAACAGCGGGTATATCGGCCTGAGCGTCCAGCCAAAGCGCTACATCGTTAGCTCGCTGGTCGCCGGTGAGTTGCTCAAAGAGACGTTTATCCAAAACAATCGCGCCCGACTGGCGAGCGTAGTCGCGCCAGACCCCAGCGACAAAAAACAGAGAGGACGGCGGGCGGGCGGGCGCGACGCCAAGGGGTTTGAACGCCACCGCCAAGGGCTTAAAAACGGTGCCCAGCCGGGCGCCATGCAAGTCCACCATCGCCTCGCTCACGTAAATACCAATATGGCCGTCAGGCACCGCTCGTGCCTCGCCCACCAGTGGCAGGTTGCGCGCCGGGTCGTCCAGCGTGCGGGCGATCAGCGTTACCGGGGGCAGGGCGGGGTCCAGTAGCAAAGCCAGATGACGCTGCGCCAGCACCCGCTGCACACCCGGCACTTGGGCTGCTGCTTGTACAAAACCAGGGGTGAAATAAACTGTATCGCTGGCCCCCAGCGTGCCCGCGCTGCGCATATACAAATCAGCGGGCAGCACCCGATCCAGCCACTGCGTGACCGAATCCCTGAAACTCGCCACCATGACGGTCAACGCCACGGCCAGACTCAACGCCGCCACCACGCCGCTGACGGCCACCGTGGCGGTTTCGCGTACCCGGCGCGCCCGCTCCACAGCCAGCAGGGGCAAGGTGTAATTTGCCACCCAAGGCGCCACTTGATCCAGTAACAACGCCACCCCCCAAGGCAGGGCCGTGATGCCGCCCAACAACAACAAGGCCACCGACACATAAGCGGCCAGCGGAATTCCAAAAATAGCAGGCATATTAGCGAGCGCCACACCGCAGACGATCAATAAGAGACTGATTTTGTGCTGGCCGGGCGGGACCAACCCGCCCCCCAGACCTTTCAGGGTTTGCGCGGGTGGCAGACGTTGTGCTTGACGGGCAGGCCACCAGCCGCCGACCAAAGCCGCCAGCACACCTAATACGCCGTAAATCAAAGCGTCCCAGATGCGCCATTGCAGACGCGGGGTTACGCTTGAGAAGTAACCGCCGCCTAGGTCGCCGCCCAGCAGTTGCAGCGCCAAGGCCGCCAGCGCGGTGCCCAAAGCCAAGCCCGCCACGCTGCCCACCAACCCCAGCCCCAGAGACTCCCACAACACCAGTTGCAGCCGATGGCGGGCGCTCAAGCCCAACACGCCGAGTAACGCAAATTGTTGCGCCCGCTTGGCCACGCTCAACGACAACACCGAGAACACCAAAAACGCCCCCGTGAACAAAGCCACCAAGGCCAGCACCGTGAGGTTGACACGGTAAGCCCGCGATAAATTGTTTAACCGCGCTTGTGCATCGCCCGGCGCCTGCAAGGTGACACCGCTAGGCCAGTCCGGGGCGCTTTGCAACGTGCGCGCCAAGGCTGTCCGGTCGGCGCCCGTTTTCAGCCGAATATCAATGCGGGAGAGTTGACCTTGGCGCTCAAACAAGTCTTGCGCTGCGCCAAGATCCATCACGGCCAGCGGTGTCCCGGTGGCGCTCACACTGCCGACTACGGTGACGGTTTTGAGCTGCAAGCCACTTTGCAATTGCAAGGTGTTACCCCTGAGCTGCTGGCGTGCAGCGGCGTTCAAAAATACCGTTTGGGGTAAAAAAAGTGCCAGCCGATCTGACCCTGCCGTGGGCTGTGGCATGAGTGCTGGCGCGACACTGGCAACCACCAACGCATCGACACCGACCACCCGTAGCAACACCTTTTCGCCTTCTGCATTTAAGGCGTAAGTGCTGAAGGCCAGCACGGGCGAGGCCACGCTCACCTGTGCATGAGTCGCCACTTGCTTGAATATGGTCTCATCAAAACTGCCTTGGACGCCGCTCAGTTCCAGGTCGGGCTGACCGCTGACTGAACGCACCGCTTGCGAGAACTCGTCCAGCGCCGACGCGTTGATCAAATGCACCGAAAAGGCCAGCGCCACGCCCAGCATCACCGCCACCACAGCCGCCGCATTGCGCCAAGGGTGGTGGCGCAGCTCTTGCCAGGAAAAGGTTTTTAGCAGCTCGATCATAGGGAACGTGACGGGTGAAGTACGGTCAATCAGTGTATTGCGCAAAGGCGCCTCCGCGCGGGGATTGAGAAATCTCAAATGTTTTTTGTTGGCGTCCCCAAAAATGAATTTTTAAGACGTACAAGGATCACGATGAAGCTTCCGGTTCATATTCAATTTCATGGCATGTTGCCTTCTGATTCGCTGACGCACAGTGCGACTGAGCACGCCCACAAGCTTGAAGCTTTTGCCTCTGACATCATGGCGTGTCGGGTGAGCCTTGATCAGGCGGAAAAACACCAACACCAAGGTCGCCCCTACAGCGTGCGCATTGACCTGACTCTGCCGGGCCATGAGTTGGTGGTGAACCGGGTTCAACACGAGGATGTTTATGTCGCTCTGCGTGAAGCCTTTGCCAATATGAAGCGTCAACTTGAGGACGTGGTACGCAAGCGCCGGGGGCAGGTCAAGCATCACGAAACCTCACAATTTTTAAAACCGGGAGAACTCAATGAGTGAACGATTGACGACAGGTGAAATATGCACACGCCATGTGACCGTCGCTTTCAAGCGAACGCCCTTAAACGGGGCCGCCCGGCTGATGCGTGAAAACCATGTGGGCTGTCTCGTGGTGGTGGACGACGTGGCGGGGTTGCAAACCGTGGTGGGCATTCTGACGGATCGCGACATCGTCACCGCCGTGGTCGCCGTTGACCTCGACCCGGCTTTATTGCTGGTTGAGGATGTGATGACCACCGACCTGATCATCGCCCGCGAAGACGATTCACTGATTGACCTGATGCACAGTATGCGACGCAAAGGGGTGCGCCGAATTCCCGTGGTGGGCGCGCAAGGTGAGTTGGTGGGCGTGGTCACGCTGGACGATGTGCTGGATATTCTGGCCCAACAGTTAGGTTTACTGGTGAGCGCCATTAACAGCGAAGGCCAGCGTGAGCGCCAGACACGAAGGTGAGAAAAAGCCGGGCCGGGACGGCACCGTTCTTTGGTGTGTTAAATCGGGTGCAACTTAAACTAAGTTCAGTTTTCAGTTGCCGTTGTGCATCAATCCCCTCGATGCCAGTCAGCAACTGACAAGCTGGCGCAGGCGGGGTCTGGGCTTTCCACCTGCGTCAGGCTGTTTTATAGAGCAGTTGGCAACCTCACGAAGGTGAACGGCCCTTCTTGGATTTAATCCGGCAACAGCACTTGGCTGTCGATGCTGAACTGGTAATCTTTGAAGATATGTTCGGCACTCAAGGTTTGATAACTGCCATCTGGCAAGCGACGTGTCGTGTCTTTCAATCGGGGGGTGGTGTGGCCGCACGTCCAGCAATTAAAGTTGCGCATGTGCGTACACAGACAGGTTTTATCCATCACTGAAATGGTTTTTGAGTCCGGGTGAAGCGCGACTTCGCGGTTGTAGGCCGTGATGTAGGCGCAGCCGCCATTGCCATCCAGCAAATAACCGTAGGCTTCGCAATTAGGACGAATCCCGGAACCGATGGCGGGGGTGCCTTTGAGCATCCGCATTGGGTAGCCGGTGGGAGAAATATTGTTGACAACAATGTCCTCTTCGCTGGCTTTGAAATACTCTTGTTTGACCTTGTCGGGCAAGCCGCATTCGTTAGCCACCGTAAAGCGGGTGGCTACCTGTACCGCCGCCGCACCTTTTTCCAGGAAGGACGTTGCATCACTGCCGGTAAAAATACCGCCAGCTGCAATCACCGGAATATCAAGTTGTTCGGTTTTCAGGAACTGAACAACCTCCGCCATGATGGTAGCCAGGTCGTACTCGGCCCAGTCCATGCCAAAGCCCAAATGACCACCGGCCAATGGCCCTTCCACAATCACATAATCGGGCAAACGGTTGAGCCGTGCGTTTTTGCGCAAAAAAATCTGTAGCGCCCGCACCGAAGACACGATGATGCCCAACTTGGCATCCCGAAACCGGGGGTGATCGGCCAGCAGTCCGAAGGAGCCTAAATGCAGACCGGCACTTAAAGTAATGCCGTCAATGCCCGCATCGAGCGCGGCAGACATGCGGACTTGCAGCGTTTCACGCGGGCCGTTCATGGTCAGCTTTTCCATGCAATTCACAAAGACCAAGCCCTCGCCTCGCTTGGCTGCCATCGTGGCTTGCACGAAATGCTTGGTCGCCTCGGCCAGCATATCCAAATCGAACTTGATGATCGCTTTGTCGCTGTTGTTGATGTTGTGTTTGTAAAAGCGCGTTTTGTCTTTGATGAAACTGGTGTTGTAGCGTCGGTCGGAGACGTCATGCACCAGCGCGTCAGAAATGTGTCCGATGCCGCCAAGTCGTGCTGCTTCCAAGGCCAATTCAGCCGTTGAAATATCAACGCCCATACCGCCGATAACAATCGGCACCAACTCTTTTTTTCCGAACTTCAGGCGGAAGTCATCAACACGTTTCATCTCACTCCTTGGGGCACTCCATCACCCCTGGCAAGCCTCTTGGCCGACGGCCCAAGCAAGCCTGGGGAGAAGAGAAAATCGAGAGGCCAGACCGGCCTCGGCTAGCCATAATTCTAACCTTCCTGATTTTCAAATCTGCTGAGTTGACAATTCCCCTGTTCGCATAGAGTACTTCACAAAAGCGTCCATTTTCTCGACTTGCACGCGGGCCAGACGACCACCATAAACCGTCGATTGAAGCCACTTTAATTCTTCCGTCAATTGCGCTTCTTCATTGAGGCGCGTGTGCCAGACCTTTTGCTCTGCATTCCAGCGGTAAGCCCGGGATTTGAGCAAGTCTTTGGCATCAAAAGGCGCGTTGTTGGCTTGCAGGCGATAGCTGGGTTGTTGGCTCATAGCGATAATTTTTGCCAAGCCGCTGAGGCCAGAACTAGGCAAAGGTTCGGCCAGCACGGCCAGCAGCGCATGACAATCTATTTCAGCGCGGTGGGCGTCATAAAACCAGCCCTTTTCAAGAGCCAGATACGACAGCTTGGCAGAGCTTTGGCCTTCTTTTTTCCAGTCAATATCAGCGAAGGAGCAGCCCCAGCGGCATTGGGCAAAGGCAGGCATACGCGCCTCACAAAAAGGCCTGTCAAAGCCCGCATTGTGGGCAATGATCAAGTCTGCGCCCGCCAGCATGGCCGCAATCCGGGCCTCGTCGAGGCGCTTGCCCTGCACCATTTCGCTGGAAATGCCAGTGATGGCCTGTATTTCTTGGGAGACTGGCATTCCCGGGTCTTCCAGTTCGTCATACACCAGCACATCGCCTACGGGCAATCCGGTGGTGGTGTCCACATCAACTTGCAGCAAGGCCAGTTCGATGATTTTGTCTTTGGCGTGATCCAGACCGGTGGTTTCGGTGTCGAGCACCAGCACACGAATGACGGGGCCTTGTGGGAGCCGGTCAAAGTGAAGATGCGGCACCAGACGGCGCAGCACGCGGTAGTCGTGATGGCGCTCAAGCATCTGTGCCATGCGCTCAACGTCCTCCGGGAAGACGGATTCCAGCGCTGCCGTGGTGGCCGTGATGAGGATAGGTTCAGCTTTGGGCGGGGTAAGTGGTTCTATCTCCGTGCTGGCAGGAAATTCAGGGGTATCAAAACCAAGCTGGAGTTGTGGATCGGTCACGGAATGCTTTCAGTTTGAGATTTGTTCAGGCCAGCATTACACCGCAATCGACCAGATTACTTAAAACTTTCAGCGTGCAAGGAAACTCAACCCTGACGCCTGTTTAAATAACGGTCATGAAATCAACTATCCATGCCCTGATGGCACCGACTTTTCCCGCCTTGCGTCCCTTGCGTGGTGTGCGCGTGTTCAGCCTCTCGCTCAATCTTCCAGGACCCGCTGCTTTGATGCGCTGCCTGCAAATGGGCGCTTCCTGCGTCAAACTGGAGCCGCCCTCGTCCGACCCCATGGCCTTGTATAGCCGCGTCGCCTACGACGTGATGCATCAGGGTGTTCGGGTCACGGTGGCTGACCTTAAAACTGAAAAAGGTCAAAAAACTTTACATAGAGAATTAGCCAAGGCGGATGTTTTGCTTACCTCGTTTCGCCCCGCCGCTTTGAAAAAACTGGGTTTGGATTGGAAGCCACTACACAAGCGTTACCCCATGTTGTCGCAAGTGGCTATCGTGGGCGCACCCGGTGCGCGAGCCGAAGAACCGGGACATGACCTCACCTATCAGGCCGAGAACGATCTTGTCACGGGCTTGGCGCTGCCCGCTACGTTGTATGCGGATATGGGCGGCTCGTTGATGGCGTCAGAGGCGATATTGCAAACCGTGCTGTTTCAGCGTCAAAAAGGCAAAGGCGGCTATATTGAAGTGGCGTTGTCGCAAGCGGCAGGCTACCTGGCGTTGCCGCGCGCCTGGGGCGTGATGCATCCAGAGGCGCCTGTGGGTGGCGGGCACGCCGGTTATCAGGTTTATCCGTGCAAGGACGGCCGGGTTGCGATGGCTGCCTTGGAGCCGCACTTTGCCAAACCGCTGTGCGCCGCCGTCGGAATCGACTATGTCAATAGTCAAACCATGATGACCCCCGTAACCCGTCAATTAATCGCCGATTACCTGCTGACCCAAACCCGCAAAGCACTGGACAAGTTGGCCGTCGAAAAAGACATCCCACTCTACACGCTAGAAAAATAATCAAAATAGGCTTCAAAGAAAAGTTGACTGTTCATTAAAAATGAGCATTGGTTTTAAAACTCCCGTCACTTCAGAGTAATTGAAGAATTGTCAGATCACTGATCATGCAGCGGAAGTGGTCTTTCCAAATGAAAAAGCACTTGCCTATTTTTTTGCCGTGTGGGTAGAAAAATATGGACATAAAAAAACCCTAAGTGAATCAATCACTTAGGGTCATTCATTGGCGGAAACGGAGAGATTCGAACTCTCGAGAAGGCTTTAAACCCTCTACTCCCTTAGCAGGGGAGCACCTTCGGCCACTCGGTCACGTTTCCTAAAACACTGAGCGTATTATCTCACGACTTCGCCTCATTTCAGGCCGGTGACTGATCCAAATCAAAAGCTTTATGCAATGAGCGCACGGCTAGTTCCATATACTTCTCATCAATGACCACAGAAGTCTTGATTTCAGAGGTTGAAATCATTTGAATATTGATCCCTTCTTCACTCAGAACGCGGAACATTTTGCTGGCAACACCCACATGACTGCGCATCCCGATGCCCACAATCGTCACTTTACAGATTTTGGTGTCACCAATAACCTCTTGCGCACCCAAGGTGGAAAGAACCTTTTCTTTCAGTAACTCCATCGCTTTAGCGTAATCGCCACGGTTAACCGTGAAGCTAAAGTCGGTTTTACCTTCTTTGCTGATGTTTTGAATAATGACATCGACTTCAATGTTGGCTTCGGCTACGGCGCCGAGAATTTGATAGGCAATGCCGGGCTTGTCAGGTACACCTAGCACCGAAATTTTGGCTTCGTCGCGTGTGAATGCAATGCCGGAAACAATAGCTTGCTCCATGTGTTCGTCTTCCTCAAAAGTAATCAGGGTGCCGGAGTCGGCTTCCGTGTTGATGTCAATGTCCCAAGGCGTAAAACTGCTTAAAACGCGTAATTTAACTTTGTATTTACCGGCAAACTCCACAGCTCGAATTTGTAGAACTTTGGAGCCCATGGAGGCCATCTCCAACATTTCTTCAAAGCTTACTTTTTGCAGTCGGCGAGCTTCAGGCACGACGCGTGGATCGGTGGTGTAAACGCCGTCAACATCGGTAAAGATCAGGCATTCTTTGGCTTTCATCGCAGCCGCAACGGCCACCGCCGACGTGTCAGAACCACCGCGCCCCAAGGTCGTGATATTGCCTAGCTCGTCAAGCCCCTGAAAGCCGGTGACGATAACCACCTTGCCCGCATCCAAGTCAGCGCGCACACGGGTGTCGTCAATCGACTCGATGCGGGCTTTGGTGTGGGCGCTATTGGTGCGAATAGGAACTTGCCAGCCCGCATAGCTGACGGAGTTCATGCCCTCGGCTTGCAGCGCAATCGCCAGTAAAGCGCTTGACACCTGCTCACCCGTGGCGGCCAGCATATCGAGTTCGCGACTGTAGGCGTCTGTCGATTTGGACGGTGAAAGCTCTTTGGCTAACCCCAATAAACGGTTGGTTTCACCGCTCATAGCGGAAGGAACGACCACCATTTGGTGACCGGCGCGTGCCCATTTAGCGACGCGTTTGGCGACATTGCGGATGCGTTCAGTAGAACCCATCGATGTGCCGCCGTATTTGTGAACAATTAATGCCATTAGAAGTAATTTTTTAGAGCAAAACCTAAAGATTGTACCAACCGAGAAAACGGCCTTTGCGTTTGATAAAACCAAGGCCTACTTTGATGTGTATCTGATGTCCTCGCGTGGTGCAGGCGGCAATTTGATTTAACAATTCTGCGAGTTGGGCGGCACTGGGGACGACGTTATAAGTTTTATTAAGCCAGTCACGTAGCATATTGGCCTGTCGGGGATGGCTTAATGACTGAATAAGTGTAATCACGGGCGGAGTGCCAACAAGTGCTCTATCTTGTGCGGCAACCTCCAGCAAGACGGCGTGTGCCTGCGCCGCATGAGCAGCGCTGCGGGTAAAAGTGTCACGAAATTGAGGAAACGTAGCCTTCAGAACTGGCAGCAACCGGGCGCGGATTCGGTTGCGGGTGAATTGCTCATCCGCGTTGCTGGGGTCTTCAATATGCGTCACACCTCGCTCGGTAAGCCAAGTACGGATGTCTGACGCGCGAACGCCCAATAAGGGCCGATGATAAGAAATGCCCGCACGAATCCAAGTGGCTGGCATAGCGCTCAGGCCGGGCAAACCACTCCCACGACTTAGCGCTAGCAAAAGAGTTTCAACCTGATCGTCGGCGTGCTGGGCAAGCGCGATGTTTTTAACCACATACGGCGTATCGGCCTCCAGCGCGACGGCCTCAAACGCTTGGTAGCGAACACGGCGCGCCGCATCTTCAGGACTTTGCCCTGTAGCGTGACGGCCATCGACTTTACGCACCGTCAGCGGTACATCCAACTGTGCACAAAAAATACGGCAATGGTGCTCAAAGTCATCGGCTGCGACCTGCAAGCCATGATGAATGTGAATGGCGGTTACTTGTCCCGGCCACTTCTCGGCGCACGCCAGCAATAACGCGGTTGAATCGGCCCCGCCACTGAAAGCGACGGCCAGCGGTAAGGTGGGCGAGAACCTGGCAATCGCTTCAATCAGGCCTGTCGTCACACGTTACCTGGCGTTTGCCTTGGTATCGGTAAAGCGGCCATAGCTCTGCAGCCGGTCATAGCGACGGTTCAATAACTCATCGCCCTTGAGATCGCTGACCTGGCGAAAGGCGTCATTCAAGGCGCGTTTGAGAAACGCCGCCATTTGTTTGTGGTCACGATGCGCACCGCCGACTGGCTCGTTGACGATTTTGTCAATGACCCCCAGTGCTTTGAGCCGATGCGCGGTGATGCCCAGCGCATCCGCCGCTTCTTGTGCTTTTTCGGACGTTTTCCAGAGAATAGAGGCGCAGCCTTCAGGGCTGATTACTGAGTAAATCGAGTACTGAAGCATCAGCACCTGGTCGCCAATCGAAATAGCCAACGCGCCCCCCGATCCGCCCTCGCCAATAATGGTGGTGATGATTGGAACTTCGAGTTGCGCCATCTCGAAAATATTGCGACCGATGGCCTCGGACTGACCTCGTTCTTCAGCCTCAATGCCTGGATAAGCACCGGGTGTATCAACAAAGGTAAAAACCGGTAAATTAAACTTTTCAGCCATTTTCATGAGTCGCAATGCTTTGCGATAACCCTCGGGCTTACTCATGCCAAAGTTGCGAAGGCCACGCTCTTTGGTGTCACGCCCTTTTTGTTGGCCCAACACCATGCAAGGCGTGCCATTGAAACGCGCCAAACCACCCACAATGCTCAAATCATCGGCAAAATGACGATCGCCATGCAACTCCACGAAATGAGTGAATATCTCGTTGATGTAGTCCAGGGTGTAAGGCCGCTCGGCATGGCGGGCAATTTTGGTGATTTGCCAAGGCGTCAAATCGCTGTACAAATCTTTGGTGAGTTGCTGGCTTTTTTTAGCCAGCTGAGTGATCTCAGCTGAAATATCAACGGCTGATTCCGTCTGCACATAACGCAGCTCTTCTATTTTGTTTTCGAGATCCGCAATGGGTTGCTCAAAGTCGAGAAATGTTTTTTTAGCCATAAAACTCCTATCGCGTTAAGGGAAGAGTCGCTGCATTCATAGCAGCATCGGTCTGTCCTAGAAAATTCCAATACGCAACCGTGACCGGTTCAAGCGAGCGCCAAATATACCAAGTTGCCACACTGCACCCGAGTATTTACGCCCGGAGCACCTCGCGCGCATCATCGTGGGCTTGCAGACAAATCATTGCCCAACCTCCCAAGTGGTTCCCCCAGCCGTGTCTTTAAGCACAATAGATTGGCTTAACAAGTCTTGGCGAATACGGTCAGCCTCTGCAAAATTTTTAGCTAACTTGGCCGCCGTCCGTTGTTCAATCATGCCCGCGATGTAGCCTTCATCCAGCTTGGCACCTGCTTGCAAAAACACCTTGGGGTCGCCTTGAAGCAAACCAATGCAGCCGCCCAACAGCTTCAATAACCGGGCCAGTTCTGCCGAGCGGGTTTTGTTGACCTCAGTGGCTAACTCAAACAGCACCGCGACCGCTTCAGGCGTGCCAAAGTCCTCATCCATGGCCGCTTTGAAGCGTGCAGCAAACGACTGCGTCCAGTCGATGTCACCGGGGGTGGATTCAGGCGTGACCAGATCAAGCGCGGTGTACAGACGTTTGAGCGAATTACGGGCATCGTCCAAATGGGCATCGCTGTGATTCAAGGCGCTGCGGTAATGGGCACGGATAATAAAGAAACGAACCGTCTCGGCGTCGTATTGAGCCAAAATTTCACGAATCGTGAAAAAGTTGCCCAAGCTTTTAGACATTTTTTCGTTGTCGCGCGTGACAAACCCGTTGTGCATCCAGAACCGGGCCAAGGCTTGACCCGTGGCGCCTTCGCTCTGCGCAATTTCATTTTCGTGATGTGGGAATTGCAGATCGGCGCCGCCGCCATGAATGTCAATCGTCTCTCCCAGCATCTGCTGACACATGGCTGAACACTCAATGTGCCAGCCTGGTCGGCCTTTGCCATAAACACTGTCCCACTGCGCGTCGTCTGGCTCGCTCGGTTTGGCGGTTTTCCACAGCACAAAGTCCAGCGGATCGTCCTTGCCATCGAGCACAGCGACCCGTTCTCCCGCGCGCAGCTCATCCAGTGATTTACCGCTTAATTTGCCGTAGCCAGGAAATTTACGCACGGCGTAATTCACATCCCCGTTGAGCGACTGATAAGCTAAACCCTTGTGCGTCAATTGCCCAATCAGGCTCAACATTTGCGGCACAAATTCAGTGGCCCGAGGCTCCACGGTGGGCCGTTCAATCCCCAAAGCATCCGCATCCTGATGGAGTGCCGCGACCATGCGGTCGGTTAAAGCGCGTATGGTTTCGCCATTTTCAAGCGCGCGCCGGATGATCTTGTCGTCAATATCGGTGACATTGCGCACGTAAGTCACGCGCAAACCGCTGGCTTTAAGCCAACGCTGCACCACATCAAATGCCACCATCGCACGCGCGTGCCCCAAGTGACATAGGTCATAAACGGTCATGCCGCAAACATACATCCGGACGTGGCCGGGCTCCAAAGGAGAAAAAGGTTCCAGGGCACGCGATAGCGTGTTGTAAATGCGCAAGCTCATAAATATTTCAAACGACAAAAAGTCTGCCAACGCAACGAAAAGCTGAGGCTGGCAAAGACGGCTGATGGGTGGGTGGTTTTAAGGGGGGTTGCTGAAGAGCAACCTCTGGAAAACAATTAGACTCAGTATATAGCCCTGTCAGCCTACAAAATCACGACTGACAGCGGGCCTTTACTCTATTGGATTTAAAAAGCTTTATGCCGCATACCCGCGCCACCATTTTTTCCAGCCTTTGTTGCTTTGTCATGCTGGCGGCCTGTCTGACTAACGTCGCTTATGCTGATGAGTACAGTGACGTTAACCAATTAATACGCACAGGCCAGTTAATCGAGGCGACCCGCCAAGCCGAGGTTTACCTCGACAAC
Source organism: uncultured beta proteobacterium (assembly GCA_903823025.1). Taxonomy (GTDB): domain Bacteria; phylum Pseudomonadota; class Gammaproteobacteria; order Burkholderiales; family Burkholderiaceae_C; genus Rhodoferax. The sequence goes on from CAIJRK010000020.1 coordinate 45,779, forward strand.
AAGCCCCATGATCCACAAATGCGATTCCTCAACGGCGTGATTCAAAGTACGACAGGCAATCCAACGCAGGCCATCGCGATTTTCACCAAACTGACCGAAGACTACCCTGAACTGCCTGAGCCATATAACAATTTGGCGGTTCTCTATGCGCAACAAGACCAGCTTGACAAGGCGCGCACGGCCCTGGAAATGGCGATTCGCACCAACCCCGGTTATGCGACGGCACATGAGAATCTGGCCGATGTGTATGCCGCGCTGGCTGGTCAAGCCTACAGCAAGGCCTTGCAACTCGGCAGCACTTCTGCCGCCCTATCACCAAAACTTGCACTCATTCGTGAGTTGCTTCAAGTCAAACTCAAGAACTAAAGTCAGCCACGTTATTTTTGAAAGAATTAGAGAATGAAATTTAAGCTTTTCCCGACACTGGCCCCTGCCGCCATCGTTATTGCCGCTGTTTTTTCAATGGCTCACAACGCCCAGGCGCAAGACGCACCTCGCGTCAACTTTGCCACGACGGCCGGTAATTTTGTCGTTGAGGTTTATCCCGACAAAGCTCCTAAAACGGTTGCCAACTTTTTGCAATACGTCAACGATAAACACTATGACGGCACGATTTTCCATCGCGTGATTGAGAACTTCATGATTCAAGGCGGTGGCTATGACGCCCAATACGCCGAGAAGAAAACGCGGGCACCTGTGGTCCATGAAGGTCGCGATGCCTTGGCCAAAGGCGGTCCTAAAAACACAACGGGAACGCTGGCCATGGCTCGTACCAACGATCCGCAATCCGCCACCGCACAATTTTTCATCAATGTCAAAGACAATGCGTTTCTTGATCCGACCACACAGCAATTTGGCTATACCGTTTTTGGCAAAATCGTGAGCGGTATGGACGTGATTCAGAAAATCAAAGCCGCGCCCACTGGCTCTGGCGGCCCTTTCCAGTCCGATGTTCCTAAAACACCCATTCTTATCAACTCTGCAACCCTGGTTAAATAAATTATGAGCAACCCACAAGTCGAACTCCACATTGCCAACTACGGCATTATCACGCTTGAGCTGGATCAGGAAAAAGCCCCTAAAACAGTCGCCAATTTTTTGAGTTATGTGAACAAAGGTCACTACAACAACACCATTTTTCACCGCATCATTCCTGGCTTTATGGTGCAAGGCGGCGGCATGGAACCCGGCATGAAAGAAAAAAAGGGCGACCAACCCATTAATAATGAAGCTAACAACGGCCTGAAAAATCTGAATTACACCGTGGCTATGGCTCGCACGGGCGACCCCCATTCAGCCACCGCACAATTTTTTATTAATATCGCTGACAACGGCTTTCTCAATCACACCGCTGTTTCAGCTCAGGGTTGGGGTTACGCAGTGTTTGGCAAAGTTATCTCTGGGACGGAAGTTGTTGACAAGATCAAGGCCGTTAAAACCAGTCGCAAAGGTCATCACGATGATGTTCCCGTTGAAGACGTCATCATCGAAAAAGCCGTAGCACTTTGATATGACCCGGCCGGCATTCCGGATGGCATCTCCCAAGGGGTCGCCACTCTGGCCGGCATGGCAAGCGCCATCTCATTGGCAAAGCATTGATTTCATCTCCGATTTGCACCTCCAGATCGGAGATCCGGCCACCTTCAAGACGTGGCAACACTTCATGCAAACGACCCCTGCGAATGCCCTCTTTATTTTGGGCGACTTGTTTGAAGTATGGGTCGGTGACGATGTTATGACCGAAGCCTCCGGTCTGAATGAGTCTTCAAACTTTGAAGTGCAATGCGCACAAGTTCTTAAAGCAGCCTCTCAACGGCTTGATATTTTTTTCATTCACGGCAACCGTGATTTTTTAGTCGGCACGGCTTTCGCCAAACGTAGCGGCATGACTTTGCTGAATGACCCAACGCCTCTGATTTTTGCCGGACAACGCTGGCTCCTCTCGCATGGCGATGCGCTGTGCCTGGGCGACACCGACTACCAGCAATTTCGTGAACAAGTCCGCAGCGCAACCTGGCAACAGGAATTCCTGGCCAAACCACTGGCAGAGCGCCAACAGATCGCGCGTACCCTGCGCTCGCAAAGCGACATGTTAAAACGCAGTGGCGCCACCTATGCGGATGTAGAGGGAGATGCCGCCTGCAATTGGCTTCATCAGGCCAACGCCCAAACCTTGATCCACGGCCATACGCACAAGCCCGCCACCCATGCGCTAAAAAGCGGCCTAAGCCGCATTGTTTTGAGCGATTGGGATGCTTTGGCTGTACCGGCACGCGCCGAGGTTCTGCGCGTGAGTGTCAGTCCTGACAACAAGGGTGCCAGCCTGCAACGCCTGAAGGTGGCGCTGGCTGCATAAAGCCAGCGTCGAGCCGTCACCACCAACCTTTATTGAGACCGCCCGAAAGAGGTTCTCTTTATGCCTAACCTGATTAAGGTTTGAGCAACACCTTCATCACGTTTTGCAGCCGACGTGTGAGCGCTGCATCAAAACTACTGCCTAAGACGGTCGCAGCGTCTTGCCCCCAGGTTTGCGCTGGCGCTGGATCATTACGCTTGGTCAACAGTTGCAATTGCAGGGCACGACGTGCGTTCAAGTGTTCAGCAGGTGTCGGCAACTCGGCGGCCATCTCCAAACGCAACAAAGCTACGTTTGCATCGCCTGTCGTGGGTTGCGTCAACGCTTTGACCCAAGCACTGCGGGTGGCGGCATTGACACGGTTGCCTAACTCTTGCAAAGAAGGCACTTGCGCGGCATCATGCTGCTCCCACGCGCTCAACAGTTGAGTTAGCGCTTCGCCATGAGCTTGGGCGGCAAGTTTTTTCAAGGCAAACTGGGCGTGTTCCATGGCGTCACGCTGGGCACGGAACGCGGTATCGCCCAAGCGAGGAGGCGCTTCTTGCCATGCACCTGAAGTACCATCGCGGCTATCACGACGGGGTGCCCGGTCATCTGAACGACCTGCAAAATTGGCATCCCGTGGACCCCGGTTGTTGTCGCGACCACCCTCTTTGCGATCACCAAACTTGCCACCACGCCCTATCGGCGCGGGTTCAGTCTTCTTCATACCCGGACGGTCATCCCCGCGCACCGCCACCACAGGACGCGGCGCTGGTTTGACGGGCACAACAGGCTCCACAGGTTCGGCGTTAGTCGGTTCAGCCGAGGCGTCTGATGCTGCTGAAGCATCCACAACAGCGGTCTCAGCCGAAGCTACGGACGACGCTTCTTCTGCATTTGCAGTCGGCGTTGGTGCCTGCTCAGGTGCAACAGCGATTACAGCCTCCAAGACAGCCGCTTTTGCCTGCGCTTGACCCCGTAACGCGGCATCAAGCCCATTCATGGCACTGCGAATGCCTTGCACATCACCGACTGCGTTGGCAGCTTCCAGCGCCTTGGCTGCATCAAGCACAGTCCGATCCCGTTCACCCAAAGCTGAATCCGCTTTTTCACGCTCCACGGTCTTGCGGTTAAAGGCTTCATCAATAGGCTTACGAAAAGCATCCCACAGTTTTTGTTCTTGACGACGATCCATGGGCACTGTAGCGGCCTCGGTCTGCCAGCGATGTTGCAGGGATTTAACGGCATCAATGCGCAATTCAGGCGCGGCACCCAACACTTTGGACTCTTCAATCATGGCGTGACGGGCAGCCAAGCTACTTTTTTGCAAAGCTTCCAGGGGTGCTGCTGCGTTGTTAATAGCGGCTTTCCAAAGGGGTTGCAATTCAGCAAAAGCTTTTTCGCCAATATGGCCCCCTTCACGCCAACGGTCGCCAAACTGATGCAGCAAACGGTTAAAGCCTTTCCAGTCACCGTCCAGGGCTGTTGTGTTGGCGCTGGCCCAGGCGTTGACTTCTTCAATCAGCGCTAGGCGTTGTGCCCGATGTTCAGCCGACTCGGCCTTGACTTTTTCCAGCCAGACTTCAACCACTTTGTGCGCTTCATTGCAAGCGTCATCAAAACGCTTCCACAGGCCATGATTGGGCACGCCGCCTTGATCTGTTTGTTTCCATTGCTCACGCAGAGTACGCAGGCTGTCCTGCATCTTGCGTCCACCGATGGCTTGTCCTTCGGGGCGCTTGAGCAAGCCTTCGGCTTTAGCGACCAAGTCTTCGCGCACTTGATCCGCGCTCCAGCGTTGCCAGCCTTCGAGTTCGCCCGCTGCGGCCAGCGCGGCATGGGCCTTGTTTTCCAGTTTGTCGTCGATGACTTTGCCAAATTCTTTGAGCGCGTTGCGCAACGTATTGGCTGCACCGGCACTGGCTTTGCCATGACCTTCGGTCACTTCTTGCTCAAGTTTTGTGAGAGCCTCAAGCACGATGGCCGCCGCTTGGGCTTTGACTTCAGGATCAATACGGGGTTTTTGTGGTTTGTTAACAGCCTCTGCGGGCACGCCTCGGGCGATACGAAGTTCATCGGCCCACACCAGAACCGGAGGCAAGGCCGCAGCAGAATCAGCGGCGGCCACTGAAGCCTGCGCCAAGGCGCTCTTAAAAGCCTCCCACACCACCAGCAACTGAGCACGCGAGGCATCCAGCAAAGGTGGAAACTTGGCCTCAACGCTTGCCCAATCAGCATCATCAAGCAGCGAAGTTGCCTGCGCCTGCCAGTGATCAACGTCAGCTTGCAATGCCTCCACAGCGGCCTGCGCATCGCGCCAGGATTTGGTGGACAGGACTTCAATGCGTTGCGCCAGCAGTACAGCGGCTTCACGCTGCACTTGCACGCGGTGTTGCAAGTCTTCAATCACCTTGATTCGGTCACCCAGTTGACTTTTAAGCGTAGCCAGCGGCTCCTTGCTCAAAGGTGCGCCAGCCTTGGCCGCGTCACGTTGCCAAGCCATCGCATCCGCGATATTGAGTTTGGCAACGCCCAGCAAAGCCTGCGCCTTGTCAGCCCACTCTTGCGCTGTGGACTCTTGACTCTTGTTACGTTTGATTTCGTCGAGCTTTTCACGCAGCAATTTAGCCGCGCCTTTGTCTTTGCCGCTGATCTCTTTAAACACCGCCTGCAGTTGCTCTGCGGTTGGCGCAGTTGCCAGCCAGTCACGGATTCGCGCGGTGCGTTCGGTTGAGGTGTGGGCAGAAAAAGCCCCGCCCGTCAACGCGTCCAGCGGATGGGGTTCATTGGTTTTGGCTGGAGTAGGTGTCACTTCGGGGGCTTTGGCAGTTTTGTTAAGGGAAGAAAAAGGAAACATGAGTCGCACAAACAAGTAAGAGAATCCCCACCGAATTTGCGGACAGGGCAGAACCACTATTTTCACCGTTATTTAGCCCTTCGGCAAAAAAAGAAGAGAGTTACTGCTGTAACCAAGCCGCAGACGCTTCAAATGCTTGTTATGACGTCGTATCAAACAGGTCAAAAACAGTTCTTAAAACTGGAAAACACGAGTTGACTGTGTGCTGATCAACGCAATTGCCGGAGATTTTTACAGCTTTTGAAGCTAAAAGTGTTTGATGAAAATCAATGATAATTAAAGTTAAATCTCCTAAAAAATGCAAAAAATTTTAATTTTTACGTTTATTCAGCATGTGATGCTTTGTTGACTTTCTATTTAAAAGGAACTAAAAAAATGAAAAAACCTATCCAACTTTCGCTCACTTTGTTGAGTGCCATGCTGGTGCTTGGCGCTTGCGGAAAGAAAGAGACCGCGCCTGTTGCGGCCTCATCATCTGGACAAGTTTGCGGCAACGTCTCGGTTGCCAACATGAATTGGTTGTCTGCAGAGGTTCTGGCTAATGTGGACAAAATCATTTTGTCCAAGGGCTATGGCTGCAAAGTTGATTTGGTGCCCGGTGACACCATGCCAACCCTGACTTCCATGATGGAAAAAGGCGAGCCTGATGTCACACCGGAGGCTTGGATTAATGCGGTGCGTCTGCCGCTGGATGCCGCCGTTGCCTCAGGGCGCTTGCACTACGCGGCTATGGCGCTCAAGGATGGTGGTCTGGAGGGCTGGTGGATTCCTAAATACATTGCAGATGCCAATCCAAACATCAAAACCATTGATGACGCCTTGATGCATCCCGAGTTATTTCCTGCTGCTGAACACCAAGGCAAAGGCGCGGTGCACAACTGTCCTGCGGGCTGGAACTGTCAAATCACAACCGACAACGCCTTCAAAGCTTGGGGTGCTGCTGAAAAAGGATTTGTCGAAGTCGCCACGGGTTCAGCCGCAGGTCTGGACGGCTCCATTGCCAAGGCTTACGAGCGAAAGCAAGGCTGGCTGGGTTATTACTGGGCGCCCACCGCGATTCTGGGCAAGTATGAAATGGTCAAACTCGATGCCGGTGTGCCTTATGACAAAGTAGGTTTTGAGACCTGCAACACCAAAGTTGACTGCGCAAACCCGGTTAAAACCGATTGGGCCAAGGTTGAGGTTTTTACCGTGGTGACGGATCGTTTCAAGAAAGCGGGCGGCCCGGCTTATGACTATCTGGCTAAACGCAGTTGGGACAACACAACGGTTAATCAGTTGCTGGCCTGGATGAGCGACAACCAGGCCATGGGTGAAGACGGTGCCCGTTACTTTTTAAAGAATCAACCCGCTATCTGGACACCTTGGGTCACCCCGGAAGCCGCAGAAAAAATCAAGGCTAGTCTATGACGCCCAAAAACTGGTTGACCGAGTTTCCCGATATGGGCGCGGATCAACTCAGTGCTTTTAGGCAGACCGTTGACGGTGCTTTTCGTTCGTTTTCGCGCAACTATGGGGAGACACTGGAGAATCTATTTAATCCCCTTCGTGACTTTTTGATGTATTCCGAACGGCTGCTCACGCAGTCACCTTGGCCCGTCGTTATCGGTGTCATTGCGCTGCTGGCTTGGTTGGCGACACGTTCATGGAAGATCGTCATCGGAACGATTCTCACGTTATTGGTCATCGGCTACTTTGGTATGTGGGAGGACACCATGAAGACCATCTCCATGATCTTTGTCTGCACCGTGGTCACTTTGGTACTCGGTTTGCCTATTGGTATTGCCATGAGTCGCTGGGACCGACTGCAAAAAGTCATTAACCCGGCGCTTGACGTGATGCAAACCATGCCCAGCTTTGTTTATTTGATTCCGGTCGTCATGTTGTTGGGCATTGGCCGCGTCGCCGGGATGATTGCCGTGGTGGTGTATGCCATTCCGCCCGTTATCCGTTTTACCAATTTAGGCATTCGCCTGGTGAGCCAAGATTTGCTTGAAGCCGCTGATGCTTTTGGTTCTTCCATGTGGCAAAAGATGATTCAAGTGCAATTGCCTTTGGCGCTACCGACCATCATGGCCGGGGTGAATCAGACCATCATGCTCTCGCTGGGCATGGTGGTGATTGCCGCCATGATCGGTGTGCAGGGCTTGGGGCAACCGGTGCTCAAAGCCATTGCCAATCAATACTTCACCATGGGAATGATCAACGGGCTGGCTATTGTGGGCATTGCCATTATTTTTGACCGCGTCTCGCAGACCTACGGTAAACGCTTGCAACGCCATCTGGAGGTCACCCATGGTTGAGGTCACCACACCCCCCGCCGTGCCTACAGGGTCTGACAATGCCAGCGCGGCGGTTGGCATTTCAATCAAAAATCTTTACAAGGTATTTGGTCCGACGCCGGATTTATATATTGACGCCGTGCGCCAGGGCATGAGCAAGCAAGAGCTGCATGACAAGCATGGTCATGTGCTGGGCTTGCGCGACATCAACATCGACATGCCCGGCGGGGCCATTCAGGTGGTCATGGGTCTGTCGGGTTCAGGCAAAAGCACGCTGATCCGCCACATCAACCGACTGATCGACCCCACGGCAGGCGAATTGTGGGTGGGTGACCAGGATGTGATCACGATGAACCCACGGCAGTTGCTGCGGTTCAGACGCGAGCGCACCGCGATGGTGTTTCAAAACTTTGCCCTTTTTCCTCACCTCACCGTTTTGGAAAATACGGAATACGGTTTGCAAATACAGCATGTCGCACGCAAAAAACGGCGTGAATCAGCCTTGCGCTGGATTGAGCGTGTCGGACTCAAAGGGTATGAGGCTAGCTACCCCAACCAGCTGTCGGGCGGCATGCAGCAACGCGTAGGTTTGGCCCGGGCACTCACTAACGATGCCCCTATTTTGCTGATGGACGAGGCGTTTTCCGCGCTGGACCCCTTGATACGCAGCGACATGCAATCTATCTTGCTGGACTTGCAACAAGAGCTTGGCAAAACCATCGTTTTCATTACGCACGATTTGGAAGAGGCCTTGCGCCTAGGTGACCGCATCGCTATTTTGCGTGATGGCGAAGTCGTGCAGCAGGGCACGGGCCAACAAATTGTGCTTAAACCGGCCAATGATTACATCAGCAGTTTTGTCAAGGATGTCAACCGTGGCCGCGTCATCCGTTGTCGCACGCTGATGACTTCAGGCGCAGGCGTAGAGGGGCCTACAGTCGATGCCAGCTTGGTGATTGAAGAGGCCGCCCGCTTGCTTAGTAGCGAGGGGAAAGACGTCGCCAATGTGGTCAATAGCAAGGGCAAAGTTGTGGGCAGCATCTCCATGAGCGACATCATCGCCGCCATGGTGCCCCCGATTTCAGACCCCCACGTTTGATTGAAGGTCGTGCCTGTGGGGTACGACCTTTTTTATGACGCATAAAAAACCTGATTGATGTGTCAGGTCAAACGAATTTTTAAACAAATGGGACTGGGTCATTCAAAGGCGTCAGAGGCTGCTGGTTGATTAAATAACCAATCAAGTTGTTCGCTGCCAAGTTCGCCATAGCCCGCCGTGTGGGCAGGGTGGCGCTGGCAATGTGCGGGGTCAGCACCACATTGGATAAAGCCAATAAATCGGGATGAACGCGGGGTTCACCTTCAAACACATCCAGGCCAGCGGCTGCGATAACCTGGTTGCGCAGGGCTGCAGCTAGGGCGACATCGTCCACAATGCCGCCGCGTGCAATATTAATCAGCGTGGCGGTTGGTTTCATTTGCGCCAGTTCAGGCGCACCTATCGCGTGATGGGATGCCGCTGAATACGGCAGCACCAGCACCAAATGGTCAGCGCTCTTGAGTAGTTCGTCTTTGCTCACAAAACAGGCTTTGCATTGCGCCTCCGTTGCAGCGTCCAGTTGTGAACGGTTGTGATAAATCACCTTCATGCCAAAGCCGTGAGCGCCCCGTTTGGCAATGCCTTGCCCGATGCGGCCCATGCCCAAAATGCCCAAGGTGGCGCCATGAATGTCAGCACCGGCAAACATGTCGTAACGCCAGTTAGACCAAAGTCCGGCACGCAAAAAGTGTTCGGCCTCCGTGATGCGGCGCGCCGTGGCCATCAACAAGGCAAAGCCAAAATCAGCGGTGGTTTCGGTCAACACATCGGGCGTATTGGTGGCGATAACCCCGGCTGCAGTCATGGCAGGCAGGTCAAAGTTGTTGTAACCCACGGCCATGTTGGCGCAAATTTTGAGATCGGGACAGGCGCCCAGCAACGCTGCATCAATGCGCTCGCTGCCCGTGGTCAACACGCCTTGCTGACCTTGCAGTTTGTCAATCAACTGGTCAGGCGTCCAGCGTTCATCCGCTTGATTAGAGGTCACTTCAAAGTGTTGCGCCAGTTGGACAAGCACGTCAGGAAAGACGGCACGGGCGACGAGAATTTTGGGTTGGGTCATCTTGTATTCTGATTAAAGTAGAAAGGTCAGCCCGGCTCGACGATGTCAAATACCTGACGTAAATACGCCAGATATTTTTCGTCGTCGCACATATCTTTAGCGGGTGAGTCACTGAGTTTGGCGACAGGTTGGCCGTTGCAGCGCACCATTTTTATAACAATTTGTAGCGGCTCATAACCCAGATCGTTGGTTAGGTTGGTGCCTATACCAAAGGCCAGTTGGGCGCGTCCCTTGAATTGCTGGTAAAGCGCAATGGTGCGTGGCACGGTCAGCGCGTCACTGAAAATCAGGGTTTTGGTGCGCGGGTTCACACGGTGGCGGTTGTAGTGATCAAGCATCCGCTCGCCCCATTGAAACGGGTCTCCGCTGTCATGGCGCACGCCGTCAAATAACTTGCAAAAAAGCAAATCAAAATCGCGCAGAAAAGCGCTCACGCCGTAAATATCGCTCAAAGCAATGCCCAAGTCGCCCCGGTATTCTTTAGCCCATGACTCCAGCGCGTAAATTTGACTGTCACGCAGGCGCGGACCCAGCGCCTGACAAGCTTGCAAAAACTCATGCGCCATCGTGCCCAAGGGGGTCAGTCCCATTTTCATGGCAAACAGCACATTGCTGGTGCCCGCTAATTGCCCCGCTGTACCGGGCACATGACCCGGACTCTGGCGCGTGCCCAAACCGTTGCACAGAACGTGCAGCACTTCTTCATGCCACCCTGCTGAAAATCGACGACGTGTGCCGTAATCGGCAATTTTCAAGTCTTGCAAGCCAGCAGCGCGCAACTGGTCAATTTTGAGGGCCAGTCGTTCCCGGCCCTCTGCCAGATCAGGTTGTGGTTGCGTGTTGCGAAAGTACACCTCATTCACAATCGCCAGCACCGGAATTTCAAACAAAATGGTGTGCAACCAAGGCCCGCAAATCTGGATGTCAATCTCGCCCGAGGGCAGCGCGGTAACGGTGATGTATTTTTCGTTGAGCTTGAACAAGCCTAAAAAATCAACAAAATCACTTTTGATGAAACGCAGAGACTGCAGATAAGCCAGCTCTGCTTCCTGAAAATGCAGCTGGCATAGCGCTCGAATTTCATCCCGGATTTCGTTGACATACGGCGCCAGCGGGCGGGCCGCCAACCCGCTGACCGGGTCAACGCCGGCGTTACGGCACTTGAACTTGAACGCGACTTGCGCCCCCGGAAACTGGTGCAGCACGACCTGCATCATGGTGAATTTGTAGAGATCGGTATCGAGAAGACTGCGGATGATCATGATGTGCGGGGGTCAGGCTCAGTCCAACCAGTGTGTGAACTCATCCACCGGCACGCGAGGCGTATCAAAGGTGTTGACGATATCGGTTTCATCCGCATAACCCAGCGCCATGCCGCACACCAGCATTTCATCAGCGGTGGCGCCAATGTGCGGCAGAATTATTTTGGAAAATCCGTTCCAGGCCGCTTGCGCACAGGTGTGTAAACCGTGACCACGCGCGGCCACCATGATGTTTTGCATGAACATGCCGTAATCCATCAGCGAGCCGCGCCCCATGACACGGTCCATCGTAAACATCAGGCCGACCGGCGCATCAAAAAACTTGTAATTGCGTTGGTGCTGAAGATGCATTTTTTCTTTATCGCCCTTATTAATGCCCAGCAAACCATACAAACCCCAGCCGTTTTCGCGGCGGCGGTCAATGTAGGGGCTGATCCATTTTTCAGGGTAATAGTCATATTCTTCGCGGTACTCGGCGGCCAGCGCCGGGTTGGTACGCATGGCCTCGTGGGCGGCGCACACTTTGTCAATCAGTGTGGCCCGGCTGTTGCCTTGCAGCACATACACCTTCCACGGTTGGGTGTTGGTGCCAGATGGCGCCCGGCTAGCGACTTGCAGCAACTCAGTTAGGGTTTGACGCGGCACGGGTTGAGGTGTGAAAGCGCGGGTTGACATGCGCGAAGTAATCGCGGCATCCACGATGGTTTGGGTCATACAAAGAATCTCCAGAAAATAGTTTTTAGATCGTCAACACAGACAGGTCTGGTCGCTCACGTATCAGCACTTGATTTTGCCAGTGCGTCAAGGCCGTTTAAAAATCAGGTCTTTGAGGCCTGCCAACCGGCGCCATCGGAACCAATCTCCCGTGCTACCAGCCGTAGGGACCTACTTTTTGAAAAATTAAATTGCTGCACTGCAACAAAAATAACTTGCAAGCTTTCAGGTTTACCTTATAATGAAATCCATGCTGCACTGCAACATAACTAGGCAAACGCTCGGTTTCGGCGCAGTTACTTTTTTTACCTCATTCTTATTGGAGATATTTATATGTTGACCGTCGAACAAATCCTGGCTTCACAAAAAGCAAGCGTCGAGACTCTCCTGGGCCTGACCTCCAAAGCCTTTGAAGGCGTTGAAAAGATTGTCGAACTCAACATGAGCGCCTCCAAAGCTGCCTTGGCAGAGTCCGCTGAACAAGCCAAAGCTGTGTTGAGCGTGAAAGACGCACAAGAATTGCTGGCCCTGCAATCAGGCCTGCTGCAGCCTTTGGCAGAAAAGACCGCTGCTTACAGCCGTCACCTCTACGAAATCGCAACTGGCTCCACCGCTGAGTTGAGCAAGTCGTTTGAAGGCCAAGCTGCTGAAGCACAACAAAAATTCATGGGCTTAGTCGAAACTGCATCCAAGAATGCACCCGCTGGTTCGGAATCCGCTGTTGCCGTGATGAAGAGCGCAGTTGACGCGGCTACCAATGCACTTGAAACCGTCCAAAAAGCAGTCAAACAAGCGACTGACGTCGCTGAAACCAGCTTCAATACTGTGGCAGCTACAGCCACCAACGCAGCCAAGACAGGCGCTAAAAAGTCTTAAGTCAAGATACTTTGATGAAGCTGTTCAAGAGACAATTGGCTTTGTCAAGTTAGAGTTTTCAGCAGCCAGGCAAACTTGGCTGCAGATTGAAACAGAAACGCATCGTTTCTGCAGGTTGTCTCCTCGGGTCCTTTCGAAACCTTCAGGTTCAGGGATCCCTTAAGGGCTGGTCGCAAGATCAGCCCTTTTTTTTATCTGATTTTTGATTTCCGACACAATCAGCCGCATGAGACTTCTTCACACCATGCTGCGCGTTGGCAATTTTCAACGTTCTATTGATTTCTACACTCAGGTTCTGGGTATGAAACTTCTTCGCACTTCAGAAAACCCGGACTACAAATATTCGCTGGCCTTTGTCGGCTATGCCAGTAATCCGGAGCAAGCTGAAATTGAACTCACCTACAACTGGGGCGTCGAGTCGTATGAGTTAGGCAGCGCTTATGGTCACATTGCGTTGGGCGTGCCCGATGTGTATGCCGCCTGTGACAAGATCAAGGCAGCCGGTGGGCACGTCACGCGTGAAGCAGGGCCGGTTAAAGGTGGCACCTCTGTGATTGCCTTTGTGACCGACCCCGATGGTTACAAGATTGAGTTGATTCAGCGTGCCGAGCAGGCTACAGGCTCAGGCCTGCGTTAACTTTTGGGTATCGCGTGCTAGTTGCGTGATGCGCGCCCAGTCGCCTTGCATCAAAGCGTCGGCGGGCACCAACCAGGAACCACCCACGCACACCACATTAGGTAATGCCAAAAAGTCGGGGGCATTCTGTAAAGTTACGCCGCCAGTCGGGCAAAATTTCACATCAAAAAATGGACCGCCCCAAGCTTTAAGCATGGCGGGACCGCCCGCTTGCAGCGCCGGGAAAAACTTCAACTCGGTCAACCCATCTTCCATCGCCATCATGATTTCACTCCCGGTTGCGACACCCGGTAATAGCGCCAACCCGGCTTCAAGACAAGCTTGCCCGACAGCGTGGGTGTAACCGGGACTCACGGCAAACCTTGCCCCGGCTCGCGCCGCCGACTGCGCATCTGAGCGCGTGCGAACCGTGCCTGCACCGATCACGGCCTGCGGTACTTCTTTGGCGATGGCTTCGATACACGCCAGCGCCTGCGGTGTGCGCAACGTCACTTCCAGCATACGAATGCCCCCAGCGACCAAGGCACGCGCCATCGGCACCGCATGGGCCAAGTCGTTCAACACAATCACGGGAATCACCGGGGCGTCTTGCATGACTTGCAGGGCCGTTAGTTTTAAATTGGAATACATATTTTTTGAATAAAAAGGGAGTTGGAGCGCGCGGATGTGTGATACTTTTTAAAGCCAGCTACAGGCGCCTTCTTCAGCGGTCAAGGCATTGCGGCGCATATTGGTAAACAATTCGCGTCCCATGCCTACGCCATTAGCGGCACGCAAAGCCTCGGGCATCCGGGCCACTTCGCGTGCATCCCAGACGTCAGGTGCCACCTGCACTTGCAGCGTGCCAGCGTTGGCATCCAAACGAATCACATCGCCGTCGCGCACGCTTGCCAGTGCGCCACCTGCTGCGGCCTCCGGCGACACATGGATGGCTGCAGGCACTTTGCCGGAGGCACCGCTCATGCGGCCATCCGTGACCAACGCGACTTTGAATCCTTTGCCCTGCAGCACAGCCAGCGGTGGTGTGAGCTTATGCAACTCAGGCATCCCGTTGGCTTGCGGGCCTTGCCAGCGCACCACACAAACCACATCACGGTCCAGCTCACCCGCGCCAAAGGCTACATGCAAGGCCTCTTGGGAGTCAAACACGCGGCATGGCGCTTCGATCACATGCCGATCATCCGGTACGGCAGAAACTTTGATCACGCTGCGTCCCAGATTGCCTTGCAACAATTTCAAGCCGCCAGTCGCACTAAAAGGTGCGCTGACCGGGCGCACCACCGACTCATCTTTGGATGGACCTGCCTCTTGCCAGCGCAGGTTGTCTCCCACTTGCTCTGGAATACCGGCGTACTCACGCAGACCTCCGGTGCGTGTCGTGAGTACATCGGCGTGCATGAACCCGGCGTCCAGCAACTCACGAATCACAAAGCCGGGGCCACCGGCGGCCTGAAACTGATTAACGTCGGCACTCCCGTTGGGATAAACCCGCGTGAGTAAAGGCACGACCTCGGACAACGCCGAAAAGTCGTTCCAGTCAATGACAAGGCCTGCCGCCCGGGCGACAGCCACCCAGTGAATCAGGTGATTGGTCGAGCCGCCCGTAGCCAGCAAGGCCACCATCGCGTTGACTATGCAGCGCTCGTCCACGACGCGGCCAATCGGCGCAAAACGACGGGCTTGGGTGATGTCAAGCACGGTGCGCACGGCTTCGCGGGTGAGTTCCTCGCGCATGTGGGCGCCGGGATTGATGAAGGCGGTGCCAGGCACATGCAGCCCCATTGCTTCAAGCAGCATCTGGTTGCTGTTGGCCGTTCCATAAAAAGTGCAGGTGCCGGGGGCGTGATAGGCGCTGGACTCGGCGGCGAGCAATTCAGCGCGACCCACCAAACCCAAGGCGGCCTGCTCGCGTACTTTTGATTTATCGTTATTGGACAGGCCCGACGTCATCGGTCCGGCAGGCACAAATACGGTCGGTAAATGACCAAAATGCAGAGCGCCGATCAAAAGGCCGGGTACGATTTTGTCGCACACGCCTAACATCAATGCGGCATCAAACACGTCGTGGCTCAAGGAAATAGCGGTGGACATGGCAATGACATCGCGCGAGAAAAGGCTCAGTTCCATGCCGGGCGTACCCTGCGTGACACCGTCGCACATGGCGGGTACGCCACCGGCTACTTGCGCACTGGCCCCTAATCGACGGGCCTCGGCTTTTATGAGGTCTGGGTAATGTTGCATGGGCGCATGGGCCGACAAGATGTCGTTGTAGGCGGTCACGATGCCAATGTTGGGGCCGCGCTCGGCGACGATGCGCAGTTTGTCGTTGACAGGCAGCGCCGCAAAAGCGTGCGCCACATTGGCACAACCTAGTCGCTCGGCGCCGGGCTTGCGGTTGGCCATCAGCGTCAGTTGTGTCAGATAAGCGCTGCGAGTCACTTGGCTACGCTCACGAATACGGGCCGTGACGGCGACTACGGTGTTATGAAGTTTCATAAAAAATCATCCTTTTCACAAATTATTGGTAACAAAATTACAGGCACCATCCTACTCTGGAAGCCCTGAAATTAGGGGTGCAAGGTGTTACCAATAGGTTACGAAATCACAAGTCGCCATCCGTCATAGGATTCTAAAAATAGGTACGCGTTCACCCCACTACCCAACTGATTTCATAGTGTTGTCGGGATTTGTGCAAAAACAGGTCAGAATTGATAGCAATGCAAATTAATCTACGGCAAGCCAGCCCGAAACCCCAAACGCTTGAAGAAGCGCAAAAA
>CAIJRK010000021.1 GCA_903823025.1 uncultured beta proteobacterium
GATGCGAAGACCTTCACATCGACCATCAAGGACTTTTTTCAGACCCGCTGGCGCAAACTTTCTAAATCACTCACTAACCGATTTCTAGATAACTTTCAGGTCATCAAAAAACCTGCATTTTGATTCGCGATTGCTATATCGCCACTCTTTCCACCACGCCGACAACAGATGCTCACGCCTGTTCAGACTGGCATGCACAAAGGCCACGCTGACAAGCCAAAAGGAAAGCACTGGCGCAACCTTGATGCGGACGATCCACTCACCAGTTCCACAATTCGCCCTGTATCACGGCACCTAATGAGTTGTGCCCGACTCCAAAAGAGCAAGCTTTGCCTCTATGGCCTGAAAAAGCGCGAACACAAAATCCCTTCTGGGGCTGCCACTCTTGCACTCGCCGTAGGCACGAGGCTCACTGTAACGCCGCCCCATATACCGGAAAATCTGTAGCTCCTCCAGTCCTTTCAAGTCGTGAAGTTGAAAATCCACTTTTGATAGCATTACTGGAATAGAAGCGGCCCTTCCCTCTCCAACATAACTAGGGAGTTCGTTTTCGTCAATGAATCCGGAACTGAGAAATGCTGGGCTGACAAGAAGTAGTCCAAAGGTGCATCTATCGCGAGCGTCCAAAATTTTCCTCTGCCATTGATCGCCAACCACAATAGCTGAATCCATTTACTTGACATATTCATATGTCTTCGAGGGGCGAAGCATATCCATCAACTCATCAACAAAGCTCTCCGCAAGCTGCTGGTTCTTGTGTGCATAGGAAACAAAAAACTCGACCTGCCTTCTTGCCAACTTAACACCATTCACCACATTGATCCTCACTGACTAGCGGGTTTATCTTCTGCCTTTACTTCAACCTTAGGCTCTGGCATGCCGAAATTCTCAGGTAGTCGGGCAAATATATCGCCCGTCTGTCCAGAGTAATAGACTATCCCAAGAACATCCCCAGCCAAAAATTTTTCTTGCATGTATATATCGCTAGGTGAATCGCGCTTTGGCTCTTTGTGAGTAAAGTTATAAACCACATAAGGGGCTGACAACTTCATCACGATCAATGCTTTCATTGTCGGCAGTTCTGTCGAAGCCCTTGAATTATCCAACTTGAATTGCGTGGATACTGTCGGGTTGCCGTAAACAATATCACGCTTAAAACTTAGGAATGGAATTCGATTTGCCGCAATTCCAGCACTGGACATACTTGTTTTTTCTACCGTTACAGTCGCACCATAAGCATTGCTACCTTGATATGTGCTGTTTGATTCGATCTTTGTGCTCAGCTTAAACTGATCCAGGCCTTTGCTTTCACGCCTATTGGTTTGATAGTCTGGTGCACCAATTCCATTCAAAGAAAGATATTCTGGTGATTTTGGAAGTGCATACAGTTTGACATCACTGGTATCCGCATCAAACTCATATACGAGTCCGTCGCTATATTTCCCACCTTTGGAAACTGGAACCACGAAGGCAAAAACATCATTTACGCTCGCGTTATCAAGAAATTTTGCAGATAGTGCGGCATCCCTTCTAGCGTTGTAGTCGGCGGTTGATTCAAATTCGCCTTTCTTCGCTCCCGTCAGCTTTTCTACTGCCTCTATAAGTTCCGCAGCAGGAAAACCCACATACCCCGGATCAACGCGACCACTTTCCAACATACTCATCGAAAATTTGATGACACGGGGTTTCGGAGGGGCTGGTTTCGCTGCATCTTCCTTTTTTTGCTCCTGCTTCACCGGCGGTTTTTTCTTTGCGGCATGCTCCGTTTGTGCCAGCGTCGATCCGGCCAGTGAAGCGAGTATTGTTAATATGACCCAATTCTTCATTTGCGCTCTCCTGTAATTTTTGATTAAAAAGCGCAGACTCCCTGCGGCTGCCAGATGATAAAGCAAGTCGGTCACCACATTTTGCACCATGCCCTCAGCCGTATTCTTGATGTTTTCTCATCAGCAGCGATGTTTGGCCGTAATGCAACGTGATACTCAAATCTCCGACTGCATGAGCGGCCATAAACACCACATGACTGGCCGCAGGCCACCGACCAAACACATAGCGCGCAGCTCCTGACCAATGCCCAGTTGCTACGACAACCACAAAGCCGCACAGCCGGTGTCGCATGAACCCGAGAAGGGCCGGTTTGGACGAGGCAAAACCTACATCTCAGCACTCGCTTTGGGCCAAACAAGAACGCCGCGGCTAAACGCTCAATGACCGGAATCGCGGCATACCCGACTGACAAAGTTACCGCGTGAGCAGCCGCTTTGGGTCTGGAACAGACTTCCGTTCCACGTAACCAGACCCCTTCTCCATCGAATACTGGTTCGTACCTACTGCACAGAAATAATGAAGGCCCCAATCAAGGGGCCTTCATTATTTCTGATTAGCCGTTATTTCACGGCTGCTTCGCTGTTTAGTGCGACGGGCTTCTTTTGAAAGAACTTGCTTGCCGCTTCTGCCAATTTTCGCTTACGCTCCAAGTTGAGCCTTTCAAGCTCTGCATGGTTGCTTTTCTTTATGTTGGGATCTTTACCGAATACGCCTGCCATAGTGATGACTCCTTTGGTTCAGTCTAACTGAAAATACCCGATGCAAGCCGCCACGAACTAATCAAGACTTGAACTTGCAGAGGGCGACCAATAAGGGCAGGTCTTGCCAAACAGTTCGCGATCAGCGGTGGCCAAAGGCTTAAAGTTACGCTGTAATCTATTCGTTATGACGCCCAACGCCTTCTAAATATCTTCAAGATCAATTCAATGAAATCAGAAATAGGAATCGAAATAGGAACGGCGGCCGACGCCCAAGCGGTTGCCATATTGGTTGGCGAGTTGCTAGCGGAAATCATGGACGCTATTGGAGTTCAAGCGTTCAATTTTGATCTTGATGAAACGACAACCCGGCTGACTGACTTCATCAACCGTGAGAAATACTTCGTGTTCGTCGCTCGCAATGACAGCGACACCGTAGTCGGGTTTATCGCTCTCTACGAAAGCTATGCGCTTTATGCCGAGGGGGCGTTTGGCACGATCCCTGAGCTTTATGTACGCCCAGCGTACCGCGCTAATAATTTGGGGCTTCGTCTCGTGGCGCAAGCCAAGTCATTTGGCCTGTCGCGTGGTTGGACCCGTCTGGAAGTCACGACGCCACCACTACCACAGTTCGACCGCACCCTGACGTTTTACGAACGCGAGGGCTTCGCCATCAGCGGTAGTCGAAAACTTAAAGTCTCGCTGTAAGCTATTCGTTATGGCCTCAACTATCACTGTCATTGACGTTGTGCCGTCTATCCCCGTGACAATTGAATGGCGCTACGCTCTGGACAGCATCGACTGGGAAGAACTCTCCGACCTCTACCGAGTCGCCCCGCTTGGCAACAAAAAAGCGTCCGATTTGAAAATCGTGTTTGCCGCCAGCATGTTCAAGTGCTTTGTTTACGACTCAGGCAAGCTGATCGGAACCGGTCGGGCACTGGCGGACGGTCTTGATTGCTCCTACATTTGCGACATCGCCGTTCACCCGAGTCATCAAGGCACCGGGATCGGCAAAGAGATTGTGTCAACGCTGGTGAGTCTCTCAAAAAATCACAAGAAAATCATTCTGTATGCGGTTCCCGGCAAAGAACCCTTTTACCGAAAACTTGGCTTCAAACGAATGACAACCGCCATGGTCATCTTCGCAAACCCGACGCAAGCCCTTGAGTCGGGTTTGATCATGGAAACCTGATCCATCCATCGAGTTCTGTGCTATTCGTCACCTCATGACTGGATAACGAACAGCCAGTCAATTCGTCAATTCAGCCAGCAGTTCCGGGTGGCGGCTTACCAGCTTAAGCAGACTTTGCGCGGCCCCACTGGGCACCTTTCGACCCTGCTCCCATTCTTGCAGCGTTCGCACTGATACCCCCGTGGCTCGGGCAAACTCGGACTGAGACAGCCCTGACTGCGCCCGCGCTGCCATCAATTGCCACTGCGGCCCCACCAGAACCTCCTGCTTTTCCAGCATGCCGTCAGCGCGCAACACCGTTCGGCGCACGCTGCCATCGGCCAAAGGCTCAAATGTGGTCTTGCGTGCTCCTTGGCCCGTCTTCATTTCACGCACCGACTGCAGCAGTTCGGCTCCAATATCACGCCCGGCGTCGCGGGCTTTCAGTTGTGCATCAGTCATCATGATCCAGCACCTCTTTAATTTGTTTCAATACCGCACCAGCAATACTGGCACGCACGCTTTTGGCATAAATCACCAATAGAAAAATCTGCCCGGCTGCATTGCGCGTGTAGTAGCACACCCGCACCCCGCCTGATTTTCCGATCCCAGCGCGTGCCCATCGCACCTTACGCACGCCGCCCGAACCCTGCACCACATCACCAGCCTCTGGATGTTCCAGCAAGAACTGCTGGAACGCGGTGTAGTCGTCTTCGGTGAGATAGTCGTACACCACCTTGGAAAACAAACTGGACTCAATGAACTCATATTTCATTGGTTTATTATACGCTTTAAGCGTATAAACTGATGGTAAAAACACATAGAGTTGTCAGACTGCTATGCAGCAAGACCGATCATTGACTTTGCTTGCTACATCACAACGCCTTAAAGAAACCGCAGAATAATCATCCAGCTTATTCCTAAAATTCAGCACGCGTCCAACTCTGTCCTAAACAACACATTCCCGACAGACATCAGTCCTAACCCCACGGCACAGGCAACCTCAGACCCGACAAACCTGCCCTGAGTCCCCTCTATTGAGAAGCTAAAAGCCTAAAAAACAGGTGGCATGTACCTTGCATTAAGGGTAGCAAAGGACGCCACTCTATGCCTCTCAATCTCATCATTAACGACACCACACTGCGCGACGGCGAACAGACAGCCGGGGTGGCTTTCACAGTCGAAGAAAAGTGTGCCATCGCCAGCGCGCTGTCCAATGCTGGCGTGCGGGAAATGGAGATTGGCATTGCCGCCATGGGCGAGGAAGAGATCGACTGCATCAACACCATCGCGGCACTTAATCTGCCCGCCACGTTGATGGTTTGGGGCCGTCTGACAGATCGTGATCTAGCCAGTGCGTTGCGCTGCCGGGCCGACATCATTCACCTCTCCATCCCCGTATCCGACATTCATTTGCGTCACAAGTTGCGCCAGTCGCGGGAATGGGTTCTCGCGCAAGTGACGCGTGTAATTTCAGCCGCCGTCGCCAGCGGACGCAAGATTTCTCTCGGTGCCGAAGATGCTTCTCGCGCTGATAGCGACTTCCTGATTCAGGTCGCGCAACGTGCCCAAGCCTGCGGCGCTAGTCGCGTGCGATTTGCTGACACGCTGGGCGTGCTGGACCCCTTCACCACTTATGAAGCGATTGCCAAACTGCGCAGCGCCGTAGAGATTGAGATCGAGATTCACGCCCACAACGACTTGGGGCTAGCCACCGCCAACACCTTGGCCGCGATGCGCGCCGGTGCCACGCACGCCAACACGACCGTCAACGGCTTGGGCGAACGCGCTGGCAATGCCGCACTTGAAGAAATCGTGATGGGCGTGCGCCACTTGCACCACGGAGACACGGGTGTGGACACGCAGGCGCTGGTCGCCATCTCGCATCTGGTCGAGCGCGCTTCGGGCCGCCCGGTGGCCTTCAACAAAAGCATTGTGGGCGAGGCCGTTTTCACCCACGAGTCAGGCATTCATATTGATGGTCTGCTCAAGAACGCCACCACCTACGAGAGTTTCGATCCCTCAGAACTGGGCCGTCAGCGGCGCACAGTATTGGGCAAGCATTCCGGTTCGCAATCGGTACGCCAGGCCTATGGCGCGCTAGGGGTTGCGCTGGACGACGGCGGCCTCACGGGGCAACTGCTCGCGCGCATTCGCGACCATGCGATGCGCGCCAAACAAGCGCCTACGCAGGATGACCTGCGGCGCTTTCTTATTGAATCGCACGCGCCGCAATTCAAGTCATCGTTTCTTCAAACCTCAATCATGGAGTAAGCCCCAATGGAAAACTTCCTTCAACAACTCAAAGAACTGTCCTCTGCCGAGGATTTCTTGCAGTACTTTGGCGTGCCCTTCGACCAAAAAGTCGTCAACGTCAGTCGGTTGCACATTCTCAAGCGATTCTTTCAGTACATCCGTCAAGAAAAATTGCTCACGCAAACCAATGAACTCGGGCTTTACACCTTGTACCGCGAACAACTGGTCAAGGCTTATGCGGATTTCGTCACCTCGACGCCCGCAAAAGAAAAAGTGTTCAAGGTGTTCCAGGACACCAACGGTCGCCAGCACATCACGCTTGACAGCCTCAAGGCGTCGATGGCGCTGCGCGCTGCAGTTTAAGAGGAGCACAGACATGCACATCGTCGTTTGTATCAAACAAGTGCCGGATTCGGCGCAGATTCGCGTCCACCCGGTCACCAACACCATCATGCGTCAGGGCGTTCCAGCCATCGTGAACCCCTACGATTTGTTCTCGCTGGAAGAAGCGTTGCGACTCAAGGACAAGTTCGGCGGCAAGGTCACTATGCTGTGCATGGGGCCACCGCAAGCCGAAGAAGCGCTGCGCAAATGCATCAGTTTTGGGGCCGATGACGCCGTGCTGGTGACGGACCGCGCCTTTGCGGGTGCCGACACGCTGGCCACCTCCTATGCGCTGGCCGCGGGTGTGCGTCAGATTGCCAAAGAACAAGCGGTTGATATTGTTTTCACCGGCAAGCAAACGATTGATGGCGACACCGCGCAGGTCGGCCCCGGCATCGCCAAACGCATGGGGCTGCAATTGCTGACCTACGTGTCGCGCATCGTTGAGGTTGATCTGGAAAAGCGCTGTATCACCGTTGAGCGGCGCGCTGAAGGTGGCGTGCAGGTGCTTAAAACTTCTCTGCCGTGCCTGATCACGATGTTGGAAAACACCAACGAAATGCGCTTTGCCGCGCTGCCCGCCATGATCCATGCCGCCGCCTACCCGGTGCGCAAATGGAGCAAAGAGCAAGCCGGTATTGAGGACGTGAGCAAGATTGGTTTGAAAGGTTCGCCGACCGTGGTGAGCAAGGTTTTTGGCCCGACGCCCCGCAGCGAAAAGGCCGAGATGCTGGATCTGGAAACTTCCAACCTGCGCGACCTCTCGCTCAACTTGATACAGAAAATTTTTACGCGCCATCCGACGCTTGAATCCGATTTGCTAATGAAGGAACTGTCATGAGTGAAGCCCCTAACGCAACTGCTGCAGCCCCGGTCAAGCGTCCTGCTGGCCGCCGGAGTGTGGAATTATCCGAAGAACTGAAGGCCTACAAAGGCATTTGGGTTTTCATCGAACATGACCGTGGTCACGTCAACACCGTGTCCTGGGAACTGATTGGCGAGGCGCGAAAGCTGGCCAACACGCTGGGTTGTGCAGTCAGCGCAATTTTGCTGGGCGGCTTTGATGAGTCGCTGGACAAGTTCGCCGCCGAGGCTTTCACGTTCGGGGCCGACAAGGCCTACATCATGCAAGACCCGGTGCTCAAAGGCTACCGCAACGAGCCGTTCACCAAAGGTCTGACGGACTTGGTCAACAAATACCAGCCTGAAATCATGCTGCTCGGGGCTACCTCGATGGGCCGCGATTTGGCCGGTTCGGTGGCGACAACATTGCTCACGGGCCTGACCGCCGATTGCACCGAACTCAACATTGACCCGACGTCCAAAGCACTGGCCGCCACGCGCCCCACCTTTGGTGGTTCGTTGTATTGCACCATCATGACGCTGGCCTATCGTCCGCAAATGGCGACGGTGCGTCCCCGCGTGATGCTGATGCCGCCAGCCGATGCCAGCCGCACCGGCGAGATCACCTACGACACGCTCGGCATGGTGGAGACGCAAATCGTCACCAAGCTGCTGGACTTCATTGCCGATGCCAACAGCAACAAAATCAACCTGCCTTATGCCGACGTGATTGTTTGCGGCGGCAAGGGGCTGAAGAATCCTGAAAACTTCAAACTGGTGTTCGAGTTGGCCCGCGTCCTCGGTGGCGAAGTCGGTGCCACGCGACCTTGCGTGCAGGCGGGTTGGGTCGAAGCGGATCGGCAAGTCGGGCAAACCGGCAAGACCGTGCGTCCCAAGCTCTACATCGCCGCTGGTATTTCCGGCGCGATTCAGCACCGTGTGGGCTGCGAGGCATCGGACGTGATCGTCGCGATCAATACCGATGCCAACGCGCCTATTTTTGACTTTGCGCACTACGGCATTGTCGGCAACGCCATGCAGGTGCTACCCGCACTGACGCAAGCCTTTGCCGCCCATCTGGCACTGCGTAGCCGCCAAGTCGCCTAAAGGAGATTGTCATGAAAAAACCATCCCAATTTGATGCCATCGTCGTCGGCGCTGGCCCGGCGGGCAACGCCGCCGCCTACACCATGGCGAAGGCCGGACTCAAGGTGCTGCAAATCGAGCGCGGCGAATATCCGGGCAGTAAAAACGTGCAAGGTGCCATTCTCTACGCCAAGGCCTTAGAGGAAATCATTCCCAATTTTCGGGATGATGCGCCGCTGGAACGCCACATCATCGAGCAGCGCATGTGGCTGCTCGACGAAACCTCTTTTGTCGGCACGCACATCCGCAGCGAGGACTACAACAAGCCGCCCTACAACCGCTACACCATTCTTCGGGCGCAATTCGACAAATGGTTTAGCGCCAAAGTGCGCGAAGCCGGTGCTTTGCTGATCTGCGAAACCACGGTGAATCACCTGATCATGGATGGCGATCAAGTGGTGGGCGTGCAGTGCGACCGCTTGCAAGGCGATGTCTATGCGGACGTTGTGATTCTGGCCGACGGCGTGAACTCCACGCTGGCCCGCAAGGCTGGCTTTCATCCCGAGATTCCCGCTGGCAATGTCGCCCTGGCGGTGAAAGAGATTCTCTTCATGCCAGAAGAAACGATTCGCCAGCGCTTCAATATCGGCGAAGAATCCGGTGTGGTCATTGAGATGGTGGGCCGCATCACGGATGGCATGACGGGCACCGGCTTTCTCTATACCAACAAGGAATCAATCACCATTGGTGTCGGTTGCATGTTGGGCGATTTTGCCAAGAACCCGAACCGCACCAGCCCCTACGTGTTGCTGGAACAGATGAAGCGCCACCCCGCTATCGCCCCACTGATTGAAGGCGGCGAGATGAAAGAATACTGCGCCCACCTGATTCCTGAAGGCGGCTTTTATGCCATTCCGCAGCTCTACGGCAACGGCTGGATGATCGTCGGCGACTCAGGTGGTTTCGTCAACGCCGTTCACCGCGAAGGCTCGAATCTGGCCATGACGTCTGGACGGTTTGCTGCCGAGACGGTGATTGCGGCCAAAGAAGCCAATCAAGGCTATCGCACCGCATCGCTCAAACCCTACAAAACCGCGCTGGACGCCAGTTTTGTGATGAAAGATTTGCACAAGTACCGCGACTTGCCCGCCGTGCTGCACAAGAACCCGCAGTTCTTCACCAGCTACCCCGACATGGTCGCGCAAGCGGCACGCACCATGATCACCGTGGACGGCGTGGACAAGAAAACCAAAGAGCGCGAAATATTTTCAAGCTTCCGCAAGACCCGCAAGCTCACCGGGCTGGTGGGCGATGCCTACAAACTCTGGAAGGCCATTCGATGAACCCGATCACTGTCAATGTCGAAGAGAAACTCTTCCAAAACCGCTACCGCGTGGATGCGGGTCGGCCCCACATCCAAATCAAGGATGCCGACGTTTGCACCAACGTTTGTGTCGTGAAAAGCTGCACCTTTGTTTGCCCGGCCTCTTGCTACAAAGTTGAGGGCAACGGCAGCGTCACGCTGATCACCGATGGTTGTCTTGAATGCGGGAGTTGCCGCATTATCTGCAGCGAACTGAGCAATGTTGACTGGAACTATCCGCGTGGCGGCCACGGCATTTTGTTCAAGTTTGGTTAAAGGATTGACGGGCGGGGCACGCCTCACCCGTCAACCATACGCCCTACTGCACCGCCCGCCGCAGCGTCTCCACCACGGGGCGGCGCAACACATCACGCAAACCCCACCAGCCCGCCGCCAGCGCCAGCAGCGCGCCGCTGATAGAGCCAAACAAGGGCACCCACAGCGAGACCGTCCAGGCAAACTCGAACACATATTTAGCCAGCGCCCAGCCCACAAGAGAGGCCACGATAGAGGCTAAAAATCCCGCTAGCAAACCGACGCCCATCAACTCGGCGCGCTGCACCTGACGCAGCAAACTACTCTGCGCGCCCACCGCCCGCATGATGGCAAACTCCCGCGCCCGCTCTTCACGCGTGGCCGTCACCGCAGCAAATAACACCACCAAGCCAGCGGCCAGCGTGAAGCCAAACAAAAATTCCACAGCCCGAATCACCTGATCCAGCACACTTTGAATTTGCCGAATGGTGCTGGTCATATCCACGCTGGTGATGTTCGGAAAACTACGTACCAGGTTCTTGTCAAACCCCGGCGTGTCGGGGGCTTTGAACGCGCTCATGTAGGTTTTGGTCACATCAGGCAGGTCTTTGACCGGATACATGACAAAGAAGTTAGCCCGCAAGGAACCCCAATCCACCTTACGCAACGACGTTATTTTTGACTCCACCAACACCCCGCCCACATCAAAGCGCAAGGTGTCGCCCAGCTTGAGGTTGAGGGTTTCGGCAATGCCTTCTTCAACGCTGATGGCGCCCTGCTCGCCCTCTATCCAGCGGCCCGCCACCACCTCGTTTTGCGAAGGCAGCACGGCGCTGTTGGAGAGATTGAATTCACGATCTACCAACCGCTTGGCCCGGTCTTCAGCATAGTTATCAGGCGAAATGGGTTGCGCATTGATGGCGACCAGTCGGCCCCGAATCATGGGGAACCAATCAAATTGGGTGACACCCCCATCGCGCAAAGCTTGCAAAAACGCATCGCCTTGTTCTGGCATGACGTTGATCACAAACCGATTTGGCGCATCGGCAGGCGTGGCCTGACGCCAACTGCTGATGAGGTCGGTGCGCAACAGCACCAGCAACACCAGCGCCAGCAATCCGACCGCCAACGCGCTGACCTGCACCACGGCATAAGCCGGACGCGCCGAAATCTGCCGCGTTGCCAACACCAGCCAGCGCGGTGCGGTGCTCTCGTTGACACTCCAGCGCAACAGCTTGACGGCCAGCCAACTCAACGCGGCAAACACCACCACCGCCCCCGCAAAACCGCCGACCGCAATCAGGCCCAGCGTCAGGTCACTGCTCGCGGCCAGCAGCAGAACAGCAAACCCCGTCACGCCCAAACCCAGCACGCCCAGCGAGGCGGGTTTCAGGTTGCCCACATCACGACGAATCACGCGCAGCGGCGGCACTTGGGCCAGTTGCAAGACGGGTGGCAAACCAAAAGCCAGCAACAAGGTCAGCCCCATGCCCATACCAAAAACGACCGGCCACAGACTCGCGGCAGGCAGCGACACGCTCACCAAACCGGCTAACAGCAACACAAATAAATAATGCACACCAAAGCCAAAAGCCACGCCCAAACCGCTGGCTATCAGACCAATCACAGTGAACTCAAAGGTATAACTTGAGGCAATCGTGCGTTGGCTTAAACCCAGCACGCGCAACATGGCGCAGTCATCCAGATGGTTAGCCGCAAAGCCACGCGCCGCCAGCGCCACCGCCACCGCGCTCAAAAGCGCCGCCAGCAAAGCGATCAGGCTGAGAAACTTCTCGGCACGTTCCAGCGTTTGCCCCATTTCTGGCCGCCCGCCTTGCAGCGACTCCACGCGCACGCCATGCACATCCGGCTTTTTAGCCTCCTCCGTGGCCCAAGTCACAAAAGTAGCCACAGGTGCTTTGTCACCGGCTACGGCCATGCGGTAGTGCAGACGACTGGCGGGCTGGATCAGTTGGGTGGACTCAACATCGGCGCGATTGATCATGACGCGGGGCGAAAAGTTCATGAAGCCACCACCCCGATCCGGCTCAATCACGATGATTTTGGCGATACGCAAACTGGCGTTGCCCAGCAGCAACTGGTCGCCCATCTGAAGCCCCACGGCCTCCAGCACGGGCGCATCCACCCAGGCCTCGCCGGGCGCAGGAATCTCGCGCGTGACGACCTCGGGTTGCCCCGGTTGATTCGCTATTTTGAGACTGCCCCGCAGCGGATAACCCGGCTCCACCACTTTGAGCGACACCAGTTTGATACCGCCACCCTTGGCCTCGGTGGCGCGACCCATCGTCGGGAAACTCAAGGTTTGAACCACAGCCAGACCGAGTTCGCGCGCCTTGGCTTCAAACACCGCCGGGGTCGGGTTGTTGCTGGCGATCAAGGCGTCGCCGCCCAGCAACTGCAGCGCATCGCGTTGCAAGCCGCCTTGAAGACGGTCGGCAAAGAAGCCGACCGCCGTCAAGGAGGCCACCGCTAACGTGACCGCAACGATGAGTAAACGAAGTTCGCCTGAACGCAAATCGCGCCATAAAGAGCGCCAGCCAAGGCGCCAAAAAGAAATAGTCATGGCGTTCGTTATAGCCTACCTGAGGCTGAGTCGTGACCTGTCAACCGTATTGGCCTGCCGTCAAGTGGCGAATACCCGTAGTGGCTGAAGCGCTAGGCCACGTTATGACGCGTGCAGCCGGGCGCCCGCCAATTCAGGTTGCCGCTGCAAGCGCTCAACGCCGGTGTAGCAAAGAAAGCGCTTGTTCGTCGCGCGGCCAATCGTACAGAGGCCCAAACGCTGCGCCACCTCGTGCCCCATCTGCGTGATGCCACTGCGCGACACCACAATCGGCACGCCCATTTGCGCCGACTTGATCACCATCTCGCTGGTTAATCGACCTGTGGTGTAGAACACTTTGTCATCGCCCGTCATGGCTTGCGGACCTTGCATCCACATCCAGCCAGCGATGGTGTCGATGGCGTTGTGGCGCCCCACATCTTCTACAAATACGCACATGGTTTCGCCTTGAAACAGGGCGCAACCATGCACTGAACCGGCTGATTTGTAGGTGCTTTCCTGCAGCCTAATCGCGTTGACGATGCCATACAGTTGCGATTGCTGCAGCGTCGCTGGGGGCAACACCAGCTGATCCACATCGGCCATCAAATCGCCAAACACACTGCCTTGTCCGCAGCCTGTGGTGACCACGCGCTTGGACGTGCGCGCCTCAATATCCGAAATGCCCTGGCGGGTTTTGACAGCGGCAGCGCCCACCTCCCAGTCCACCGTAATGGATTCAACTTCCGCCACCGATTGCACCAGTCGCTGATTGCGCAAGAAGCCCAGCACCAGCAGTTCAGGGTGTGCGCCTAAAGTCATCAACGTGACCAATTCACGGTTATCGACATAAACCGTGAGCGCTCGCTCGGCAGGAATCGAGATCGGGGACGACTCGCCATACTCGTTGACAGTGAGCACTTCGCAGGTCAGCGGCGCACGCGCTTGGGTGAGAAAAGGCAATGGCATAAGTTAATAACTACAAAAAAAAGCCATCCTTTTTCAGGCTGGCTTTTCAGAATAAAAGCGCTGTCAAAAAACTATTTAACAGGGACAGCGGCTGGGACAGAAGCAGCGGCAGCGGGTATCGCCATCACGGCAGCAGCAGATGTTGGGGTGCCAGGCGAGCTAACTGCCGTGGTTGCGGTTGCGGGCGAATTCACGCCCGCCGCCTCTATCGTTTGAACAGCGACTTCTGGCGTGTAGATAAACGCGCCCAGATCGGCACAAGGCGGCATAACTTGCGCTGGTTTGGTCGCCTTGTTGGCTGCTGATGCGCTCTGGTAGTAATGGGCGGCGACCTTGTCTTGCGCCTTGCAATTTTGGTAGGCACTGACCTTGCCACTCCAGGCCGCCTTGGCCGAAGCCTCAGCGGCTTGAGCTTTGGCCTCGTCGCTGGCGGCGGGCAACTTGGCCAGCACCGATGTTCCTATCAGGAGCGCGCAACTGGTTAGCAAAAGTTGTTTTAAATATTTTTTCATACAAACCTTCTTGAATCCTTCAAACCCGAACCGGCTGGCTAGGCGGCACGGCTTGGGCCGCAGTCGGTGGCGGCGTGCGTTGAGCCGGAATTTTGCCGCTTTTGACATCGTCAAACCAAAGTTCATGGTGCTCTTTGGCCCAGGCTTCGTCCACGTAACCGGTTCGCATGGCTTTGTACGCGCCATCCATGCCGATGGTTCCCATGTAAATATGCCCCAGAAACATCGTGAGCATCACCACGTTGGAGACGGCATGAACCATATGCGCAATTTGCATCGTGCCGCGTTCATAGACCAGACCGGGAATGAGTTGGTTGAGCACCAGACCGGAACCCACCACCACAATCCCCAGCACAAAGACACCGCCCCAAAACACCAGTTTTTCACCGGCGTTGAATCGGTGCGAAGGCACTTCGGTGTCAGACAACAACCCCCCGCCTTTGAGTAGCCAGGTGACATCTTCCTTGCGTGGCAAGTTGTCTTTGAGAAACGTGCCAATCACAACCAGCAACGACACGGCAAACAAAGGCCCGGCAAAGTTGTGCGCGTTTTTAAGCACGTAGGCCAGCCAGCCAAACAAGGTCTCGCCCATCACCGGATACAAGAAAAACTTGCCAAAAGCCATCACCACGCCGGACACCGCCAAAATGATGAAAGCAATGGCATTGGCCCAATGCGCCGAACGCTCAAACGGCGTGAAACGCTCGATCTTGCGACCCGTCTCCGGGCTGTGCAAAGGCAGACTGCCTTTGCGCCAATAAAACAGACCCAGCGCACCCACCACGATCAGCAACAACGCGCCACCATAAGGAATGATCCAGTTGTTGCGAACCTGCCGCCAAGCCTCGCCCGCGTTGGTCAGGCGAGAACCCGGATACTGCACAAACGGCTGAATCAGATTGCCCGCCTCGGGCGCTTGCGATTTAGGCAAACTGCTGTAACCGGTCACACCAGCGCCCACTTGGCGCCACATCGGCGCGTTGTTGCCCTGCTGCACTTTCATGCGTTCGCCGTTGGTCTGCTCGGCGTAGCCCGGGTCAGCGCTGGCCTCCGGCTTGACCTCGAAAATGTTCTGACTCTGGATGCCGCCCGTGGTCGGCGCGGGGGCCACCATGGCCGGGGCATCTGGACTGACGCTCGTACTTTGCGCCATCGCGCCAGCCCCCAAAAAGGCCAGCAACAAGGCGACAGAAAAGGCTTTTTTCATGACGGCCTCCCTTTAGTTGATGCGACTGTAGTCGTTCTGACCTCGTTGGGTGCGGGCCTTCATGTGCGACGCCCAACTGGTCTTGTCACCCGGCTGCCAGCCGCTCGCCACAAAGGCTTTGCCAGTGCCTTTGTAGGGCGCGATGTCATGCTTATGAGTGCCCAACGGTTGCGGCTTTTCACCGCAAGCGGACAACAGCGCCGTGAAGGCCAGGAGCCATAACGTGTGTTTCATAATTTCGCTCCTTCGGGGGCTGTCACAGTTGGTTTGCCTGCTTGGCGAGAACCGTAGGCGGTGCCCCAGCCCCACACTTCGGCCCCCTTGCCACGGCGCAGCACGCGGTTGCGCAAAATGTCGGCGACCACATCACCGTCACCCGCAATCAAGGCCTTGGTCGAACACATCTCGGCACAGACCGGCAACTTGCCTTCGGCCAGCCGGTTGCGCCCGTATTTTTCAAACTCGGCCTGACTGCCGTTGACTTCGGGGCCGCCCGCGCAGAAGGTGCATTTATCCATCTTGCCGCGCACGCCAAACGTACCTTTTGAGGGGAACTGAGGCGCGCCAAACGGACAGGCATAAGCACAGTAGCCGCAGCCGATGCAGACATCTTTGTCATGCAACACCACGCCTTCGTCGGTGCGGTAGAAGCAGTTCACCGGACACACGGCCATGCACGGCGCGTCGCTGCAATGCATACAGGCCACCGAGATAGATTTCTCGCCCGGGATGCCATCGTTCAACGTCACCACGCGGCGGCGATTCACGCCCCACGGGACTTCATGCTCGTTCTTGCAAGCGGTCACGCAACCGTTGCACTCAATGCAACGCTCGGCGTCACAGACAAATTTCATTCGTGCCATGTTTTTCTCCTTATGCTTTCTCGACGTTGCAGACCGTGGTTTTGGTCTCTTGCATCATCGTCACGCTGTCGTAACCGTAAGTGGTGCCGGTGTTGATGGCCTCGCCGCGCACAATCGGCGCGGCGCCTTCGGGGTAATAGGCCAACATGTCCTTGCCTTGCCAATGGCCCGAAAAGTGAAACGGCATGAACACGGTGTCCGGCCCGACACGCTCGGTGACCAGCGCCTGCACATTCAAACGCGCGCCCGTCGGGGTTGAAACCCATGCCCGTTCGCCATTGCGAATGCCTTTGTCGGCGGCCACTTGGGGGTTGATCTCGATGAACATTTCTTGCTGCAACTCAGCCAGCCACGGGTTCGAGCGAGTTTCTTCACCGCCGCCTTCGTACTCCACCAAGCGGCCCGAGGTCATGATGAACGGGAACTTTTCGTGAATTTTTTCGGCCACATTTTTATCCTGAATCGTCTTGAACAACGTAGGCAAACGCCAGAACACTTTCTTGTCGTCGTGCGTTGGGTACTTGGCCACCAGATCAGGCCGGATGCCATACAAAGGTTCGCGGTGCTGCGGAATAGCGTCAGGAAAATTCCACACCACGGCACGCGCTTTGGCGTTACCAAACGGATAACAACCATGCACCTGCAGCACCACGCGCTGAATGCCGCCGGACATATCGGTTTTCCAGTTCTTGCCGTCAGCCGCTGTTTTTTCGACGTCGGTCAGGTCGTCCCACCAGCCTAATTTTTTGAGCAACACATGGTCAAACTCGGGGTAGCCGGTCGTGATGTCCGCGCCCAAAGAATGCGAGCCATCTTCGGCCAGCAGATTCTGCCCTTCACGCTCCACGCCAAAGTTAGCGCGGAAGTTGCCGCCACCATCCATGACGTGTTTGGAGGTGTCGTACAAGTTAGGTGAACCGGGATGTTTGAGCGACGGGTTGCCAAAACAAGGCCACGGCAAACCGAAGTAATCACCCGTGAAGTCGTAACCGGTTTCTTTGTCTTTGCCGCCCATGGCTTTGAGTGTTTTGACATCAAAAACGTGCATGTTGCGCATGTGCGCTTTGAGCCGTTCCGGGCTTTGACCGGTATAGCCAATCGTCCAGACTGAACCATTGATTTCACGCAAAATATCTTCAGGCATCGGCTCGTCCATGCCTTTGACTTTTTGCATTTTGTAGTTCTTGGATAACTCTTTGCCAAAGCCCAGCTTATCGGCAAACTGCTGCATGATCATGTGGTCGCTACGACTCTCCCACAGCGGCTCAATCACTTTGGAGCGCCATTGCAAAGATCGGTTCGAGGCCGTCACTGAACCACTGGTTTCAAACTGTGTGGCAGCGGGCAACAGGTACACCGCACGATTCGGATTCACGTCCTCGGGCTTGCCCGGCATGGCCGCCATGGCCGCTGTGGCCGACGGATAAGGATCGACCACCACCAGCAAATCAAGCTTGTCCATGGCGCGTTTCATCTCCAGACCGCGCGTTTGCGAGTTGGGCGAATGGCCCCAATAAAACACGCCGCGCAGGTTGGAGTCCTGGTCAATCAGCTCGTTTTTCTCCAGCACGCCATCAATCCAGCGCGACACGGTAATGCCGGGCTTGGTCATCATGGCAGGCGATGAAAACCGGCCCTTGATCCATTCGTAATCGACGCCCCAAGCTTTGGCGAAGTGCTTCCAGGAACCTTCTGTTAACCCGTAATAACCGGGCAACGAATCGGGGTTAGGCCCGACATCGGTGGCCCCCTGCACATTGTCGTGGCCCCGGAAAATGTTGGTGCCGCCGCCCGACTTGCCCACATTGCCCAACGCCAATTGCAAAATGCACGATGCCCGCACGATGGCGTTGCCGGTGGTGTGCTGGGTTTGCCCCATGCACCAGACCACGGTGCCCGGACGGTTCTCGTTGAGCATCGTCGCGATCTTGATCATCTGCGCCTCTTTGACGCCGCAAGCCTCTTCAACCTTGTCCGGCGTCCACTTGGCCAGCACTTCTTCTTTGACCTTTTCCATGCCATAAACACGGTCGTTGATGTACTGCTTGTCTTCCCAGCCGTTCTTGAAAATGTGGTGCAGCAGTCCAAACAAAAAGGCAATGTCGGAGCCTGAACGAATGCGCACGTACTCGTCCGCCTTGGCCGCCGTGCGGGTGAAACGCGGGTCCACCACAATCATCTTGCAGCCGGTTTCTTTGGCGTGCAGCATGTGCAACATGCTGACCGGGTGCGCCTCGGCGGCGTTGGAGCCAATGTACAAAGCGATCTTGCTGTTTTGCATGTCGTTGTACGAGTTGGTCATCGCGCCATAACCCCAGGTATTGGCGACACCGGCCACCGTGGTGGAGTGGCAAATACGGGCTTGGTGGTCGCAGTTGTTGCTGCCCCAATAACTCACAAACTTACGCAGCAAATAGGCCTGCTCGTTGTTGTGTTTGGAAGAACCAATCCAGTAAATCGAATCCGGCCCGCTGGCCTTGCGCAAGTCCATCAGCTTGGCACTGATTTCGGTTAAAGCCGTGTCCCAGCTCATGCGTTCGTACTTGCCGTTGACCAGTTTCATCGGGTAACGCAGCCGGTATTCACCGTGCCCGTGTTCGCGCAAAGCCGCCCCTTTGGCGCAATGGGCACCCAAATTAATCGGAGAATCAAACACCGGTTCCTGACGCACCCAGACGCCGTTTTCAACCACCGCATCGACCGCGCAACCGACGGAACAGTGAGTGCAAACCGTGCGCTTGACCTCAATTTTTCCTTCGCCCATCAATGCGGCACTGGTGGCCGCTGTGGCTTTTTTAACCAGCGTCAACTGCGACGCGGCCAGCCCAACACCCACGCCCAAACCGGAGCGCCGCAAAAATGCACGCCGATCCATCGTCGGCAACGCCTGGGACAAACCCCGGCGCAGGCTGTGCGCAAAAGGAGAACGGGTTGCGGTGTCAAACGACCCCGCTTTTTTAGTTAACAACATGAAACTCTCCAAAGTCAGCGGGGTTCAGGGCTGAATCCGCGCAGAACGGTGTGGTGAAAAATCAGACGCGGGCCGTCTTGTAATACTGCTTGACGTGCGCACTCAAAGCGTAGCCGCCGCCGTTTTCAGGCGCCGGTTTGGGCAACTCAGCCACCGCCGCCACCGGCGTTTCGGTTGTCAACAAAGAGGCCGAAGCCACAGCGGCGCCTGCGGCAGAAGCGAATAGAAAAAATCCCCGACGGGAGGCGGTTTTAGGCTGGCTGTTTGGCATGATGGTCTCCAACGAATGCTTATCGCTTATGAAATTGATTTCATAGTTTACGAGGACTTTAATCTACCGCAATGACTTTTTTGGAAATGAAGGTTATGAGCGCCAAGGGTAAATACTGAGACAAATAGACTGAGAGGTGACGAACGCCAAGGCCTCAGTCAACCATAGATTTTCCCTTCTTGGGCAATATCGGCCAGCAAACCTGCCCGTGCAGCGTCCAGCTCTATTTTTTGGCTCATCACGAGACATTCAAACCTCACGCCAACATATCAAAACCTTGCGCTTCAACGCTCATAAAAGCGCGGGTGAGTTCAGCCAGCGCGGCATAGAAATGCGCTTTGGGGTGTTGCTGCAAGTCGTCGCACAGTTGCGTCACCCAAGGCTGTAGATGCGTCGAAAAGAACGCGCGTTGGCGTGTGAGATTGGCGACAGCCACATCTTCACCGGCGATCAAATAGCGCATCACTTCGCACAAATAGGCGATGTGGTCTTCGGTTTCGGACATGGCTTCATCACGCGCCAAGCCCAGCGCATTCAACTCAGTACGCAATCGAGCCAGCGGTTTCTCGTTGAGAAAGCCGCTTAAAAAATGCGAGCCATACAAGTACACGTCGGGCTTGCCCAAGCCTTCAAACAAGGTGTTGTATTCCTGGCGAATCGCCTCGTCTGTCATCTCGCGGGCCACGCCGACCAGCGCCCGCCAAGGCTCTTCCAGAAAAGCCCCGGCAGCGGGCGCTTCGGTGGTGGCAACGCGCAGGTTGGCAAGAAATTCAGTCGCAGGTGGCGCGTAGTACAAAAAGGCCAACAAGCCATAAAGTTCTGAACGCGCCGTTTCCTCGTCGAGGGCGCTGGTTTGCAAAAGGTGAGTGGCTGACGTCATGTTCAAAAGTCCGTTATTTTGATTTCGTTCGGAGCCGAGTAAATGTCAATCACCCGGCAGTCGCTGCACATTTTCAGGCGTTCCAGCGCGGCGCCCTGGAACATGCTGTGCCCGGACAACTTGCCCAGCATGGCTTCGATGGCTTTGAGCGTGCCAAACGGTTTGCCGCAACGCACGCAGGCGTAGGGTTTCATCTCGTTAATCACTACCGCTTCTTTGCGCTGCGGCGCAAGGTTCAGGCGCGGCACCAAGGCGAGTGCGTTTTCAGGACAGGTGGTGACGCACAGGCCGCATTGCACACAATTTTTCTCAATGAACTTGAGCTGGGGCGCCTCCTCGTTGTCTTGCAAGGCGCTGGCCGGACAAGCGTTGACGCAACTCAGGCACAAGGTGCAGGTGTCTTTGTTGATCGTCAACGCGCCCAACGGCGAGCCGACGGCGGGCAGCGCGATGACCTCGGCTTTCACCGGCGCGTGGTCGATTAAATGATCCAGCGCCAGCGCCAGCGTGGCGCGCTTTTCGGGCTGCACGGCAAAGCTGGCCGTGCGGGCCACCCCCTGCGCGGGCGCGGCTTGCAGCGCTTGGTCCAACGCCGCCAAGTCGCGGGCGTCTTTGGCGTGCAGCAGCCGGAAGTGTTCGCCCTGATAACCCAGCCCGGTCAGAATTGCTTGCGCCACCGCCATCTGGCTGCGAAGCGCCTCATGGTATTGCGGCGCTTCTTCATCAGTCATCAAGACCCAGACCTGCGACGCGCCATAAGCAATCGCCGTCAGCCAGACCTCCAGTCCCAGCGAGGAGGTGTGCCAGAGCGAGACAGGAATCACCCGTGCGGGCACGCCCTGCGTCCCGCCCGAGGCGCCGCCTTCAAGCTGTGCCGCCCGGCCCAAGTCGTCCAGCAAACGTGTGCCGCCTTCTTGGCTGTGAAACAACAACGCAGCATGCTTGCCGCCGCTGCGGGCGTAAGTGCCCAAAATCGTTTTGAGCTTGACGCCTTGCTCGCTGGCACGCGGATAGGCAAAGGTCAACGCACCGGTCGGGCAGACCGTGGTGCAGGTGCCGCAACCCACGCACAAATTGGGGTTGACCTTAATTTGCTGGCGACTGCGATCACTGCTAATGGCCGAGGCCGAACAGACGTCAATGCACGCCGTGCAGCCGGTTTTTTCGTTGCGACTGTGGGCGCATATTTTTTGTTTATAGACAAAGAACTTGGGCTTTTCAAACTCACCTACCAAGCTGCGCAAAATCATCAGCGGCTTCAGGTCGTGACCGTTCCAGCGCCAATAACCTTGCGGTAATGCGTGCTGACTGAACGCGGGCGTGGCGCGCAAGTCCAGCACCAGATCAAAGTTTTCACTCAAAGTCTCAGGCTCTCGGCTGAAGTCAATCGCCCCCGCCACTTTGCACACGGCGACGCAAGACCGATGCGATTTACACAGGCTTAAATCAATTTGATAATCCAGGCCGATGGCGTCTTCAGGGCACGCCACCAGACAAGCATTGCAGCGCATACACAAGTCCAGATCAATCGGGTTGTTGCGTAACCACTTCAACTCGAAGGCGCCCAGCCAGCCGTTCAACGACTGAATCTGGCCGCCCAACACCGGGTAACGTCGTTCTTGCAGGGCACCGCCAAAGCCCAGCGTATCGCCCGCGCCTTGCGTGAACAGCGTGATGTCGAGGTCGTCGCCCAGCAGTTCAGCGGCTCGTTCAGCGGCGCCCAATTCGCCAATGATCAGCAAACGTCCCTCGCTTTTGTAGGTGACGGTGGCAACCGGTTCAGGCGCGGGCAAATGAGCAGCGGCCAGCAGCGCGGCGATTTTGGGACTGGCCTGACGCGCGTCTTTGCTCCAGCCGCCGGTCTCGCGGATGTTCACAAAACGAATCGGAGAAGTCGTTCCCTGCGTTTGTTCGGCCAATTCGGTGAACAAGCGTTTTTCTTGTGTGCAGGCGACCACGACCTCGTCGCCCGACTGGATGGCTTTAAGAAAATCACCGGCTTCGCGGCGACACAAAGTCGAGTGAAGGGTCAGGTTTTCATTCAGTGCTGCGCCCAGACTTTGGGGGTTCAGCGGCATGGTTTGGTTGCAATCGCAAATCAGTGTGGTCATGGTCTGGGCGGTGCTCTTGGGACGGGTTTTCGATGAGAGGTGCAGCGTCAATAGGTGGCGACTGCGCGAGAGGCAATGAGGCGATACGCGGTGGCGTGGCCGCTTCAACGGCCTGTTCTACAGGCGTATGGACAGCGGGCTGTGGCTTGTTTTTTGGCAGGCCTGCTTCGTCTTTTTCCTCTTCCTCAAACAGCTTGAGGAATTTGGCGCTGGCCATTTGGCGCAACATGGATTCAGGCAAAGGCGAAGGCTTGGCGTAATCGTCAATGTAGATGTCGAGCCGATCCATCACGTTGTAGTGCGGGTCGGTGAACAGCTTTTTCATGGCGGCGTTGCGAATTTCGGGGGCCACATCACGCGCCACAAAAGGGGCGTAATTGGACTCGGCGGTGAGGCGCTGCACGTCTTCCAGCGTGAGCAAAGGCGCTCGCTCATCCCGGCGCTTGGCAGCCTCTGTGGCGTCGGGCAACGGTGGATTTGCCTGCGAAGTGAGCGCGCGGGCGTTCGGGTCTTGAATAGCGACCGGCGCGGCAATGGCCGGTTCGTCCAGCGCTTTGCCCTCACGAACGGCTTGCTTGCGTTGCGACCAGCGGCCTAAAAATCCGTCAGCCACGACCACCGCCCCGATTCTTTTCGGTACTGATGGACGCCGGGTTGCCAAAGCGATCCGTCAACGAGCGAAAGCTTTCCGGGCGCTTGCGACGCCGGGGTTCCACGACGTAATGGTCGGCGACAAAAGTCTGCAACCACTCAACCACAGGCGCTGTCGCGGGCACCTGTTCAACCGTTTCCTGCGCATCCAGCCAGCGGCCTGCATCGTGGTAACTCAGACTCACCATTTCGGGTTTGGCAATCGGCTCGTCGGTGATGCCCGGCGCTTCTTCCATGCGCCACAGCACAAACCAACCCGGCGCTTGCGTGGTGGCGTTGAGGTAGTAACCCTCGGCATCGTCTTTGAACAATTCGACCTTGAAACCGGGATGCAGCCAGCGTTCTTCGTTGTCGTTTTTATAGAGTCGGCGCGGCGCGTTGCCAAAGCCGTCTTCGTGCGGCACCACGTCGGCCAGCACCCAGCGCCAGGGTTGCCAGCGACTCATCGGGCCTTCGATGCGCTCGCGCCGTAAGATAACGGCGACTTCAATGGAGGGGCGGTTGTGGGTCATCGAAATTGCGCGGGAAACCTCGGCCTTCAGGCCGGGAATGGATAGCGCGGCGTGCGCACAGCACACCCTTTGTTCCCGCATTCCTTTTGTGTTTGCGCTACGTGTGAATAACCATAACCGTCAGCCCGCTGCGTGATACGACAGTGCTTGTGTGAAATGCCCTGAACAGTCGCCGCACCTGCGACGCCTGTTTGAATGTTGAAACGGCCTGAGAGTCGAATCGCCACCCGGCCTTTATGCGTGCCTTTTTTGACGCCTTTGGGCACGGTGGCGATCACCATGTCGCCGGTTTTGAAGCCGAACGCTGTTTTTTGATTGGTGAGATAAGTGCGGGGGAATCCGTACTTATCCAAGCGTGTTTTGCAACGTGAGCCGCGTCCGCTGCAGGTCACGCGCAGCGTGGGGGCGTTTGTTTTTTGGACGGCTTGCACCTGTCCGACGCAAGCGGCATCGAGCGCGTGGGTCTTGGGAATATTCAGGCGAGAGCGGTTGTATTTGGTCTGGCCGCCCGTTCCTGTTTTCACTGGCAGATTTGTTTGCTTGAGTGCGTTGAACAAAGTCCAGCGCGTGGTGTTGACGGCGGCTGCATCATGCAGCGGCGCTTTGGCTTGTTTCAGTATTTTTGCCAAACGTTTGGGGTCTTTGGCCAGAAAGTCCTTGACGTCCTGTGCGCTTTTTTTCTGATTGCAGGCTTGGCAGGCGAGCGTTAAATTCGAAATCCGGTTGGTGCCGCCAGCGGCTTTGGGGTGGATGTGTTCCATTTGCAAAGGCACTTCGGTAGCATCACAGTAAGCGCAAGTGCGGTTGAATTTTTCAAGCAAATACTCACGAACTTCGTAACCGGCCAGGGTGCCTTGTTGGTATTCAGCCCCCGAGATTTCCGGGTTCTGCATCTTTTGCATATCAAAGCGCACCAGTTCCTGCGCCAAGTGCGTGATCGGAGCGAGGCGACACAAGCGCTTCACCTGCGTCATGGTCGTTTCAACCCGGTGGTTCAAACTGGGCGCAAGCCAGCCTTTGGGTTTTGGACGGTTGCTGAAACGCGGTGCGCGGTAACGCAGGTTGGCACTGCGACGACGCCGACGCATGGCCGAGCGTGCGCCAAGCGACTTCTTGATGGTGGCACCTCGATGCACCAACTCCATCAAGAATTGGATGTGCATCGTGGGCTGAATTTCCCCGGTGGTCACATCCACTGTTTTAGCAACGCGGCAAACGGCCACCCCCGTCGTCTTGCTGCCCGGATCAAGCGACAAACGTAGCGGTTGAAAGACACAGTCTGCAACCAGTCGGTCAACGAGCCGGATACAAAAAGGAAACAGCTTGTGAACACGCGCACGGCGAGATTCAAGCAACTTGCGCGCTCGCTTCTCGCTGCACGGCATCAAAGGCCGTCCTTTCTTGTCCAACACTAAAACTGCCACGTTCAATCCTTTTCGTTAAAAATATTCCTTACGGAACCTTGTGACGAAAGACTTTCGTCTTCGCTCTCCTCGACCATGTTGCCGACCGGTTTGCTCTTTTTAAAGAGAGCCACCGCACCCCGTTTCGTGCTTACCCTAAGCGTGTCTGCTGATGCGGTTTCAAGAGGGCAGGACTGGAGAAGCATCCTGCCGTTGGTCTGAGAACCTGTAGGCAACGTAGATTGGTTTTTAAATTCCTTTCTTGGTCTGGTCAACCTGGGCTTGCAAGACTTTCGCCTTTCAAGCCCCGTCATTTAGGACGGGGTGGTTGACAAGTGGCAAACAATGTAATGGATTAGCAAAAATCGCGTGCCGGGCGGGTTATGTCCCCGTCCTCATTACGCAAGCAGCTCTTGAAATGAGCGCGATTGATGGCGCAGATAACTCAGGTAGATTGGCTCTGCGAAGCGTGCTTGGCTTCCCACCCTCTGCAAGCCAGGCCCACAACGATGGGAATTGGCTTGCTGCCGGTGCGGTAGTGCGCAATCATGCGCCGCGTCATACCCAGCGATTCGGCCGCGACGGTGAGCGACAGGTGGTTGCGCGCCATCCAGGCTTCAAATTCGCTGGCAGTGGGCAAGTCGGCTTGTTCCCGACTCAGTTCGTAAAGACGGTCAGCGCCTAGGTCAAGTCCACCCGGCCAGCCGATGCCGTGGCCCCATTCGTCACGCGCCATCCGGGCAAAAAAGGCCGGGTCAGCCAGTTCGGCAAAGGCTGTATTGCGTTTGGGCAAGTCGGCGAGGTTGACATTCAAAGTCTCGCCAGTGCTCCAAGCCAGCTCGATAACGTTTGGCGAGAGTACGCGGGCAGCTTGAATGTTGGGTGGGTTTTTCATGGATTTAACCTCCTGTATTCGTTAAATAGTTCATCACGATGCGTTGACCCGTATGGCCCAGTCGTTCTCTTTGTGCATGATTGGCATGGAGGCCATTGTAGTGAAATGGTTACACCATTTCAACAGGAAAATGCCGAGCGCTTTCAGGCAGACTTCGCCGCTTTCCTCATCCGATCCATTTTCGGTTTCATGTAAAAACTCATAAACAAGCCGATGAGCATCCCGGCTGGCAATGACCGACTGAAAGCGGTCCACCAGAATGAGCCCAATGCGCTGTCCCAGGGGTGACTGGTCAAGGTGACAGCCAACGCCAGCACCGTCTCGATCGCGCAAGCGGTCAGCAAAGCCACCACGAGTTTGCGCCCCATCCAATGCACGACAGCGAGCACGCGATCAACCAACCTTTCCATGGCCCCGATGCACAACAAAACCAGAGGAAGAATCACCAAACTTGTGATGAAGTTGCGTCCCCACTTTGAGAAAAATTCATCGCCAAATCCGACGTTGGCCCATGTCATGATGGCGCTCAGAATCAACGCAACAGTGGGAAGGATGAGCACATCAATAGGAATTTTTCGCATCATGCGGAAAAAAGATTTGGGAATCGCGCTGGAGCTTCGAGTGTTCATGATTGATAAAATAGTTGACAACAGCAACAGTATAACTTTTAGTTGACATAATCAACAACAAATCCACCATGACCCAAAACCCCCGTCAGGCTGGCGATAGCGCCTCCGCCCTTTCCACCTTCGTGGCGTTCATGACCTTGTTCGGGAGCACCCAACAGGTCTTGAAATACCGGATGCAAGATGAAGCAGAGCAAGGGCTGGGGC
Organism: uncultured beta proteobacterium; assembly: GCA_903823025.1. Taxonomy (GTDB): domain Bacteria; phylum Pseudomonadota; class Gammaproteobacteria; order Burkholderiales; family Burkholderiaceae_C; genus Rhodoferax. The sequence goes on from CAIJRK010000021.1 coordinate 26,528, forward strand.
CGCTTCATTTGCGCGCTCTGTGCTTATGTCTGCGCAACCCCGAAGGGACACAGCAGCAGTTGGTGCAACACATGGGGCGGGACAAGGGACAGATCGCGCGCCTGATTCGTGAACTGGAGGAGCGTCATTTTCTCGTGCGCACCCCGGACGAGCGTGACCGGCGAGTTTGGCGGTTGACGGTGACCCCCGAAGGCGAAGAGAAATGTCAGTGGTTCTCGGCCATCGAGGCGAAATTGGCAACGGACATGTTCGGTGATCTCAAGGTCAAAGAACGCGCGAAGTTAGAACACTTGTTGAGTGAACTTCGAGCGCGAATCAACGTAACAACTGAAGAAAATTGAAAACCCCCCGCTCGCTATCATTCCCCGCATGGGAATTCACAACAACATCAACATGCCGCCCCTGTCCGACACGCAGGCCACAGCGCAGGCCGCCGCCCTCGCTTTCATCACCCGCTGGCAACACAACACCGCCTCCGAACTGGCCACCGCGCAAAGCTTTGTTATCGACTTGTGCGCGCTGCTGGGGGTTGACAAGCCGCACCCCACGCCTGAACAGGATTACATGTTTGAGCGCCCGGTTACCTTCAACCACGGCGACGGCACCACCAGCCCCGGGCGCATTGACTGCTACAAGCGCGGCCATTTTGTGCTCGAAGCCAAAAAGCTCAAGACCGGCACGCACACCAAAGGGTTTGACAATGGCCTGCTGCGCGCCCACAAACAAGGCGAAGGCTACGCCCGTGCATTGCCCGCCGCCGAAGGCCGTCCGCCCTTCATATTGGTGGTGGACGTAGGCACGGTGATCGAAGTCTTTGCCGAATTCAGCTTGAGCGGGGGCACCTACATGGCGTTTCCAGACCCGCGCCGCCACCGCCTGCTACTCGCCGATTTGGCCCGCCCTGAAATTCGCCAGCGTTTGCGCCAGATTTGGCTGGCACCCGACAGCCTGAACCCCGCACGCATCAGCGCCGAAGTCACCCGCGAGGTCGCTCAACTGCTCGCGCAACTCGCCAAATCGCTTGAAACGAATCCCGTCAAAACGGCGCAAGCGACGCCTGAAATAGTCGCGGCATTCCTGACGCGCTGCCTGTTCAGCATGTTTGCCGAAGACGTGGAATTGCTGCCCAAAGGCGCTTTCATCAGCCTGCTGAAAACCCACCGCGACGCCCCCGCCACGCTGCAACACATGCTGCGCATTCTCTGGGCCGACATGGACATCGGCGGTTTCAGCGCGGCGCTGACCGGGCCGGTACTCAAATTCAACGGCAAATTGTTCAAAAACAGCGCCGCTGACGGCTACAGCCTGTTGCTGCTGCCCGCGCAAATCGACCTGCTCATCCAAGCCGCGCAAGCCAACTGGCGCGAGGTCGAACCCGCTATTTTTGGCACCTTGCTGGAGCGGGCGCTTGACCCCGCCGAGCGCCACGCTTTGGGCGCGCACTACACGCCGCGCGCCTATGTTGAGCGGCTGGTGTTGCCCGCCGTCATTGAGCCGTTGCGCGCGGACTGGGCCAATGCGCAAGCCGCCGCGTTAATGCTCGCGCATGAGGCCGCCGAGCTAGAAGCCGCGCCCGTCGAGGTCAAGCGAAAGTCCGACTTTGCCAGCGCCGACCGGCACGCCAGAGCCGTGCGTGAAAAATGGCGTGACGCCCGCCAGTTGGTGAAAGATTTTCATCACCAGCTTTGCACCGTGCGGGTGTTGGACCCGGCCTGCGGAAGCGGCAATTTCTTGTACGTCACGCTGGAACATTTGAAGCGCCTTGAAGGCGAAGTGCTCAACCAGTTAGCCGATTTGGGCGAGTCGCAAGACGCGCTGGCGTTCCGTGGCGAAACGGTGACGCTGCAACAGTTGCGCGGCATTGAACTCAACGAACGCGCCGCCGCGCTGGCCGAGTTGGTGTTGTGGATTGGCTATTTGCAGTGGCACATTCGCACCCAGGGCAACGCCGCCGTGGCCGAACCCGTGGTTCACGATTACGGCAACATCGAGTGCCGCGATGCCGTGCTGGCGTGGCGTGAGCAAACGCCAGCTTATGACGCCGAAGGGCAATTGCTCACACGCTGGGATGGGGTGACGCTGAAAACGCATCCAGTCACGGGAGCTTGGGTGCCCGATGAGGCGGCTCAGGTGCCGCAGTGGCATTACCTGAATCCGTGTCAGGCGGTGTGGCCGCCAGCGGAATTTATCGTGGGCAATCCGCCGTTTATTGGGGCGGCTACGATGCGCGCCGCGTTGGGCGATGGCTATGTGGAGGCGTTACGCGGGGTGTGCAAAGACGTGCCGGAGAGCGCCGATTTTGTGATGTATTGGTGGGCGCACGCGGCGGCTTTGGTCGGGCGTGGGCAGGCGCGGCGATTTGGGTTGATCACGACCAACAGTCTGCGCCAGACTTTTAACCGGCGAGTGGTGCAGGCGGCGCTGGAGGGCGAAAGCGCGCTGTCGTTGGTGTTCGCGATTGCCGACCATCCTTGGGTGGACAGTGCCAACGGCGCGGCGGTGCGCATTGCCATGACGGTGGCCGCACGGGCCAACCCGACCGAGAATTTGGAGGCGGATTCCGACTGGGGACGATTGTTGACCGTGACCGGCGAAGAAACCGGCGCGTTCGGCGAAGTCGATGTGACTTTGAGGGAGCGAACCGGGCTGATTCATGCCGATTTGAGCATCGGGGCCAACGTCACCGAGGCGAAACCTTTACAGGCTAACGAAAACCTCAGCAACCGGGGTGTTCAACTCTTTGGGGCCGGATTTATTGTGACGCCAGAAGAAGCCGCTGCCTTGCTGCCAGCGCATCCGCAAGCGCCGACACACTACATCCTGCGCGACTACCGCAATGGCCGCGACCTGACCGACGCACCGCGAGGCGTCAAAGTCATCGACGCCTTCGGTCTGAGCGCCGATCAACTGCGCAGCCAGCACCCCGCCGTGTACCAATGGCTACTGGAGCGTGTCAAACCGGAGCGCGACCAGAACAACCGCGCCACTTACCGCGACAACTGGTGGATTCACGGAGAACCGCGCAAAGTGATGCGCAAACAACTCGCGGGCCTGCCCCGCTATATCGCCACCGTCGAAACTGCCAAACACCGCACCTTCCAGTTTCTGGACGCCGCCATCCTGCCCGACAACAAACTGATCGCCATTGCGTCAAACGACGCCTTTCACCTGGGCGTGTTATCGAGCCGCCCGCACAGCGCGTGGGCGTTGGCGGCGGGTAGTTGGCTGGGTGTTGGCAACGACCCGGTTTACGTCAAATCCCGCTGCTTCGAGACCTTCCCCTTCCCCGAAGAAGACACCGGCCTGACCCCCGAACGACGCGAAAAAATCAGCCTCCTCGCCGAACAAATCGACGCCCACCGCAAACGGGTCTCAGGGCTTCTGCCTTCAAACTCAACGGACACGCCACCCGCCACGAAAGCCGCCAAAGCAGAAAAATCCCCCACCCTGACCGCCCTCTACAACGTCCTCGAAGCCCTGCGCCAAGGCCGCCCCTTAACGGCCAAAGAAAAAACCATTCACACGCAAGGTCTGGTCAGCGTCCTCAAAGACCTGCACGACGAACTCGACACCGCCGTCCTCCAAGCCTACGGCTGGCCCGATTTGGCAAACGCCCAAGCACCAACCCCAACCCAAGATCAAGGCGAACTTCTGTCGCGCCTGGTCGCCCTCAACGCCCGACGCGCCGCCGAAGAAGCGCAAGACACCATCCGCTGGCTACGCCCGGCCTTTCAGAACCCGCCAAAATCGCTGCCCAATCAAGAACTACCAGCGCAAATACAAACAGGACTGGCGCTGGATTTCCCCCAAGAAAACCCGCCAAAAATTGACAAGACCCCAACAACAGAAACCACGTCGGCCACCGTCCAAACCTGGCCCGCCACCTTGCCGGAACAAGTCCGCGCCGTCGCCCAAGTGCTCGAAAACAGCCCCCACCCGCTCACCCTGTCCGCACTGGAAGCCCATTTCAAAGGCCGTGGCCCCTGGAAAAAAAGCCTGCCCAAACTGCTCCAAACCCTGGAAGCCGTAGGCCGTGCGCAGCAAATGGGCGAACGTTGGCGGGGTCAGGCTTGAGAGGCAGATTCAAACACCGCTCATGGCGTTTGAACTTGCTCTGCAACCGTCATCGCCACCGCACAATATTTGAATTCGGGAATCTTCCCGACCGGATCAAGCGCAGCATGGGTCAGCAAATTAGCCGCCGCCTCGCGGTAGGCAAAGGGCATGAACACGGTGCCGTCGGGCGTGCCGTCATCGCGGCGCAAGCGCACTTGCACCGCACCTCGGCGCGAGCGCAAACTCACCAACGCACCTGCGACCACACCTAGTTTTTCCAATTCACGGGCGTTGACCGACGCGGTGGCAACCGGCTCCAGTGCGTCCAGCACTTGCGAGCGCCGCGTCATGCTGCCGGTGTGCCAATGCTCTAACTGCCGCCCGGTGATGAGCACCAGCGGATAGTCGGCATCCGGCTTTTCATCGGCGGGAATCAAGGTCGTGGGCACCAGATGCGCCCGGCCATCAGGCGTGTGGAAATGGTCGATAAACACGGTCGGTTGACCAGGGTCATCGGCGCTCAAACACGGGTAAGTCACGCTGCCCGCGCGTTGCAAACGCGCCCAAGTGATGCCGCCAATAGACGTGTGCATGGCTTGGCGCATTTCTTCAAAGACGGCGGCAACACCGTCATGTTCACCGTCGTAGTGCCAGTTCAAATCCAGGCGCTTGGCGATTTGTTGAATGAGCCATAAATCGGGTCGGGCATCACCCGGTGGAGGGATGGCTTGGCGACCGAGTTGCAGCATCCGATCAGTGTTGCTGACCGTGCCGGTTTTCTCGGGCCAGGCGGTCGCGGGCAGCACCACATCGGCCAGCCACGCGGTTTCGGTCATGAAAATATCTTGCACCACTAAGTGCGCGAGGGAGGACAAAGCACGGCGCGCGTGGTTCAGGTCGGGGTCGCTCATGGCCGGATTCTCGCCCATGATGTACATGCCGCGCACCTTGTGCGGGTCGCTCTCGGGGGCCAAGGCTTTGTGCATGATTTCGACCACGGTGTAGCCGGGCTGGTCGTCGAGTTTTGTCGCCCAGAATTTCTCAAACCAGGCGTGTGCTGCCGGGTCGTTGACGCGCTGGTAATTGGGAAACATCATCGGAATTAAACCGGCATCGCTGGCACCTTGCACATTGTTTTGACCGCGCAAAGGGTGCAGGCCAGAACCCGGTTTTCCGATCTGCCCGGCCACCATGCACAGCGCAATCAAGCTGCGCACGTTGTCGGTACCGTGGATGTGCTGGCTGATGCCCATGCCCCAAAAGATCATCGCTGCTTTGGCGTTGGCGTAAGCGCGAGCCACTTCCCGAATCGTGCTGGCGGGGACGCCGCAGACCGGCGCCATGGCCTCGGGGCTGAAGGCGCGCACGCCCTCGCGCACCGCTTCAAAGTTGGCGACGCGGGTTGCAATGAACGCTTGGTTCGTCAGCTCTTCTTCAATAATCGTGTGAATCAGGGCGTTAATCAGCGCCACATCGGTGTCGGCTTTGAACGGCAAAGTGCGCCAGGCGTGCCGGGCCAAATCGGTGCCTCTTGGGTCAATCGACACAATTTTCAAACCACGTTGGGCCGCGTTTTTCATCCACGTCGCGGCGACCGGGTGGTTACCCGATGTGTTGGAACCAATCACCAAAATCAGCTCGGCATGGTCCACGTCATTGACCTGATTGCTGACCGCGCCAGAGCCAATGCCTTCAAGCAGCGCGGCCACGCTGGAGGCGTGACACAGGCGCGTGCAGTGGTCCACGTTGTTGGAGCCGAAGCCGGTGCGCACCAGTTTTTGAAACAAATAGGCTTCTTCGTTCGTGCCTTTGGCGGAGCCAAAACCGGCCAGTGATTTTTTACCGAAGGTGTCGCGCAACTGCTTGAATTGGCCGCCCGCCAAGTCCAGTGCTTCGTCCCAAGTGGCTTCGCGGAACACGCTGGCCCAGTCCGTCGGGTCGCGTGACACCTGCGTGTCTTTGGGCACATCAGCGCGGCGAATCAACGGTTGCGTGAGTCGGTGCGGGTGGTGCGCGTAGTCAAACCCAAATCGGCCTTTGACACACAAACGGCTGTGATTGGCGGGGCCATCGCGGCCCTCGACTTCGACGATTTTGTTGTCCTTTATTTTGTAGGTTAGCAGGCAACCGACACCGCAAAAGGGGCAAACGGAATCTACTTTTGCATCGACTTGTTGCGAGCCGATCAGCGTCTTGGGCATGAGCGCGCCTGTGGGGCAGGCTTGCACGCATTCGCCGCAAGCGACACAGGTGCTGTCGCCCATCGGGTCGTTCAGGTCAAAGATAATTTGGGCGTCAGAACCACGACCGCTCACGCCGATCACGTCGTTCACCTGCACCTCGCGGCAGGCGCGCACGCAGCGGGTGCATTGGATGCAGGCATCCAGATGAACGGCCATGGCGGGATGCGAGATGTCGGCTTGCAGGGGCACGCGGCGCAAGGCGTTGAGGGCGGGGCGCACGCTGACGTTCAAACGTTCTGCCCAGTCGCTCAACTCGCCATGCTGACCACGAGAACCCTCGTTCCATTTGTAGCCCACCTCTGGCATATCCGAGAGCAGCAACTCCAGCACCATCTTCTGACTTTTTAGCGCCCGCGCGCTTTGGCTCTGCACTTCTATCCCCGCTGTGACGTTGCGGCAGCAACTCGGGGCCAACGTGCGCTCACCTTTTATTTCGACCACGCAGGCGCGGCAATTGCCGTCAGCGCGCAAGCCGTCTTTAAAGCAGAGATGAGGAATAGCGACGCCATGACGTTGTGCCGCTTGGAGAATACTGTCACCTTCTTGAGCCACAACAGCATGACCATTGAGCGTGAAGCTGATACTCATTTCAAATTCTCCTCGCCTATTCAGCCCGAAATCTCATGCGGAAAATACTGTTGAACACAGCGCACCGCGTTCGGGGCCGCCTGCCCCAAGCCGCAAATCGACGCCTCCGCCATCACGGCATTCAAGTCGTCCAGCGTGGCGTTGTCCCACACGGCAGCGGCCATCAACCGGGCTGCTTTGACGGTGCCGACCCGGCACGGCGTGCATTGGCCGCAACTCTCATCCGCAAAAAATTGCATGGCGTTCAAGGCCGCATCACGCGCCCGGTCATGCTGGCTCAACACCACAATAGCCGCTGATCCGATGAAGCAGCCGTAGGGTTGCAGCGTGTCAAAGTCCAACGGCAGGTGGTTCAGATGAGCGGGCAAAATACCGCCCGAAGCGCCGCCGGGTAAGTAGGCATACAGCGTGTGGCCGTCCAACAGGCCGCCGCAGTAGTGGTCAATCAACTCTTGCACGCTGACGCCTGCGGGCGCTACTTTGACCCCCGGCAAGTTGACCCGCCCACTGACGCTGAAAGACCGAAACCCTTGGCGCCCCCGGCGGCCAAAACGACTGAACCACTGCGGGCCTTTTTCAACCAGATCGCGCACCCAATACAGCGTTTCAAAGTTATGTTCCAGCGTTGGTTTCCCGAACAAACCGACCTGCGCCAGGTAGGGCGGACGCAGGCGTGGTTCACCGCGTTTGCCTTCAAGGCTCTCAATCATGGCGGATTCTTCGCCGCAGATATAGGCGCCTGCACCGCGCCGCAGTTCGAGATGTGGCAGCGCGCAAGGCGGGTCAGCTTGCAGGGCGGCCATCTCACGCGCCAGCATCTGGCGTGCCGCGTGGTATTCGTCGCGCAAGTAGAGATAGCAGGTGTCAATGCCCACCACTTGCGCCGCAATCAGCACGCCTTCCAGAAAACGATGGGGGTCGTGCTCCAGATAAGTACGGTCTTTGAATGTGCCCGGCTCGCCTTCGTCGATGTTGACGGCCATCACACGCGGGGCGGGTTGTTCGCGCACGATGCGCCACTTGCGTCCCGCCGGAAAACCCGCGCCACCCAGACCCCGCAGACCCGAATCCTCCATCGTCTTGAGCACATCTTCTGCAGCAATTTTTCCCTGCATCAAAGCCGTCGCCAGCGCATAACCGCCTTGCGCACGGTACGTTTGAAACCCAATGAAAGGCGTCACTTCTTGCCAGGGAGAAACAGGCACGGGTGATGGATTTAACGCCAACTTGCAAGCGGCCAGCACCCGCACCACATCCGCCTTGGGCACCGCTGTTTGACCCACCAGCACGGCAGGCGCTTGTTCGCAGCGGCCTAAACAAGGGGCGGCAATCACACGCACGGCGTCACCTGAAAAACTGACCAATTGCGCCATCAGTTCCACAGAACCCGTCATCGCGCAACTCAGGCTATCGCACACCCGAACGGTGAGTGCAGCGGGCGTTTGGTCGTCCGATAGAACCTCAAAGTGATGGTAGAAAGTGGCGACTTCAAACACCTCGGCCATGGGTAGTTTCATGGCACTGGCCAGCGCAACCAAATGCCGCTCGTAGAGGCATCGGTAGGCGTCATTAAGAAGATGAAGGTATTCAATCAACAGGTCGCGTCGATAGCCATCAGGCGGCGTCGGGCCTAGCAACAAGCGAACTTCTTGCAGCGAGATGCCGTCAGGTTGCCGTCCTTTGAGTTGCGAGACCCGGCGCGCGGTTCGGCGCAACTGATCCGGCGTCGCCAAAACCACCGGCGCACCGCTTGCAACAAAAGGAAAAGTAAGCTCGGGCATAACAACGAACGACTAAGTTGAGGCAGCAGGTTCCCGCTTCCACGGGAACAAAAAGTTAATAAAACTTAGCTTGTTAACTTAACACCTTGTCAGGCGTCTCCTTTGACAAATAGCAAGCCCGCTTCAAGTCTCTTTGGATATTTTGATGGACGGAAACTTGGACGAAAAGTCTTTGTTCTTAGCCGCAATCGACACCGCCACTTTGCGGGCCACAGCCTTGTAAATACCCGCCACCTCGCTGTCAGGGTCGGACACGACGGTGGGTTTTCCGTTGTCGGCCTGCAGCCTGATCTGCATATCCAGCGGCAACGCGCCCAGATAATCCATGTGGTAGTCAGCGGCCATCTTCTTGCCGCCATCGGCGCCAAAAATATGTTCAACGTGGCCGCAATTACTGCACACATGCACCGCCATATTTTCCACAATGCCCAAAATCGGCACGCCAACTTTCTCGAACATCTTGATGCCTTTTTTGGCGTCCAGCAGCGCAATATCTTGCGGCGTCGTCACCACCACCGCGCCGGTCATCGGCACGCGTTGCGACAAGGTCAGCTGAATATCGCCGGTGCCGGGGGGCATATCGACAATCAGATAATCCAGATCGCGCCAGTTGGTTTGGCGCAGCAACTGCTCCAGCGCCTGCGTCGCCATGGGGCCGCGCCACACCATCGCTTCGTCTTGCGCCACCAGAAAACCGATAGACATCACCTGCACGCCGTAGTTCTCCAACGGTTCCATGGTTTTGCCGTCTTCACTGTCGGGCTTGCCGCTGATGCCCATCATCATCGGCACGCTGGGGCCGTAGATATCAGCGTCCAGCAAACCGACACTGGCCCCTTCGGCAGCCAGCGCCAGCGCCAGATTAACGGCGGTGGTGCTCTTGCCCACGCCGCCTTTGCCAGACGCCACCGCCACAATATTTTTGACTTTGGGCAACAACTGCACGCCGCGCTGCACCGAATGCGCCGCGATTTTCATGTGCACGTTAACCGACACGTTGCCCACGCCTGCCACGCCTTTGGCGGCAGCAATCAAGGCTTTGCGAAAGCCCGCAATCTGGCTCTTGGCCGGATAACCCAGCTCCACATCAAAGGCCACATCACCGTCGGTGAGGGTGAAATTTTTGATGGCTTTGGACGACACAAAGTCGCGTCCGGTATTGGGGTCGATCACGCTTTTAAGGGCGTCCATCACCGTCTGTTCTGTCACTGTCATTGATTTTTCTCCTGAAGGGCTTGTAGTCTAGCGAAGACTGTTTTACCCCTGTTCTTACGGGCCAATCAGGGTTTTTAGGGGGCTTGGCGCGCCCGGTTGCAGCCCATAATGTTTTTGTTGTTTCAACCCACTCCCCTCAAGAGGGAGGTTTCAAACCGAAGATAGTTGCAGATCATGAATGACGAGCCATCCAACCCACTCGCGCCAGCCCCCCTCACCGGACTGTTGCTCTCTGGCGGCGGCGCGCGGGCGGCCTATCAGGTGGGCGTGCTCGAAGCCATCGCCGACATCAGAAAAGCCGCAGGTGCGCAAGGCCAACCCAACCCTTTTCCCATCATCACCGGCACCTCTGCCGGGGCCGTCAACGCAGCGGCGCTGGCCTGTGGCGCGGATGATTTCGACGCCACCGTGCGCCGCCTCGTCAACGTCTGGACAAACATCCACACCGCGCAGGTCTATCAAACTGACTCGTTGAGCATGTTGCGCTCCGGGGCGGCCTGGATGACGCTGCTCTCGCTGGGCTGGCTGGTTGCCAAATGGCGACGGCTCAAGCCGCGCTCGCTGCTGGACAATGCCCCCTTGGGCGACTTGCTCAACCAGTTGGTGCCGCTGGAACGTCTGCCCGCGCTGATTCGCAAAGGTCACTTGCAGGCGCTGGCCGTGACGGCATCCAGCTACAGCTCGGGCGAACACCTCACTTTCTTTGAAGGCGCGCCGCATCTCCTGCCGTGGGTGCGTTCGCAACGCCGGGCGGTGCGCCAGCGCATCACGCACGCGCACCTGCTGGCGTCTTCAGCGATTCCGTTTGTTTTTCCGGCCATGGCGCTGCCAGTTAACGCCCAGATTGAGTATTTTGGCGACGGCTCCATGCGCCAGTCCGCCCCGATTGCCGGCACCATTCATTTGGGTGCCCGGCGCGTCATGGTGGTGGGTGCGGGGCGAATGCATGAGCCTAAAAGCGCGTTTGATTTAACCTCCCACAACAGCTACCCATCGCTGGCCCAGATTGCCGGTCATGCGCTGTCCAACATCTTTTTGGACGCCTTGTCGGTCGATGTAGAACGTGTGCGGCGCATCAACCTGACCCTGTCCCTGGTGCCGTGCGAGGCCCGCAACGCCAGCGCCTTGCGGTCCATCGACTTACTGGTGATTGCGCCGTCACAGCGGCTTGACGACATCGCCGCGCGCCATGTGGGTGAATTGCCGCCTGCCGTGCGCGCCCTGCTTGGCGGTGTGGGCGTGTCGCCCAACGCCGCCGATGTGAAAGGCGCGGCGCTGGCGAGCTACTTGTTGTTTGAGAGGGGCTACACCGGCGAGCTGATGGCCTTGGGCTATGCCGATGCCACCCGCCAGCAAGGCGAGGTTTGCAAATTTTTTGACTGGCGCAACCCCGCGCCGTTGCCGTTAAAAGGCAGCGCTGAAACAGGCGTCCCGACGACCCACCCCGAGCGCCGCAAAGACCCGCTGCGCTTGCGCTGAACAACCACTCATCCCCGAATTGGCCCCGGCGCCACCAACACCCGAATCGCGTCGCGCAAGGTCGTTGGCATGGGGCGTGAGATACCACGCTCGGTGACGGTGCTGCGGTAATGATGACCGGCGGGCAACACATGCATCGTCACCCCCAGCATTTCAAGCGGTTCACTGGACGCCACGTCGTTAAAGTTAGAGCGCATCCGGCGGCCATCAATCAGCGTCACCACGCCTTGACCAATCACCTCAATCCCGCGACCCCGTTCAATGATGAGCGCTGTGTCTTCGTCGATGCCCACACCCAGCATATCGGGGCGCTGCGCCAGCACCGACAGCAACCGTCCCAAACGCCGCCGCTGTGAGAAGTGCTGATCGACGATGGCGCTGTCCACAAACCCCAGCCCCACATCCAGAACGGCAGCGTCTTTTTGCGGCAGTGGCGGTGTGTCACCCTCGGCCAGCATGATGCGCGACATCGCCGCTGCCCCCGCGCTGGTGCCGCCAATGCAACAGCCGCGCGCATGAAAAGCAGTGTGCATGGCGCGCGTGGCAAGGGTTTCCCACAAGGACGCCATCAACCGGCGCTGGTCGCCACCCGTCATAAAGATGCCGTCCGCGTTGAGAATTCGGGCGGCAATGGCCGGGTCGTTGGCCTCGTCCGGGCCGGAGATGGCGAGCTGGGACGCCTGGGTGCTCCCCATTTCCTGAAACACCTGGTCATAACCTCGCCAAGCGCCGGGCTGGTCTGAACTGGCCGCCGTTAACAACAAAATGTTGGCATTCGGTCCGCCACAAAGTTCCAGAAAGCGGCGCAAGATGATTTTGTCTTTCAAGCGGTCTTCCGCGCCCCCGACCACCATCAGATGACCGGAGCGGCGCGGCGCTGCAAAAGCGACCGGATGAAGTGCAGCCGCACCAAGGGCCAGCAAATGGCGTCTGTTTAAGTTGAGATAAGTCATGTTGTCGCGTAAAGGGGTATTTTGGAAAGGCGGGCGCTGGCCGATTGAAGCTGGCGATTGTAGTCATGCACACCTCTTTATTGGCCAACACAGCGCCACAAATCCCGCCAGACCACGGGTCTTGAAGGGGCGTGATTAAAATCAGGTTTACCTCCTGAAAGCCCAAAAAACCATGACACGCCAACTCTTTGTTACCACCGCCCTGCCCTATGCCAATGGCAATTTTCATATCGGTCACATCATGGAATACATCCAGGCTGACATCTGGGTGAGGTATCAAAGAATGATGGGCAGTGAAGTGCATTTTGTTTGCGCCGACGACGCGCACGGTGCGCCCATCATGATTGCGGCTGAAAAAGCGGGCAAAACGCCACAGCAATTTGTCGCCGACATTGCCGCTGGTCGCAAGCCTTATCTGGAAGGCTTCAACATTGGGTTTGACAACTGGCATTCCACCGATGGCCCGGAAAACCATGAACTCGCGCAACAGATTTACCGCGACCTGAAAGCCGCCGGCCTGATCGAGACCCGCGTGATTGAACAGTTCTTTGACATCGAAAAGAACATGTTTTTGCCGGATCGTTTCATCAAAGGCGAGTGCCCCAAGTGCCACACCAAAGACCAGTACGGCGACAACTGCGAGTCGTGCGGTGCCGTTTACAGCCCCACCGAATTGATCAACCCCTACTCCGCCCTGACCGGTGGCACGCCCGTGCTACGCGACTCCGAACATTACTTCTTTAAACTCTCTGACCCGCGTTGCGTTGAATTTTTGGAGCAATGGACGCAAGCCAGCAATGAGCGCGGCCAAGCGCACCTGCAAAGCGAGGTTTACAACAAGATCAAGGAATGGCTGCTGCCCAACGAAGAAGGCAAGCGCGACTTGGGCGACTGGGACATCAGCCGCGACGCGCCTTACTTCGGCATTGAAATCCCTGACGCGCCGGGTAAATACTTTTATGTCTGGCTGGATGCGCCCATTGGCTATTTGGCCTCGCTCAAAAATCGCTTCGTTAAATTAGCCGGTGATGCCGCGCTAGGCGCGCAACATTACGACGCGTTCATGGCCGACCCAACGACGGAGCAATACCACTTTATTGGCAAAGACATCATCACGTTCCACACCTTGTTCTGGCCCGCGATGCTGCATTTCAGCGGCCGCAAAACGCCGAACGCGATTTTTGTGCATGGCTTTTTGACCATCAACAGCGAGAAGATGAGCAAGAGCCGGGGCACCGGCTTAGACCCGCTCAAGTACCTCGGTCTGGGCATGAACCCCGAGTGGTTGCGCTACTACATCGCGGCCAAGTTGAACGCCCGCAATGAAGATGTGGAATTCAGCCCGGAAGATTTCATGGCACGGGTCAACAGCGATCTGGTAGGCAAATACATCAACATTGCGTCACGGGCGGCGGGGTTTATTGCCAAACGTTTTGACGGCAAGCTGGGCGAGATTTCGGACGACGGCGCGGCGTTGCTGACCCAACTGCGCATCGAGCGCGTGAGCATCGAGCAACTGTATGAAACCCGCGACTATGCCAAAGCCTTGCGCGAAACCATGTTGCTGGCCGACCGCGTGAATGAATATGTGGACGCCAACAAGCCTTGGGAATTAGCCAAACAAGAAGGCATGGAAACACGCTTGCACGATGTTTGCACCGTCTGCATCGAAGCCTTTGCCGTGCTCACCACTTACCTCAAACCGGTGCTGCCCACGCTGGCCGCCCAGGTCGAAGCCTTCCTGGGCGTGCAACCCTTGGCGTTTGACAACACCAGTCAGGCGTTGGGAACGGGCCACACGATTGGCAACTACAAACACCTGATGCAGCGCGTGGACATCAAGCAACTGGAAGCCTTGTTTGAAGCGCCCGCCAATGTAGAACCCGCGCCAGCAGCGGCTGAATTAACTGTGCCGGGCGGTGAAGAAATCGCGCCCACCATCAGCATTGACGACTTTGCCAAGATTGATTTGCGTATCGCCAAAATCGTGAATTGCGAAGCGGTGGAAGGGTCCACCAAACTGCTGCGCCTGACGTTGGATGTGGGTGAAGGAAAAATGCGCAACGTTTTCAGCGGCATTGCCAGCGCTTACAAACCCGAAGACCTGATCGGCAAACTCACCGTGATGGTGGCCAATCTGGCCCCGCGCAAGATGAAGTTTGGCATCAGCGAAGGCATGGTGCTGGCCGCCAGCCACGCAGATCAAAAAGCCAATCCGGGTCTCTACGTGCTGGAGCCGTTTGCCGGGGCGCAACCCGGTATGCGGGTCGGATAAACCGCGTAGTTAATGACCTTGGTCAATCGAGGTCATGATCTCGACCAGGCTCTCGCCGTTGAGCTTGGTCTGGTACTGCACGTTGAAGCCCTGGGCTTTGAGCGCCTCAAAAAACTGCCGGGCGCTTTGAATGTTCAGCGCCTCTTTGCGGCCTAACGCACTCTCGGCGTCATAACCTTTGGTTTCCACCACCAGATACAGCGCCTGCGCTTGGCCTTGACGGGTCAGGACATAGCCAAAATCAGGGTTGTAGTGGCCTACGGGCGTCGGAATATTGATTTTGGGCAGCTTGGCAAACACGGTAATCGCGTCCAGGTTGGCTTCATCCACCGTGCTGCGTTCAATGCCACTGTCCACCGGCATTACCGCCTCGTTAAACAAGGACTTGCCGACCACCGCCGCGTTGCTTATCGGATAAATTTCCTTGCCGCACAGACTCGCAGCAAGGCTGCTCACCAGCGCACCCGTGGTATCGGTCAGCGCCGTTTTAACGCGCACTTCGCGCAACTGGTAGGACACTTTGTTGATGATCAATTCGTAAATTGACCAGATAAAAATATCTTTCAACACCGCCAACGCCCGGTTTTCGTTGTGCGCCATCAGTGCAAATTTATCCGGTGGCATTTGCTGGAGCACGGTGGCCACGGTGCGGTAAGTGAGCTTGGTGGCGTTTGCCAACTCGCGCACAAAATCGCCCAGGGTATAGACCGAATGCGGCTTCATTTCATAGGCCGACTGCGTGGTTTGTACGCGGTGAACGGTCTCCACGCCTGTGGTGCGCGTCACGCGCATCGCCATCGGCAGCACATCAAAGCGCGCTTCAATTTTTGCCACGATATTTTTAATCAGCGTCGGAGAATCCAGCTCGTAGCGCACCACAGCGGCGCGGTTCAGGTTGTCCCACAGTGGCTTGAAGCGGGCGTATTGGACCGCGTTGACGGTGAGCCGGGGCGGCTGCGGCGTGGCCTTGGCCTTCACGCGGCCATAGCCCTCAAAGTACGCATCCAGATAAGCCTGCAGGTGGCCCGCGTTCGCGCCCGGCACTGCCGCAACGCCCGCCAAAATGGCTTCGCGTCGGGTTTGATAGGCGGCGCGGTCAATCACAATCGTGGCTTGGCTGGTCAAGTCGTCCAGCGTAATCACGCCCAAGTGGGCCAAGACATCAAGCACCCGGTTTGCCACCCGCGTGCTCATGGCGACACCAAACTCGGCCAGCACGCCATCGTTAAGCACTTGGGCGACGCGCTGCACGCTGTGCGCGGCAATCTCGTTTTGAATCGACGCGACAAAGTCGCCCTCTGTGGCGGGCACCACCACCACCAGTTCGTTAATCTGCTCAAAGGCCTCGTCATCCGAGGCGATGCGCGCCAGATCCTGATTGACCGCCAAACGCAGTCCCCGGCCAATTTGTTGCAGCTTGGAGATTTTGGAATGACTGGGCGCGAGCTTGCACAGCGTAAAAATGTTGGGGTTGTCCCAGCCTTCTTGCAGCGCCCACATGGAGAAGATAAAGCGCAAATCGGTGTCAAAAGACAGCAGCTTTTCTTTCTCCTCCAAAATCAGCTTGATCGCTTCTTCTTCGCCTTTTTCGCTGTGCGAGCGGGCAAAGTAACCCTTGTGAACCACCGACACATCGGCGGCGCTGCGCGTCAGGTACTGGCGGTAGGCGGGGTCTAAATCGGGCTTGTCCAGCGTCTTGGCCAGCTGCACTTTGTAAAACGCTTCAAAGAGGTTGCGCACCACGGCGGGCTTGCTGCCCTGCGGCAAATACTTGGCAACGGCATCAATAAAAAATAGACTCAGCGCCTTGATGCCGCGTTTGAACAGCGCCTCTTCGCGCTCAAAGTGGTTGGCAATACTGCGCTCAATCATCAGGCGCTGCATGTCATCGGCCAACATGCCGTAGGACGACGCCTCGCCCAGCGGCAGAGCAAAACTATTGGTAAACAACACCTCTTTGCCGGTGATGTTTTCCACCACGTAGGCGTCCAGATACGCAATGCCCGTCTTCTCGCCCAAATTGTCTTTGACCTGCACCACCGCCGTGGCGTTCTTGCCGTCAAGCGTCTGGTAATGAATGTGCGCGGCTTTGTCACCCGTGCGCCCGCTGGTGGACAGGTAGCACAACGCATGGGCATCACAGGCTGTGTGACCCACCGTGTCCACCGTGATGCCTTTGACCAGCTTTTGACGAAACGCCTCCAGACTGTCCAGCGTGTAAATCAGATTTTTGTAATCGCCTTTGAACGTGGCCCCAAAACGCAGCGTGAACAGCGGATTGAACTTGGCTAAATACGCCACCGTTTTAGCCCCTTCAAAGCGGTGCGGCTCGTCGATGATGAGCACGGGCCGAATGGCGGCCAGCGCCTCCATGTAACTCTTGGCGCGGCCAAACAAATTGGCCTCAACCCCGCGCTGGTTGATGGTGTTCTTGTCTTTGTTAAACGACTGACTGGTCGCCACCAGCACCGAAATACCCGCGTTCGCCTGGTGAATAAACGCCTGCACCGTGCGGCTGGAATAGTTCAGCACATTGATTTTCTGGTTGTTGTATTCCTTGCCAAAAAATGCCGCCGTGCTAGCCAGACTTTTGAGTGTGCCCTGGCGAATCGCGTTGCTGGGCACCAGCACAATGAACTTGGACAGGCCATGTTCTTGATGCAGTTTGTAAATGCTTTCAATGAAGGTGAAGGTTTTGCCGGTGCCGGTTTCCATCAACACGTCCAGATTGAGCGTGGGCGTCGCCGTCGTGGCGACGCTGACCTCGCCCATGCTGACCGCGTTGTTCTGGCGCACCTGCACGATGCCCGCCTTAAGCGCCGGGGCCGCCTCGAACGGACTGAAGCCGGGGTTGACTTCAGGGCGCTCGGGGGCAGAGAAACGCATCTGCGCGAACACATCCACAATGCTTTGCACCGCCTGTTGCTGGTACAAAAGCCGCGTGTATTGAAATTGCTGACTCATAGTTTTGATGATTCTTTTAGCGCTGTTTTTAACTTTTTAGCCGCGCAAACGCAGTTTTTCGCTGGAATAGCCCAACGACTCGGACAAGGTTTTGATGCCCTGCATAAAGTCATCGTCCTGGATGCCGGGCGCATACACGGTCAAGGCGCGCGCCGCCCGGCCCTCGGCCTTGAGTTGGTGCAGCGTGTCGGTCAACGTGTCCAGCGGCACGGCTTGCAAAATCAGCGCAACATCGTCGGCCAGATAGACGGCACGCGGCAAGACTTCAATCAGGCGCGTCGTCAGCGGCAAGCCCTCGGCGAGCAGGAGGTTGTAGAGCACCCGACTTTCTTTGACGGTGATGGACGCCGCACCTGCCACGGCATCAGCGGGTGCCGCCGTTTGTGCGACGGCCTGTTCTGCTGTTAATGCCAAATTTTCTGCCGGTAGGTCTGACACCACACCGCCTTCGATGAAGAAACTCAGGTCGTCCTGCGTCACGTCAACCAGCGGTTGACGCAGAATCAGCGCCTGCGTGTCCTCGACTAAATCGAAGACCCGAAAGCCGGTGTCCACGGGTGGCGCGGCCTCCAGCAAGGTGCCCTGGTTTTGCGCCTGGGTGGCTTGCGCAGCTTCAAGGCGTTGTCCGGCGCGGCGCAGGCGTTCGGCGGTGATCTCGAAAATCGTGGCCGGTTTGCCCAAGTCTTCAGTCACAAAACGATGCGCTTCTTTTTGCTTTTTGGGGTCAATGGGTTGCGGGATTTGAACCAGAATAAATTGACGATGGCCGCCGTCTTGCGCGTTGAGGCGCATGACGGCTTCGCCCGTGGTTCCGCTACCGGCGAAGAAATCCAGGACGATGTCATCCTCAGAAGTAGAGGTCTGAACCAGGTGATTAATCAGTGACAGTGGCTTTGAATAATCAAAAATGTTTGACTGAAACAAGGTCTGAATATCTTTGGTCGCCTCGGTGTTCAGCCCGACATCGGTGAGCCATGTTGACACGGGGTTAGCATCTGATTTCATGTCATTCCTGAACCGCTTGAGCATGGGACGGCGACTGGTATCAGACGGAAAAAGAACGCGTCCTTCCGCAATCAATTGATTCATGCTCGCCGGTATATAGCAATCGCGAATCGAAATGCAGCCAGAAGTATGAATTCTCCTCGCCGCTAAATGTGAAAATACGAGTATGCAGAAATTTCTCTCTACCAGCCAAAGATCGGCTCTCAAATCAGCCTATAAAATCGAGCGTGATCGA
>CAIJRK010000022.1 GCA_903823025.1 uncultured beta proteobacterium
AGCGTTTGGGGTTTCGGGCTGGCTTGCCGTAGATTAATTTGCATTGCTATCAATTCTGACCTGTTTTTGCACAAATCCCGACAACACTATGAAATCAGTTGGGTAGTGGGGTGAACGCGTACTAAAGATCATGAACAGGTTCTAAGTCATCAAGCAAGGGGCAACTCACTCGTAAACGATCTCGGACTGGCCTTGCGCTGCTTGCTCGCGCCAGCTGGCTAATGCCTCGTTGGTTGGAAAAAACTGGGCGTGCTCATCCAGCTGCAATTCCGCCGAGGCTGCACCGACCTCGCACTGGCGCGACACCGCAAAGCGCACGCCTAAGCCGCGAACCAGTTCGCCCTGCTCCGTGGCTTCACGCTGCGCCGGATAGTCTTTGATCATCCGGGCTACATCAGGCGCTTTGCCAGTCGCATCGGGATTCACCGCCACGCGCAAAAACTTGCCAAAACGACAACGCGCCTGATCCAAATCCCACATCTGCGTCACGGTCAACTGCATCCCGCCCGAGAAACGATCTGGTTTTTGTTGGCCCATGATGATCACCAGCTCGTCATCTTTCAACAGATTTTTATGGGCATTGATCAGCGCCTCGTCGGCACGGGCCTCAATCACCCCGGATTTATCATCTAATTTAAACAAAGCCAGTTTGCCGCGCTGCCCATTGATCACCCGAAAATCGGTGATGATGCCGGCCATGAGTTGCGGTTCACGCGTGTCAATCAAGTCGTCAATCTGGCGTTTGGCAAAGCGGCGAACCTCCAGAATAACCTCGTCAAACAAATGACCAGACAAGTAAAACCCAACAGCGGTTTTCTCAAAAACAAGCCGTTCCTTGACGCCCCATATGGGCGCGTCCACCAAATCAGGTTCTTGCGTGCTGGAGCCGTGGTCGTCTTCACCACCCATGTCAAACAAGCCGCCTTGGTTGGCGTTAGCCACGGCTGCCGCGCCAAATTCAAAGGCCCGATCCACTGACGCCAATAAGCTGGCGCGGTTGAGTTCAATCAAGTCAAAAGCACCGGCCTTGATCAACGCCTCCACCGTGCGCTTGTTGATGCGGCTGCGATCCACCCGCACGCAAAAATCAAACAGACTTGTGAAGGGGCCAACCACGTCGCCCGACGGGCCAGCGCCCCGGCCTTCACGCGCGGCCACAATCGCCTCGATGGCTTGCTGGCCCGAGCCTTTAATGGCGCTCAAGCCGTAACGAATCATCTTGTCGGTGATCGGCTCAAAGCGGCTCACGCCCGTATTCACATTGGGTTGCTCAAAGGTCAACCCCATCTTCACAGCGTCTTCGTACAAGACTTTGAGCTTGTCGGTGTCGCCCATTTCCACCGTCATATTGGCGCAGAAAAACTCGGCGGCGTAATGCACCTTGAGCCAAGCGGTGTGGTAGGCCAAAAGGGAATAAGCCGCTGCGTGTGACTTGTTAAAACCGTAGCCGGCAAACTTCTCCATCAAGTCAAAAATCTCATCGGCCTTGGCCGTGTTGATGTCATTCTTGGCCGCGCCGTCGCGAAAAATCTGGCGATGTTGCGCCATTTCGTCGGCGTCTTTTTTACCCATGGCGCGACGCAACATGTCCGCGCCGCCCAGCGAGTAGCCGCCCAGAATCTGCGCGGTCTGCATCACCTGTTCTTGATAAACCATGATGCCGTAGGTTTCAGACAGCATCTCAGCCACCAGCGGATGCGGATAAATCACCTCTTCGCGGCCATGTTTGCGCGCCACAAAGCTGGGAATCAGATCCATCGGGCCGGGCCGGTACAGCGCGTTAAGCGCAATCAAATCTTCCAGCCGAGTCGGCTTGGCATCTTTCAACATGCCTTGCATCCCGCGCGATTCAAACTGAAACACCGCCTCAGTCTTGCCGTCCGAAAACAGCTTGTAAACTTTGGCGTCCGTCAGCGACAGATTCTCAAACGCGAAATCTTTTTCACTCGGATGACGCTTGACGATGAACTCGCGGGCAATCTCCAAAATCGTGAGCGTGGCCAAGCCCAAAAAGTCGAACTTCACCAAGCCCACGGCTTCCACATCGTTTTTGTCGTACTGACTCACCGCCGATTCGCTGCCCGGTTGCTGGTAGAGCGGGCAAAAATCGGTCAGTTTGCCGGGCGCAATCAGCACGCCGCCCGCGTGCATCCCGATGTTGCGGGTCATGCCTTCGAGCTTGCGGGCCAGTTCCAACAGCGTTTTAACGTCTTCCTCTTTACTCTCGCGCTCGGCCAGAATCGGCTCGGCCTCGGTTGCGTAAACGGTTTTATCGTCTTTTTTGCGGCCTGGTGGCGGTAATTGCAAACTGACGCTAACGCCCGGTTTGTTAGGAATCAGCTTGCTGATGCCATCGCAAAAGTTGTAACTCATGTCCAGCACCCGGCCCACATCACGAATCGCGGCACGCGCGGCCATCGTGCCAAAGGTCACGATCTGGCTGACTGCCTCTTTGCCGTATTTGCCCTTCACGTAATCAATCACCAGATTGCGGTTGGTCTGGCAAAAGTCGATGTCAAAGTCGGGCATCGACACCCGCTCGGGATTCAAAAATCGCTCAAACAGCAAGTTGTATTGCAGCGGGTCCAAGTCGGTAATTTTCAGGGAGTAAGCGACCAAAGAACCCGCACCAGAACCCCGGCCCGGCCCGACCGGACAACCATTGTTTTTGGCCCAGTTAATAAAGTCGCCCACAATCAAAAAGTAACCCGGAAAGCCCATTTTGACAATCGTGTCGATCTCAAACTCCAGCCGTTCCACGTAGCGGGGCCGCTCTAGCGCCCGCTTGGCCTCCTCCGGGTACAAGTGCGCCAACCGCGCTGCCAGACCTTCATGCGAGGTGTGGCGAAAGTACGCTTCGGGCGATAGGCGCTCGCCATTCACCTCGGGCGTTGGGAAGTCGGGCAACTGAGGCTTGCCCAGCACCAAGGTCAAACTGCAGCGCTTGGCAATCTCCAGCGTATTGGCCAGCGCGGAGGGCACATCGGCAAACAAAGCCTGCATTTGTGCACTCGACTTGAAATACTGATCCCGTGTGAAGCGGCGCACGCGACGCTGGTTGCCCAAAATCTCGCCTTCGGCAATGCACACGCGCGCCTCATGTGCCTCGTAATCATCGGGTTCGGTGAATTGAACCGGGTGCGTCGCCACCACCGGCAAACCCAGGCGGGCGGCCAGTTGCACCGTCGCCACCACATGAGCTTCATCCTCCGGGCGACCGGCGCGTTGCAATTCCAGATAAAAACGGTGCTCAAAAATACGGCTTAACTGTTGGGCCGCATTCAAAGCGCGGGCCTCGTCGCCTAGCACCAGTGCTTGCCCGACCGGCCCGGCTTGAGCGCCCGACAAGGTAATCAGTCCCGCATTGAGTTCGGTCAGCCAAGCCAGGTTGACCGACGCTTGCGCCTTGGTGCCCTGCTGCGTCCAGGCCCGCGCCAGCATTTCCGACAAATTCAGGTAGCCCTGTTTGTCTTGCACCAACACAATCAGGCGCGACAGGGTGACCTCGTCTTTGTTCAGCCCTTCGAGCCAGATTTCAGCGCCAATCAGCGGCTTGATGCCCCGTTTTCGGGCTTCCTTGTAAAACTTGATAGCGCCAAAAAGATTGCTTAAATCGGTGATTGCCAGAGCGGGTTGGCTGTCGGCGGCGGCGCAACTAACGATATCATCAAGGCGGTTGGTGCCGTCAACGACGGAGAATTCGGTGTGGAGACGTAGGTGAACAAACATAACTTCTATTGTAAGAAAACGGCAGGATAAAAGGTTTTGAAAATTCTTGTAGTTGATGACCATGCCCTTGTGCGGGAGGGCCTGCGTCAGGTTCTCAAAGGGCTGGATACGCAGGTGGATGTGCTGGACGCACCCGACTGTGCCCGCGCTTTTGAACTGGCCGCGCAGCACCCCGACCTTGATCTGGTGTTGCTGGACTACCACCTGCCTGATATGAACGGGATGGCGGCGCTTGCTATTTTCGGCAAAAAACATCCTGAACTGCCCATCGTCATGCTCTCCGGCTCGGTTAATCCCAAAATCATGCGTCAGGTCATGGCCAAAGGCGCGGCGGGCTTTCTGACCAAAGATGGCATGAGCCAAGACTTGTTGTCGGTCTTGCGACAGGTGCTCGCGGGTGAGGTGGTGGTTTCTGCTGATCTCATCGCGGCATCCCGTCTGGCAAATCCAGCGAGCGTGAGTGGCCTTGCACATGTCAGCCTGGCGCTGA
Source organism: uncultured beta proteobacterium (assembly GCA_903823025.1). GTDB lineage: Bacteria > Pseudomonadota > Gammaproteobacteria > Burkholderiales > Burkholderiaceae_C > Rhodoferax. The sequence goes on from CAIJRK010000022.1 coordinate 4,220, forward strand.
CGCCGCGTCAGGAAGAAGTGTTGTTTTTATTGCTCCAAGGCTGTACTAACCGGGAAATCAGTCAAAAACTGCAACTTGGTGAAGAAACGACAAAAACGCATGTTAGCGGTGTTTTTAGGGCATTTGGCGTAAAAAACCGCATTCAGGCGGTCTTGGTCGCTGGTCAGTATGGCTACCCCCACTAAAGACCAACCTAAACGGTGCGTCGCATGGGTCAAGGTGAGCTTTGCGATGCCGCCCTAAGCGCAGAGGCTGGTTTTAACCCGCGTGGTGTTGTTCGCCGGAAATACCAATTAACGCGAAGTCCATAATGCAATAAGGGTTTTCCTTCGCAAAACTGCAATTCTTATTATGGGCAAAAAAATAAATCATGAATTTTTTCACCAACATATCTGTCGTGCGTCGGCTCGGTCTGGGTTTTGCTGCGGTCTTTCTGCTTTCTTTACTGGCGATTGTCATCGGCATCACGGAGTTGAATTCTGTGGCGAAAGCGACAGCGTTCATGGTGGATAACCCCATTCGCACTGAGCGGCTGGTCTCTGAGTGGAATATGCAGGTGGCCGTCGCTGTGCGCCGAACGGGCGCTATTGCGCGCAGCAGCGACCCTTCATTGGTGAATTTTTTTGCAGAAGATGCCAAGGCCACTGCAGCCCGTTCCCGTGAACTCCTGAAAGACATTGAGCCATTGATGACCTCAGACACCGAAAAGGCGATGTTTGCAGAGGTCATGGAGATTCGCAAAGCCTACAGCAGTAGTCGGGATGAGATTACGTCGCTTAAAAAGCAGGGTATGGCGGACGAGGCCAACAAAATATTAGATGAGAGATTTGCGCCAATCAGCAAAGCTTATGTGGCAAAAATAGACCGTTTAGCCCAATACCAACGTGAAAAAATGGACAGTCAAGCCGCACTGGTGGCAGAGATTTACCAAGAAGGTCGCTGGGTCTTGTATAGCTTGGGCACGATTATTTTGATCATGACGGTGGTCTTCGCCTGGTTGTTGATGGGCAGCATTGTCAAGCCATTGCGTCAAGCTATTGCGGTTGCCAAAGGGGTGGCCAGCGGTGACCTCACCACACGCATTGAGGTCACCAGCAAGGATGAGTTTGGTCAGCTGTTGCAGTCGCTTCACGATATGCAGGACGACTTGGCCAAGGTCGTCTCACGCGTGCGTCAAGGCTCCGAGAGCGTGGCAACGGCTAGCTCCGAAATCGCCCAAGGCAACACCGATCTATCTGCCCGGACTGAGCAAGAAGCCAGTGCCCTGGAGCAAACTTCCGCGTCTATGGAGGCGCTGGGCGCCGCCGTCAAACAAAATGCAGACAGCGCCCGCCAAGCTAACCAACTCGCCTTGAACGCGTCCACGGTGGCTATTCAGGGTGGCGTAGTAGTCGATCAGGTGGTTGAAACGATGAAGGGCATCAACGACTCTTCACGCAAGATTGCCGACATCATCAGCGTCATTGATAGCATTGCTTTTCAAACCAATATTTTGGCTTTGAACGCGGCTGTTGAAGCAGCGCGCGCAGGAGAACAGGGGCGTGGCTTTGCGGTGGTCGCCTCCGAGGTGCGCTCCCTGGCAGGGCGCAGTGCTGAAGCGGCCAGAGAGATCAAATCACTCATTACGGCCAGTGTGGAGCGGGTCGAACATGGCTCTCTCCTGGTTGACCAGGCGGGCGACACAATGGCTGAAGTCGTGTCCTCCATCAAGCGGGTGACCGACATCATGGGCGAGATCAGTGCCGCCAGCAACGAGCAAGCCTCGGGCGTGGCGCAGGTGGGCCAAGCTTTGACTCAAATGGATCAGACCACCCAGCAAAATGCGGCGTTGGTTGAGGAAATGGCGACGGCGGCCAGCAGCCTCAAGAGTCAGGCGGGCGAACTCGTGCAAACCGTGATGGTTTTCAAACTCGGCACCGCTGTGCAAAAAATAATCTCGGCCTCTGCCGCAGCGCGCTCACCTGTTGCGCCCCGGATGCCCGTTCAGCAAGCCATGCGCCAAGCACCGGCCAGATCAAGAGTCGAGCCATCGGGTTTGACATCGACAGGGTTCAAATCGACGGCCGCTCAATCTAACCCTAAACCCAAATTCCAGCCAAAAGCGGTGCCAGTTTCATTGCCCAAGCCCCTCGCTACCTACAACGCCAAGGCCACTCCTGCGCGTGCTGATGACGATTGGGAAACTTTTTAACAGGCAGCCCACCAAACAACGGGCGCGAGTCTGTGACCCCCGATGGCCGGGAGACGGCGTTAGCGGGGTTTTTTACTGCCTGTTTTAGCTATTTTTTGGACTTGTTCGCGCTCAACTTCATAAAGCGCCCGAATGTGATCCGCCATGGCCGCATAGGTTGCGCCACTTTCTTCATAAGCGTTAACCGCGTTGATGAAGGCATTGAAATGGCGGTCATTAACCCAGAAGGTGCCCTCCGCTGAATAGTCGTCAAGCGCATCGGTGAAGTTTTGCACATCTTGCGCTGTGGCAAAGAAGTCCTTGAAAAAAGTGGCCGGCGTGCCAAGACCCGCCTCGACAGCAGCGCACAGACTGTCGAGCATTTGGTTAATCAGACTCTCATCAAGATCATCCGGCATATTTTTAAAGGGCGTCAATTGGCCTGTGCGGGGGTCGTAGCCGCCCCGCTGTGCATGACGCTCCAAGAGTTCCGGTAGATCCGGCATCGGCGTGTTGCTGTCGATGCCATCGTAAGAGATCGCGGTAAAACGCGGTTGGTAAGCAGTAACCATGGAGTCCTTAAATAAGCATAAATTTAATGTTGGGGGCGGCGGTGTGGAATGAAAAAGCTGGAAATTTCATAACCTCATTTTTGGTACGCGTTCACCCCACCCCAATCGGAATGAGGGAAGGTGTTGGGTTTAAGCCGAAGTGAGCCTTCATGGCCTGGGTCATAAAGGCCAAGACGC